>NC_019702.1:1276455-1595569 GCF_000317085.1 Synechococcus sp. PCC 7502
TGAAACTTAGGACTGCAAGTATATTGAACAACTATATTTAAACTGTATCTAAACTGTTTTAAACTAGATCAACTTATGTTCAGCATGATTTCATGATCGTAGTATTTGTTAATCCTGTGGGGACATTGGGCGGCTCGGAAAAAATGTTGCTGACTATGATGTCGGCACTCCAGTATGAAGACCCAGATATAGATATTCATTTAATTGTAGGCAATGAGGGGAATTTAGTTGATGCAGCCCAGAAATTGGGAGTAAAAGTTAGTATTCTGCCAATTCCCGATCAAGTTTATGAGTTGGGCGATCGCTGTACTAGAGAAAATTTAAGTGGATTAAAGCTATTATTTGCCCTATTCGGTGCTTGGGGAGCGATCGGGAAATATTTAAACCAATTTCGGGCATTAGTTAGGGAGATTAAGCCCGATATTCTGCACTGTAATGGTATCCATTCCCATGTGCTTACGGCGATGGCAAATCTGAACCTTCCGATCATTTGGCATATACAAAATTTTTATAGCCGCAGTGGATTTATTGCCTCAGCTTTAAGGTGGTACAGTCCCCGTGTCAAAATTGCGATCGCCTGTTCCGAAGCAGTTGGTAATGATGCCCGCCGCATTTTTCCTAAACTCACTACTAAGGTGATTTTTAACTCTGTGGATACGGATTATTTTTACCCTAGAGCCTATCGACCTCTGGCACTAGCAGGTATTGATACTTCCGTTAAATCCATTAAAGTGGGATTGGTGGCAAATTTTGCCCGAGGGAAGGGACATGATATTTTCCTAGAATCTGCGGCAATTATTGCCCGCGATCGCCCTAGTTTAGATATTCACTTTTATATTATTGGTACAAGTGTTAGTGGTGGGTATTCTCTACAGGAATTGCAAAATCTGGCGGCGGACTTAGGCATTACCAGTAAGGTGAGTTTTATCGGATTTCAACCCAATATGGCAGATATTTATCTATGGTTGGATATAGTAGTTAATGCCAGTACCAAGCCCGAACCCTTTGGTTATGCGATCGCTGAAGCTATGGCATGTGGTAAACCTGTAATCGTTGCTAGGGCAGGGGGAGCCGCCGAACTATTTATGAATGATCTAGAGGCTGTAGCCTTCAATCCCGGAGATGCTGCTACCTTAGCCGCCACTATTCAGTATTTAATCTGTAATCCCCACCAATGCAAAGTTTTAGGTGAAAATGCCCGCAAAAAGATACTGAGGTTATATAGTCAAAACCAACTGGGTGGGCAGATTATTTCTCTTTACAAAATCTTGACACAAACTTATTAAATAAAGCTATAAAGCTATGGCGATTATTTCCTCTAGGCAGAACAACTCTGGTACCCCTGAAAAGCCTCCTAAGATTAAAAAGACAGAAGCTAATCCTAGTCCCAAAGCCAGTGAACTACCATCTTTACTTACTGCCGAGGCAACTACAGCTGAAAAAATTAGCGAATCTAGTGAATCGACGGCATCTCCCGAAGCAAAAGTGGAGCAGACCATTCGTCCCCAAACTTTAGCTGATTACATTGGGCAAAAGGCACTAAAAGAATTATTGAATATTGCGATCGCCGCCGCAAAATCTCGCAACGCTCCCTTAGATCATCTCCTATTTTATGGTTCGGCGGGTTTAGGGAAAACATCCCTCGCTTTAATTGTGGCAGCAGAAATGGGGGTGCAATGTAAGATTACCTCTGCTCCAGCCTTAGAACGTCCAAGGGATGTGGCGGGCTTATTAGTAGCTTTGCAACCGGGCGACATTCTATTTATAGATGAAATTCATCGTTTGCCCAAGGTGACAGAAGAAATTCTCTATTCTGCCATGGAGGATTTTAGACTAGATGTCACGATTGGGAAGGGAACTTCAGCTCGGATTCGGAGTGTGAGCTTAAATAAATTTACTTTGATTGGGGCAACTACGAGGATTGGTGCATTATCGGCTCCCCTGCGCGATCGCTTTGGTTTTATTCAGCATCTTAGATTTTATGAAGTCGATGAACTCACGGAAATTGTGACCCGCACTGCCAAATTACTAGAAACCGTAATCGATCCTGAAGGTGCCACGGAAATTGCCCGCCGCTCTAGGGGAACTCCCAGAATTGCTAATCGACTGCTCAAGCGAGTCCGAGACTATACCCAAGTTAAAGCCACTGGTGAAATTACTGGTGCGATCGCCAATGATGCCCTAGAACTATTTAATGTCGATCCCCGTGGACTAGACTGGATTGACCGCAAGCTTTTAACTATGATCATTGAAAACTTTAACGGTGGACCCGTAGGATTAGAAACTATGGCAGCATCAACGGGGGAAGATACTCAAACCATCGAAGAAGTTTATGAACCCTATCTTTTACAAATTGGCTATCTCAACCGTACCAACCGAGGGAGGATGGTCACGCCTGCTGCCTATCGTCATTTGGGCTTCCCCGCTCAAACCGAACTGCTTTAAGAATACTTACTCCCTTCCCACTCTAGGAATCAACCTAATTAAATGGGTCAAGGGGCGTAGCCTCAACGCTGAAAGTCTTATTTGATCCAAATATTTTAATCGCATAGCATTTGCAAGTAATACAGAAGGATTGTTTGGTAATCGCATAGTATTTGCAAGCACTACAGAAGGATTGTTTGACAATCATTAAGCATTTACGAATTATCCAAAAACATTATTTGCTAATCTAGTATTACTGTTATTAAAAATAATACCAATATGCCTGTACCAGATACTTCTCGTCGCATTTTACCTAACACAATTAAGCAAGACATCGACTCATTCAATGGACTCAAAACCGTTGTAGGCTATGTTACTACTCGTCCCGAAGCCACACCTGAAGCTTTGCAAAAGGCATATAATGAAATGCTGGCAAGCCAAAGTGAAGAAACCGAAAAACAAGCATTATTCAAAGCTGCCGCCGATAAGAGTAAGCAAGCCGAATGGAACTTTCACAATGCCGTTTTAGCTATGAAAGAATCGGTAAAAGGACAATTTGGTTCGGATAGTGATGCTGCTCAAGCGATCGGTTTTAAGAAGAAATCGGAACGCAAACGCCCCAGCAAGAAGAAAGTGGAAGGTGCGCCGAACTAGTTGCAGATTATTTATGATTCCGATCGGGGGCGTAGCCCTCAAGCACCCCTCTGTCAATATTTTGTAAATTTGAGGGCAGAATTTCTAACTTTGATGAAAACTAAATTTTACTAAACCTTAAAGGCACCTTAATTTATGGGCAAGATTGTTCATTTACAATTCTTTTTGTCATTCAATATAAAGCTCTTAATAATTACGTCAATTTTAAGCAGATTTTATAGTACTTGCGTTCTGCTCTTGACAGAAAACCTACCAACGGACACTTACAAATCTACCCATGGCAACTACTCTCTCTTCTGGCGATATTGCGTTTCTCAGTCTCATTGCAGATAACCCCGACACCTTCTCCTTCGTTCTCCTTAAAGATATTGACGCTGGAACTATTATTAATGTCACAGACAATGGCTTTCTGTCTTCTGGCTCTTTGCGGACAGGCGAAGGGGTTTTGCAATATGTAGCAGCTTCAGCCTTAACTGTTGGAACGGTTATTACATATATTGACGGAACCTCAAACACTAACTGGACGAATGTTAGTGGTGGTACAAGCTTTGCATTATCAACATCTGGGGACTCGCTGATTGCATTTCAGGGTACCTTAACTGGTTCGGGCAGTTCAACAACCAGTACTAACCCCACTTTTTTAGCTGCTGTTACTATCAATCGTTCAACCTTTGATGCCAACGCAGCAGATTCTAATACCACTGCTTTACCAACGGGTTTGACAGATGGAGTTAATGCAGTAGCAGTAGGTAATACGTCGGCTGAGTTTGACAATGCCCGTTACACGGGACCAACATCCTTTGCATCAGTGGCAGAAGCTAGAACTGCAATTAATACCACAAGTAACTGGACTAAGAGCAATTCTGACACCACCAATTTCAGTGGTACTTTCACTATTGGGGCAGTAACTCCCACTGTTAACCTATCGGTAAGTTCTAACGCTGGTACTGAAGCAGGTACAACTCAAATCACGGTCACCGCCACTGCCTCTGGTGCAGTTACAGGCGCTCAAACTGTTAACTTAGGTGTTACTGGAACTGGGATCAGTACGGGCGATTACAACCTCAGCAATACCACAATTACCATTCCCGATGGTCAAACCCAAGGCTCTGTAACCTTTACCATTGTTGATGACGCAGCGATCGAAGGCACGGAAACTGCCATATTAACGATCAGCAATCCTTCTGGTGGCATCACTTTAGGCAATACAACTACTCAGAATATTGCGATCGCCGATAACGAGTCTGCCATTCAAATCACTGAGTATATGTACAACCCATCCAGTACTGGCGGGGAATTTGTCGAATTTACGAACCTTGGCACTAGCACCGTAGACTTTGCAGGTTGGAGCTTTGATGATAACTCACGCACAGCTGGTTCCTTTTCGCTGAGCGCTTTTGGGATTGTGCAAGCTGGAGAGTCTGTAATCCTGACTGAGAGCGATGCCGCCGCTTTTCGTACCGCTTGGAATTTACCCAATACCGTGAAGGTGATTGGCGGACTTAACCAAAACTTAGGGCGTGCAGACGAGATCAACGTTTACGATGCTAGCAACAACCTTGTTGATCGCCTCACCTACGGCGATCAGACCTATGCAGGTACGATCCGCACCCAAGGTTTCAGTGGTTGGACACCCATCACAAATCTTGAACCCACAACCATTAATACCAGTTGGCAACTTTCGGCTGTCAATGATGCTCAAAATTCTCAAACCTCAGCCAATGGGGATGTTGGCAACCCCGGTGTTTATAACCTGAGTGCTGGTGTCAATATCTTCCAATCTGGCGGAATCACGAACATTACTGAGGGCGGGGCTACAGATACTTACAATGTCGTTTTAAGAACCCAGCCTGCCAGTAATGTCACCATCGCTATTAATGGTGGGACGCAAACAACTAACAATCCAAGTACTCTGACATTTACTTCTGCCAATTGGTTTACACCCCAAACCGTCACCGTATCTGCTGTGGATGACAGCGTATTTGAAGGAAACCACACTGGCACAATTACTTTCAGTACTACCAGTAGCGATGCTAATTACAACAACATCACCATCAACTCGGTTACGGCGAATATTACGGATAACGATCAACCTGGTGCCGCCCCAACCATTCAGGTAAACACGACAACAACGACTAACTTCCTTGATGGTGGTAGTTTGAACTCATTACCAGTTTCTGGCTCAGGGTTAGTTAGCGGTGTCATTAACGATCCCACTGATCCAGCTAAAAACTTCGGCATTGATTTTGCGATCGCCGATACCGATACTCCCGTTGGCAACCTCACCGTTACTGTAACTAGCAATAATCAAAGTGTTGTCACCGATGCAAGCTTGACTTCAAACTTGACTGGCACTGGCGCAACTCGCAACCTTAAAATTAATCCCGTTGGTGTAGGACTTGCTAATATTACTGTCACCGTAAGCGATGGAGCCCAAACCAGCACCTACATTATTAACTACGCTGCATCGGCTGCCTCTGTTAATCCATCCACAACCCGCTTTTTAACTGGTGCTGCAAATGCTTCGACGGCGATCGCCATTGATGCTAACTATATGTTGGTTGCAGACGATGAAAATCAAGGACTACGCCTCTACGATCGCCAGAATTCTGGATTGCCCCTCAATAGTTTTGACTTTACTTCTTCCTTGGGCTTAACTGACCTTTCTGGTGGAATTCCCCGTGAAGTAGATATTGAAGCATCGGCTAAATTAGGTAATCGCATTTTCTGGCTCGGTTCTGAAAGTAATAGTGACTCTGGCAACTCCCGCCCCAATCGCGATCGCATTTTTGGCACGGATATATCAGGTTCAGGAGCGAACACGACCCTTAGCTTTGCTGGTAGGTACGACTATCTCCGCGAAGACATCATCAATTGGGATAAAAACAACGTTCATGGTTTAGGGGCAAACTTCTTCGGTCTTGATGCAAGTGCCGCCTCTGGCGTAGGTTCTAAGCAGTCTGATGGTTACAATATCGAAGGATTGGTCTTTGCTCCAGACAATATCACAGCCTACGTTTCCTTCCGCGCTCCGCAAGAACCAACCTCTGGACGCACCAAAGCCTTAATTGTTCCTGTAACCAACTTTACCTCTCTTTTAAGTTCTAATAATGGCGGTACCCTAGGTTCTGCCACCTTTGGCGCACCCATCCAACTGGATTTAGGCGGACGGGGTATTCGCGAAATTGCTAAAAATGCTAACAACCAATATGTAATCATTGCTGGACCAGCAGGTGATGCTACGGGAGTCCCACCCTTCGACTTCCGCCTCTATACTTGGACAGGTAATGCTGCCGATACTCCTGTTTTGAGAAGTGCAAACCTAACTGCCCTTAATTCTGGTGGAAGCTTTGAATCCATTGTTTCCGTTCCAGATAACCTAGACAGTAATTCTCAAATTCAACTGTTGGTTGATAACGGTACTACTGATTTTTACAATACTGGATTAGCTGGCAGCGATATACCCGATAAGCCTAACTTCCAAAAGTCTCGCAGCGAAATCGTTACTATCGGGGCTCCTCAGGTTGCCATTCACGATATCCAAGGTGCTGCTCACATCTCTCCCCTGGTCGGTCAAAACGTTACAGGCGTGGCGGGAATTGTTACGGCACTTAGAAGTAATGGCTTCTACTTCCAAGACCCCAACCCTGACAATAACGATGCTACCTCTGAAGCTATTTTTGTCTTCACTTCCTCTGCTCCTACAGTAGCAATAGGTGACTCTATATTAGTAAACGGTAAAGTATCCGAGTTTCGTCCCGGTAACAATGCCAATAACCTCACAACCACAGAAATTACTAGCCCATCCATAACCAAACTCTCTAGCGGCAATGCCTTACCCACGGCAACAATTTTAGGCAATGGCGGTCGCACAATTCCCACATCGGTAATTGAAAACGATGCCACCAATGTCGAAACCTCTGGCATATTCGATCCCGCCCAAGACGGTATCGACTTCTATGAGAGTCTTGAAGGTATGCGGGTACAGATCAATAATGCCGTATCCGTTAGCCCAACTAATAATTTTGGGGAAATCTGGGTATTGTCTGACAATGGAGCAAATGCGACAGGAAAAACCGCTCGAGGAGGTATAGGTTTAAGTGCCAATGACTTTAATCCCGAGCGCATTCAAATTGATCCTGCTCTTTTAACCTCTGGTAGCACGGCAAATCTTAACCTAGGAACCACCTTCAATACGATTACGGGAGTAGTTGACTATAGCTTTAGTAACTTTGAGGTATTGCCAACATCCCTATCTGTGGCTACCCCCAGCACATTACAAAAGGAAGTAACCAACCTCGCTCCCACTGCCAATCAACTGACAGTAGCTACATTCAACGTCGAGAATCTCGACATAGGCGACGGTGCAGCTAAATTCAATGCTTTGGCATCTCAGATTGTTAACAATCTCAAATCCCCTGACATTATTAATTTGCAGGAGATTCAAGATAATAATGGGGCTACCAACAACGGCGTTGTCGATGCGAGTACAACTCTACAAACTCTAATCAATGCGATCGCTGCTGCTGGCGGACCTACTTACCAATTCAGACAAGTCAATCCAGTTGATGGTACCAATGGCGGCGAACCAGGTGGAAATATTCGCCCAGCTTTCCTGTTTAATCCCAATCGAGTCTCTTTCGTGGATATTGCTGGCGGTACATCAACCTCTAACACCACTGTAACCAACGTATCTGGAGTTCCCACCCTCTCTGCATCCTCTGGATTGATCGATCCTACCAACTCTGCTTTTGATTCCAGTCGCAAACCTCTAGTCGGTCAATTCACCTTTAATGGTCAAAGTGTTTATGTCATTGACAACCACTTTAATTCCAAAGGTGGTGACCAACCTTTATACGGACCCAATCAGCCGCCAGTACTAAGCAGCGAAGTCCAGCGCAATCAACAGGCAACTATCGTCAAAAACTTTGTCAGAGATATTTTGAATGTCAATCCCAATGCCAATGTCATAGTTGCAGGAGACTTGAATGATTTCAGTTTCTCCAACCCCTTAAACATACTTAAGAGTGCTGGACTGACCGATCTAGTTTCAACTCTACCCGCTAACGAACAGTACGATTACGTTTTTGAAGGTAATTCTCAAGATTTGGATCACATTCTTGCAAGCGGCAATCTTGTCAATAACTTAGATGGAGTTGATGTGGTTCACGTCAATTCTGAATTTGCCAGTCAGACTAGCGACCACGACCCCATCTTGGCTCGGTTTAACATAGCCTCAAACCTAATTAACGGAACGCCAGGACGTGACACCCTTATCGGTACTTCTGGCAACGATATTATTACGGGCTATCAAGGGGCAGATACGCTTACGGGTGGTCTTGGCAGCGATAAGTTTGTGTTTACAAGTACTAAAGATGGTAAAGATACGATTACCGACTTTACTTCTGGAGCCGATCAGATTGTTCTCACTTCACTATTCCAAAGTGCAGGATTAAGCGGATTGAACTATACAAATGCTATAAGCCAAGGCTATTTAAGCTTTGGAACTTCAGGTAATGATACTAATGTATTGATTGACCTAGATGGTTTTGCAGGTTCAGCGTTCCGCTCTGCCCCACTGGTTACCGTTCAAAAAGTTAACTCGACTACATTAGCCAGTTCCAGCAATTTTGTATTCTAGTTCGCCACCAGTAATTTAACTTTATTTTTAACTATCCATGAAAACTTCAACAATGCCGAAAACCTCAGTCTTGATGTCTGCTGCCCTGGGTTTTATAAACTTAGCGATCGCTGCTAATCCTTCCTATGCTGTGGGAATTAACTTTTCAACTTGGTCGTCATCTGGCGATGTAACTACGCCAAGCGTAGGAAGTGCTAACCTATCCACGGATGGTTTAAATTCTGACGACTTTCCCGCTAATAATGGCACATTTAGCTTTACTGGAACCGTCCCAGCCACCGATGCCTTTTTTAGCACAACTTTGCAAGATTTTTTAGGTCTTAGTGCTACATCCCTAGATACATCTGATTTTGCCTATGAAGGTTCGGCACTAAAATTCACCTTTAATGCCAATGGTGGGGATAAATTAACCTTTGACTATAACTTCCTCACCAATGATTTATTGAACATCGACTATTCTTTCTTACTTGTCAATGGCTCGGTAATCACATTGGCTGATGTGTCTAATGCGCTTAATTCCTCTAGTTTCTTTGCCAATGAAACGGGGACTACCCCCTTCAGCTATACCTTTACTAAATCTGGTACCTATACCGTGGGACTAGGAGTAGTCGATATTGGTGATAATAACGTTACTTCTGCACTTAAGATCAGCAACGCCGAATTGGTAACTACAACGGCTGTCCCTTTTGAGTTTGATCCTGCTTTAGGTTTAGGTGCTATGGGAGCAGTTTGGGCATTTAAGCAAGCTAAGAAAAAAATGGCAAAAAGATAGTTCTTATTAAAGAAAGAAAATTTGGGAGGTAGGTTTCAACTTACCTCCGTTTTATGGCAGTTGATATAATACATCTGGCTATACGCCCAGCGAACTGGCTAAATTTAGGTTTCACCACTCAAACCAAGTTTTTACTTTAGATTCCCGCCCCATCTAGAAAACTTTGAATCTGGGTATTAGAGATGGCTCTTTCCTTCTGATCTTCTGCTATTCTGCCATCACCATGAATATCATTAAGAACTAGGGTCACAGGAACTCTAGCAGCCTCTCCTTCTAAAACTTTGATCCGCTCGAAGAGAATTTTAATAATTTCCGCTTCAGGATCAGGCATCTTATTAATATTCACATCATCCAACTTGCGATCGCGCACAATCCTCCCTGGTACCCCCACCACCGTGCAGTCGGGAGGAATGCTTTGCAACACCACAGAACCTGCCCCAATACAAGAGCGATCGCCAATTTCAATATTTCCTAATATCTTTGCCCCTGCTCCTAATATGACATTTTCGCCAATACTAGGATGCCGCTTACCCACCTCTTTACCTGTGCCACCCAAGGTTACACCCTGATAAATTAAGGCATAGCCGCCAATTATGGCAGTTTCACCAATTACCACCCCAACCCCATGATCGATAAATACACCCTTGCCAATTTTTGCCCCCGGATGAATTTCTACTCCCGTGAAAAAACGCACAATGTAGGCGATAAATCTTGGTAGTACAGGAATATTAATCAGGTAAAGCCAATGACAAAGACGATGAACCGCAAGGACATGAAAGCCGGGGTAACATAGCAATACTTCTAAGCTAGATCGAGCCGCAGGATCACGCTCAAATATCACCCGAAAATCCGCAATAAGGTTATCTAGCATGGGTTATTGGGATGAATTAAGAGTGAGTGGAAACGGCAATATATCTGGGGTCTTCAAATAAGGCAGTACTTAAATATCTTTCGCCAAAGCTAGGTTGCACTACAACTATTAACTTGCCAGCATTTTGTGGACGTTTCCCTACTTTAATTGCTGCTGCTAACGCTGCCCCCGAAGAAATCCCTGACAGTAAACCTTCCTCACTTACCAATCTGCGTCCATAGACGATCGCCTCATCATCGGAAATCGCAATAACCTCATCAATTAAATTCTGCTGCAATACTTCAGGCACAAATCCCGCCCCGATGCCTTGAATCTTATGACTACCGGGATTACCACCTACTAAGACTTGACTATTGACTGGTTCCACAGCGATCGCTTGAAAACTCGGCTTAAGGGGTTTGATACCCTGTGCTACTCCAGTAATTGTGCCACCAGTACCAACTCCAGCAATTAAAATGTCAACATTACCATCTGTCATCATCCCAGATTTCGACCGCCGTAGTCAGACGATGAATTTCAGGATTGGCAGGATTACGAAACTGTTGCAACATATAGGCATTGGGAAAGGTGCGGGCTATTTCTTCAGCACGGGCGATCGCTCCTCTCATTCCTTCTATACCCGGAGTTAGTTCCAGCTTTGCCCCATAACCTCGTAACATTGCCCTCCGTTCAAGGCTCATAGTCTCAGGCATAGTCAATATTAGTTCATAACCCTTAGCGGCGGCTGCCATAGCTAAAGCGATTCCCGTATTACCTGAGGTGGGTTCAACTAAAGTTGTTCTTGTGGGGATAATTAAGCCCTTTTCTTCGGCGGCATTAATCATGGCTACACCAATCCGATCTTTCACAGAGGCAGAGGGATTCATACTTTCCAACTTCAACACGATTTGGGCAACACATCCTTCCGATTGGGGTATGCGATTTAGCTGCACAAGGGGCGTATGTCCTACCAATTCGGTAATGTTGTGGGCTATGGGCATAGTTAAATTACGGGCTAAATATATAAATCATTATAGTACTTAAATAACTAGTGTTTATCGTAGTTTTATTTAAACTCTGGGACTGGAATTGTAATTTGAATTTCTGGCAATGGAGCAAGTTATACACTAGGGAGTTTTACAGAGTTATTGATACAGTAAACTGGACTTGACCAAAACCAAACTTCGTTCATACCAGACTTGACAATTTTTATGCCACAAACAATATGCTAAAAACAAAACTAGGTGGACGGTATAGCATCATTAGCCGCCTTGGCTCAGGTGGATTTGGAGAAACATATTTAGCAGAAGATTTACAGTTACCCGATCACCACTGCTGTGTGGTCAAGCATCTTAAACCTCAATCAACCGATCCTGAAATTTTAGACATAGCCCGTCGCCTATTTGACAGCGAGGCAAAGGTTCTTCATCGCCTAGGTAATAACGACCAAATTCCTCGCCTACTCGCCAATTTTGAAGAAGATCAACAGTTTTACTTAGTTCAAGAATTTATTGAAGGGCATGGACTGGATCAAGAGCTAGTTAATGGTAAGCCGTGGAGCCAAGCACAGGTGATTAATTTACTCCAAGATATATTGGGTATCCTTGAATTTGTGCATGAGCAAAAGGTAATTCACCGAGACCTCAAACCTGAGAACTTAATTCGGCGTAATCAAGATGGAAAAATTGTTTTAATTGATTTTGGCGCAGTTAAGCAAATTTACACCCAAGTCATTACTAATTCTAAACGGGCTAAATCCACGATTACGATTGGGACATCTGGCTATATGCCCAGTGAGCAAGCTAATGGACACCCTCAGGTTAATAGCGATATTTATGCCGTTGGGGTAATTGCCATTCAAGCTCTGACTGGTTTAGACCCAGAGTTTATCCCAAAAAATCCCCAAACCCTAGAACTGGAGTGGTCTAACTTGGTGGAAATTTCCCCCGATTTAGCTAACATTTTAGATAAGATGGTGCGCTATGATTTTCGGCAACGTTATCCCTCTGCTACAGCAGTATTAAAGGATTTAGAATCTGTAGCGATCGCTTCTCAAAACAATTCCAGTAACTATTCCGCCAACCATGAGAAAGCTTTAAGCAATCAATCCACAGCCATACTGTTAAATAATCAAAATCAAAACTTAACCACTGATATAGAAATATCTGCTTCAACTCAACCTACGCAACTAGAAATATCTAACTCTTCACAGCCAACTATAGCTGAATCTAGTTCCACAACTGCGCTCACAGAAACATTGACAACCACAAAAGCCCAGACATTTATTAATCAAGTTACTAATAGGAGATTAATTGGGGGAGCGATCACTATACTCGCAATAATTAGTGGGATTGCCGTGCATAAGTTATATCAGGTTAATGATAGTGTGTCGGCTCCCTCTCCATCTGGACTTTCTGAATATAAATCTGAGAATAAAGCTAAGGATCAACAGGCAGAGGCATTACTCCAACAGGTACAGGTTTTAGATCAAGTCCAAGCAAAAATTGCCAGTGGCGAAGACCCCAATGATATTGCCACCTTAGCCACCCAAATACCTGAAAGTAGCCCTCTGCGGAACAAAGTTAATACAGTATTGGTCAAGTATCAAAAGCAATGGGAGCAGGATAAACTAGCTTTTAATGAGGCAAACTCTGCTTACAAATCTAAAAACTGGAAAAATGCCCTCAATGCTTCTAAAAAAATTGCCACTCCCTATTGGCAAAGAAAAACTCAGTGGATCGCTGATAAAGCCAATACTGAAATTGCTTCTGCTACTGCACCAAAACCCATAGTGCCACCAAAAGCGATTGTGGATAGTGAATATACTGCCCCACCCACCAATTCCTATACACCTGCTCCTCAGCCTGTTAGAGAGCCTACTCCCCCCTCTAAGTTTTCAATCCCTGAAGCTCAATAAGTCAATTCAATAAATTAATGAACTCCAAACTATTCAAACTAGCGATCGCAGGAATTTTATTAACAGTTTCTGAACTATACATACCTCCAATTGCACATAGTCAATCGGTTATTGCGTGTAACATTGGCTCTTTACCACCCCAAGCTGCCAATTATAAGCTCAGAGGGAGTCGGCTACTGCGTTTGAATAATAATGAAGAGGCTCTTGATTGCTTTAGACAAGCTCTTAGGGATGACCGTGCAACAAAAGACCCACAGGTATGGAATGGATTGGGAGTAGCATTGGCAAGATTGAGAAGGTTTGATGATGCGATCGCTGCCTATGACCGAGCTATTGGAATCCGAGATGGCGTGGTAGTTGATCGGATTAATCGTTTAGGCAATAGTAATCGCTTACAACCACAGGATTATTATATTTTTTGGTTCAATAAAGGTACCGCTTTAGGCGACTTGGGTAAAACTGAGGATGCCCTAGTGAGTATTAATAAAGCTATTAGCCTCAATGGTAGCTATGGACCAGCGTGGTTTTATCGTGGCGTATATCTCCGTCGTTTAGGTCGTAATAGTGAAGCGTCCAATGCCTATACCAAAGCTACAGCCTTTGCCCCTCAGCTATCCTATAACTTGCTATACAGAGAACAAATCGCCCAAGATGATTTTCTGTTTTGGCAGGGGCAGGGTATCGGCTATACTCGCATCGGCAGATATAAAGACGCTAGAGTCGCATTTAATCGTTCTAACCAGATTATTCAAGCTAATCCCAATATTGCCGTAGCTAATCAAGAAAGTTATGCCTTTTATTATGAAGGGGTGAGGTTTTTGGATGAGGGGAATCCTGAGATGGCTCTGAATGCCTTTGATAAATCCATACAGGTTAAGCCCGATTTTGCTGAAGGTTGGCATGCTAAGGGAAATGTCTATTCTAGTTTAGGTAAGTATAGAGAGGCGATCGCTGCCTACGATCAAGCATTAAAGTATGACTCTAATCTGCATAACTCATGGTTTGAACGAGGCATTGCCTATACTCGACTAAAGCAGCCGCAAATGGCTTTAAGTTCCTATCGAAAAGCTACAGATATTGCTAGTGATTTTGCCGAAGCTTGGCACAACTCAGGTAGAATTCTCTATGATTTGAATCGTTATCCCGAAGCACTCGAGGCATTTAATATGGCGATCGCTGGAGAAGCATTGCGGGGTGGAGTCGAACCCTATGAATCTTTATTTGGTAAAAGTGTGACTCTATACGCCATGAAGCGTTACCCTGAAGCTCGTACTGCAGTTAATGAAACCCTAAAACTTAATCCTAATTTCAAAAGTGCGATCGCTCTCCGTAATCAACTAAGATAATCAACTGCCGATAAAGTTTACAATACAATTTACTAGGCACTCTCATAATTATCTAAAGTAATAGCAGAACTAAATGCTGACAAAGCTCTTGCAACTGATTAGTAGCGATCGCAGTTTTCTTCAAGCTATTAAATTTGTTGAGAACCTAGTTTCTAAGATATTAGCAATTGCA
The DNA here is from genome assembly GCF_000317085.1 of Synechococcus sp. PCC 7502. Lineage (NCBI taxonomy): Bacteria > Bacillati > Cyanobacteriota > Cyanophyceae > Pseudanabaenales > Pseudanabaenaceae > Pseudanabaenococcus > Pseudanabaenococcus habilitatus. The sequence continues at coordinate 1,291,232 of NC_019702.1, forward strand.
ATGGTAATTGTTACCCTAGTTGCAGTAATTGAATTGTGCGTAGTTTTATCCACACAAATACTAAGTCCACCTTTTGGATTCTTGAATGTCAGTCTAATTCAGGTTTTTGGGTTGTTCTTAAATATTCTTGTTGCCTTAGAAATTTTAGAGAACATTACTGCCTACCTTCGCAATCACTCCATTCAACTAGAGCTAGTAATTATTACTTCTTTAACAGCCGTTGCCCGTAAGATTATTATTTTTGATACTAAAACCCAAGGTGCTGATTTAACCTCCTTAGCCTTAGCCATATTTGCCCTATCGATTAGCTACTGGATTGTGAAACAAGTTAACTCCAAAAAAGAATCATAGATAACAGAGAATTTAATAGGGCAGTCCCTAGGAATTACCATAGCCAAGATTAGCAATTACTTCTTCCAAAGCGATCGCCAGATGAGTCCAATGGGTACCACCTTGAATAAATATAGTATAGGGTTCTCTTAGCGGAGCATCGGCTGAAAGCTCAGAGGTGCTACCGTCAATGAATGTCCCACCCGCCATTACTAATTCACTTACATAGCCGGGCATATTACCAGGGACTGGATCGACATAGGAATCTATGGGTGAATATCTTTGAATTGCCCGACATACTTGAATAATTTTTTCAGCACTACCTAATTGAATCGCTTGAATTACATCACGGCGGGGCGTAAAAGGCGAAGGATTAACCTTATATCCCAAAGCATCAAAAATATATGAGGCTAAATGGGAAGATTTGATTGCTTCACCAACCATTTGCGGAGCGAGGAAAAGCCCTTGCAAAAATAGGCGATTTTGATCTAGGGTTGCTCCCCCTGAAGTGCCAATTCCTGGTGCTGTGAGTCGACAACTAGCAGCTTCCACATACTCATGCCTGCCTGCAATATATCCACCTGCAGTGGCAATAGTACCACCAAGATTTTTAATTAATGATCCAGCTATTAAATCTGCGCCGACTTGGGTTGGTTCAAAATCAGCCACAAATTCACCATAGCAGTTATCTACAAAGCAGACAACATTGGGATTTTGCTGTTTTACTAATTTGATAATGCGCTCAATTTCAGGAATCGATAAACTTGATCGCCAAGCATAACCACACGATCGCTGAATTAATACCATTTTAGTTTCTGGCTTAACGGCGATCGCCACTGCATCCCAATCAACTTCTCCCGATTCTGTGAGATCGACTTGTCTATAGCTAATCCCAAATTCCCGCAGAGAACCCTGTCCAGAGCCATGCTGTCCGATTACTTCTTCAAGGGTATCGTAGGGCGCCCCGACAAGGGAAAGTAATTCATCCCCAGGGCGAAGAATTCCGAATAAACAGCAGGCGATCGCATGGGTTCCTGATACAAACTGGACTCTTATCGCAGCAGATTCCGCCCCTAGCACTTGAGCAAAGACAGCATCAATTACTTCACGACCTAAATCATGATGTCCATAGCCAGAAACACTAGAAAAATGATGCGTGCCGACTTTATGATCCCGAAATACTTGCAAAACCTTACGGAGATTATGTTTGATTTGCAGGTCAATTTGGGTAAATATCGGATTTAAATCGGCGATCGCCCGATCAATAATTTCCACTTTTAATAATACCTACCCTAGTCTTTCCATCAGCAGTTGCACATAGTTTGTAAATACCTTGCCCTTTTGAAAGGCATCATCATCCAGAATTTTTTGGTGGAAACTAATCGTAGTTGGTACCCCCGTAATGGCACATTCCATTAATGCCCGTTTCATTCTTCTGATGGCGGCGGGGCGATCGCTTCCCCAGACAATTAACTTGCCAATTAAAGAATCATAATAGGGAGGAATGTCATAGTCAGTATAAACATGGGAATCCATTCTCACCCCAGGCCCCCCCGGCGGTAAATAGCCACTAATTCTCCCAGGATGGGGACGGAAATTATGATCGGGGTCTTCGGCATTAATCCGACATTCGATCGCATGACCAGTTAAAATTACATCTTTTTGCGTTAATCTGAGCTTTTCTCCCATCGCCACCCGTAACTGCTCTGCAATTAGATCAATGCCTGTAATCATCTCTGTGACAGGATGTTCCACCTGAATGCGGGTATTCATTTCCATAAAGTAAAACTTGCCGTACTTATCCAGCAAAAATTCCACAGTACCCACACCGACATAATTAATAACCTGAGCCGCTTTAACCGCCGCATGACCCATCTGCGCCCGCAATTTGGGATTCAAGGCAAAACTCGGAGCTTCTTCTAATAGCTTTTGGTGACGACGTTGAATTGAGCAATCTCTTTCCCCAAGGTGAATCACATTACCATAGCTGTCTGCCAATATTTGAAACTCAATATGACGGGGTTCTTCAATGATTTTTTCAATATAGACTCCCGCATTACCAAAGGCTGCTTCTGCTTCACCCTGAGCCGCTTTTAATAGTCTCAGCAATTCACTGGGGCTGGAACAATAGCGCATCCCTCGACCACCTCCACCCGCAGTTGCCTTAACCATCACGGGATAGCCTACCCTTTCGGCAACTTTTAATGCTTGGTCTTCAGACTCAATCAACCCATCACTGCCAGGAATTGTGGGGACACCTGCCCGTTGCATAGTTTTTTTAGCTGTGGATTTATCCCCCATTGCCCTAATTGAAGCGGGGCTAGGTCCAATAAAAATTAATTTATGGTCAGCACAAATCTCGGCGAATTTAGCACTTTCAGACAAAAACCCATAGCCGGGGTGAATGGCGGTGGCATTATGGGAGAGGGCAGCAGCAATAATATTAGGAATATTGAGATAGCTTCTATTACTGGGTGGATCACCAATACATACAGATTCGGTAGCAAGTTGCACATGGAGGGATTTAAGGTCAGCAGTAGAATGTACGGCAACTGTAGCAATACCTAGTTCTTCGCAGGTTCTAATTATGCGCAGGGCAATCTCGCCGCGGTTGGCAATCAATAATTTGGGGATGGGAGCCATAGTCAAATATCAGTTATCAATTTAATTATTAATCCAACAGCGATCGCCCATTGTAACCTATTGACAATTATTCATTATGGCTTCAGACAATTATTAAGATTATTTGCAAAATGCAGGGAATAAAAATATTAGTAGTGCGTCAGATATGTGTAGTATATCCATTTGCCAAGGCTTTTGGGCTTTATCCTTTATGGTGTAAAAATGACTGCCTGTAAAAACTTCAGCAAATGTTACAGATTTTTCCACACTTTTGTATAGAGCCTGTTTCATATCTCATGAGTAGCAATTCTTTTTAGCATCAAACGAATAAAGCAAAGATTGAGTTTAGCTGTAGCATTAACGAGAGTTCTCTCAAAGTTCTTAACTAAGATTTTGCATCTTTCAACCCAAGCATTTGACCTTTCAATTACCCACCTTGTCGGCACAACTACAAACCCAGACAGACCTTTTTCTGCCTTCTGTTGCTTTGATACCTTAGGAGAAATTTCAAACCTAATCTTAGTCATAATCTCAGGATATATCTTCTCTAGTTCTTGGATCAGTTTCTCGATATGATAACCACTATCCAGCAATATCGTAGTTAGCGTAATGTCATCTGGTTCGATTTGAAGTAATCAATGTTAATCGTTAACATCTCAATCAGTCCTTGGTCATCTGATACATTTGCTCTTGTTAAATAGGTGAAAAAGGAAATCCCAGTATGTCAACGGCTAAATGTCTTTTGATCCCGTTAGTTGCTTTGTAGGAGCAGAAGCCCTTGGATTCTATACTTGCATTACAAGTATTTTTCACTGCTTGTGAGTCAATGATGATTAAAGTTGTCCATTTTGATTTTTTTTGACTGTTCACGGGCTGTTGAATGCAAGGTTTCCATAATCGCAGTAAATGTACCTGTATCTTTCCACTCCTTGTAGTATCGATAGACTGTAGAGAATGGTGGTAAGTCTCGGGGCATATCTCGCCAATTACAACCGTTTTTGAGTTGGTAGAGTATGCCGTCTAAAATTTGTCTTTTTGTCCAAGTTGGCGGTCTAGTTTGCTTTTTCTTTGGGAGCAATGGTTCTATAATTTCCCATTCTTTATCTGTTAGGCTACTTGAGTATGGATTTAGCATTTTCTAAGCATCATACATCTTGCTCATAATAGATATGAAACAGGCTCTATATGTTGAGTGTTGCCCGATGAGTAGATGAACCTAATCTATGTTATCACGACAACTAGTGACCAAAAGCACACCTGAAATTGTTGCATTCTTCAAGTGTGCTATGCCCCATAACAATCCAAAATACGGACAAATAGAAAGTATATGGAAGTTTGAGAAATTAAGGAGCCACTACTTGGGTTAAGTATGATTGCAGCAAATCCCCTTCAATAACTTCCGATTCCAAAAGTTTTTCGGAAATGCTTTCTAGGAGCGATCGGTTGTGATTTAGGATTGCCAATGCGCGATCGTGTGCCTTTTCCACAATATCTTTAATCTCTTGATCGATTAGTTCTGAGGTATTTGCACTAAGGCTACGTCCTCCATTCATACCTCCACCTAAAAAGTCATTATTCTTCTTCTGGTATGCCAAAGGACCTAAGACACTGCTCATGCCATAGCTAGTTACCATTTGCTCTGCTAGTTCTGTTGCTCTTTGCAGGTCGTTAGCTGCCCCAGTGGTAATGCTACCAAAAATCACTTCTTCAGCCGATCGCCCACCTAATAAAGTGGCAATTTGCGCTTGAATCTCTTCTTTACTGAGCAGAAACCGATCTTCAGTTGGAACTTGCAGGGTATAACCCAAAGCTGCCATGCCACGGGGAATAATTGATATTTTTTCAACTTTTCCGCTACCTGGCGTTAAGGCTCCAACTAGGGCATGTCCGACTTCATGATAGGCAACAATTTTTTTCTCATGATCATTTAGAACTCGGCTTTTCTTTTCTAGACCCGCTACAACTCTTTCTACTGCTTCCGCAAAGTCTTTAGTTTTAACGGCATTGCGTCCTTCACGGGCTGCTAATAATGCGGCTTCATTGACTAAGTTTGCTAAATCTGCCCCAGCAAACCCCGAAGTTCTCGTGGCAATTAGCTTTAAATCCACTTCAGGATCAAGAACTACTTTTTTGGCGTGAATTTGCAGGATCGCTTCCCGCCCAATTTTGTCTGGACGATCAACTAAGACTTGGCGATCAAATCTACCCGGACGTAATAAAGCTGGATCAAGGGTTTCAGGGCGGTTAGTTGCTGCCAATACGATCACAGTGGTACCGTCATCGGTAAATCCGTCCATTTCGGTGAGTAATTGGTTAAGGGTTTGTTCCCTTTCATCGTTACCACCAAACATGGAATTATTAGAGCGAGATTTACCGATCGCATCCAACTCATCAATAAATACAATACAAGGGGACTGCTTTTTAGCCTGCTCAAATAGGTCTCTCACCCGAGATGAACCTACCCCAACAAATAACTCTACAAATTCTGAACCAGAAATACTAAAGAAAGGTACCCCAGCTTCCCCTGCTACCGCCTTTGCTAAGAGGGTTTTACCAGTTCCAGGTGGTCCAACTAGCAATACGCCTTTGGGGATTTTGGCACCAATGCGGGTAAACTTCTCTGGGGTTTTGAGGAACTCAACCACCTCAACCAGTTCGGTTTTAGCTTCATCTACTCCAGCTACATCATTAAAAAGTACCTTAGAAGAATTTCCAGGGACGTATGCCTTAGCTTTACTCTTACCAATTTGTAGTCCCGCCCCACCAGCACCGCCACCAAACCTACCAAATAGCTGAAAAATTCCGACAAAAATTAAGGGAGGAATCACCCAACTGATCAAAGTTCCAAACCAACTATTATTATTTTTAACTGGAGCCGCCGCAAACTCTACACCATTTTCCTGTAAAACTTTCGGTAGTTCTAAGTCAAAAATTGGAGTGGTTGTCAGGATAGAGCTAGGATTTGCGGGGTCATTCTCTTTTAATTGGTAGGTAATTTGGTTTTGCCCAATGGATGCCCTTGCCACCTGATGAGCCTGTACTTGGTGAATAAATAGACTGTAAGGAACTTGGGCAACCTGAGGGGCAACAAACAGGGGAAACAGGAAATTAAGTAAAAGTAAACCGCCGCCCACTAGTAATAGCACATTACCAATGATGCGAGATCGGGTGCTTTTAGGGTCTTCATTTTTTATAGCCATAGTTTAAAGATTCAGAGTTTTGTAAAGTTTTGTATAGTTGAGTTGTACATATACTATAGTAGCGATCGCTGACTCAGGCATACCAATAATCTAGGATATAGAAGTAGTGATACCCGTAATATCAGTACCATTACTGACCCCACAGGCACTGCGCGCACGTCCTTGTTCTGCCCAAGCTTTCATGTAATTGATTTGCTCACGAGCGGTACTAGCTAGGGGAAATGTATTTTTTACTGCTAATACTATATCCTGTGTGGTGAGGTCGCGACTTTGGTTAAAGGCAGAGTACATTCCTTCGATAATTGCCTGCTCAATTTCCGCCCCACTAAAGTCCTCGGTAATCTGGGCTATGGCATCCAAATCAAAGGCTACTGAGTCTGGACGAAATCGCTGTAAATGCACCTTCAGGATTTGCTTACGTTCTTCATAATTGGGAAGATTAATAAAAAAAATCTCATCAAACCTCCCCTTCCGTAATAGCTCTGGCGGTAAGACATGAATGTTATTCGCAGTTGCCACAATAAAGACAGAACTGGTCTTTTCCTGCATCCAAGTCAGAAGTGTGGCAAATACCCTTTGACTGGTACCCGAATCCATAGAAATGCCAGAAATACCACCAAATGCTTTATCTATTTCATCAATCCAGAGGATGCAAGGGGAAATTGCCTCTGCCTGTTGAATAGTTTGGCGGGTGCGACTTTCTGACTGTCCCAATAAGCTGCCAAATAACTTGCCCACATCTAAACGTAATAGGGGTAAATTCCACAGATGGGCGATCGCCTTAGCACAAAGACTTTTACCTGTTCCTTGAATACCCATTAATAAAACCCCTTTAGGATGGGGTAAGCCAAAATCTCGCGCAGCATCGGAAAAAGCCAGTTGTCTCTGCACTAGCCAATATTTGAAATTATCCAAGCCGCCTATATGATCGAGGGTTTCTTGGGGTGTAAAAAATTCTAAGAATTCCGTTTGACGGATACGTTGTTGTTTTTCTGCTAAGACCAGATCAATGTCTGCGGCAGTAATATACTGTTTTTGGACTATGGATTTAGCAAGGGTATTTATAATGCGATCGCGAGTTAAACCCAAAGCCGCTTTAATCAGCTGATTCATCTCCTGATCATGCAAACGAATTTGGACATCGGGAATTGCTTGCTTAATTGCCAATCTAATCTCGCTAGAGTCGGGCAATGGCATATTAATAACCGTAATTTGTTCCTGCAGTTCGGCGGGTAGTTCTAAAACTGGACTTAATAGTACTAAAGTTTTACGGGTACCGCGAAGATGTTTATAAAGATTACGAAGTTGACGGACAATCTGCTCATCAAATTTTTTCTCCCCAAGGCGATGATGTAAATCTCGAATTACATAAATGGCTGTGGAGGAATCTTGTTCGACTTTTTCTAATGCCTGCAAAAAGTTGCTTTTAGCCTTACCATCATGCTCAAAACCTTTAATGAGGTCGTACCAAAAGACTTCTCTAATTGGGTTACATTCCTTAGCAACTTGGATAATAACTTTTTCTGCTCGCTCTTCTTCTTCGGTTAGAACATAAATAATTGGATATTTTGCTCGTACCAACAGGCTAAATTCTTCAGCAAATTTAAGTTTGAGTGTTGAGACTGAAGAATTATTCATAAATTATTTATTCTTGAATCCTGGGTATTGGAATTGAACCAACATATCAACGATTATGAGTCGTTTGCTTTACCAGTCAGCCAACCCAGGTAATAAAACTAAAACTTAATTTCTCAGCTTTTTATCAGTCTTTTATTATATTGTAAGTGTGTGATCATACCTAAATTTTAATGACTGACAAGAGTTCAGATATTAATTCTAAGTCTAAGGAAAAAAAATCCTTAGGATATATACCAATTTTACTAATTTTAATGATAATTTCTAGTTTAATTGGTGGCATATTTGGTTTTAATTTTGGTAAAAAGTCTTTAGAAGGTGTTAACCCTGTTCCCCTTGGTAGTAAAAACCTTACCCTAAGCCCTAAACCTAAGCTAACTCCTCCTATCCCCTAGCCTATTTAAAGATTATCAGCAGTTAAATTCACTTCGCCTAAGAACAACTAATCCACGACTAATGGATGATCTTCCCCGTTTGCTTATGACCCCAATTGTGACTTCTTCTATGCAAGTTGATTCACAGGTTGATTTAGTGGGCTATGTGGGCATGATGCTAACCCTAGTTGCCGTAAATGCCTATTTTGTTGCTGCCGAGTTTGCGATTGTGTCGGTGCGGCGATCGCGTATTCATCAGTTGGTAGAATCTGGTTCAGGTAATGCGTTGGTTGTGCAGAGACTGCAAAGACATATTGACAGGTTCTTATCTTCGACCCAGTTAGGGATTACTTTATCTAGTATTGGTTTGGGCTGGTTGGGGAAGGATGTGATGGCGATCGCTACCCAAGGATGGCTGAATCAACTTTTACCTACCAATTTATCTAATTCCTTAGCAGCACCGATCGCTTTTTTGTTAGTAGTGTATTTACAAATAGTTCTGGGTGAATTAGTCCCTAAGTCAGTTACCTTAATGAACTCAGAAAGAATGGCATTGTGGTTAGCTAAACCCAGTGAGGCGATCGCTAACATTTTTAGTCCCTTTCTATGGGTGCTGAATCAATCCACGAGATTACTACTCAAAATTGCTCGAATTGAATATACCTCTAAGTCTTGGTACAGTGCTGTCAGTGCCGAAGAACTCCAAATGATTATTACTACTTCTAGCGAATCTGTGGGCTTAGAAGCTGAAGAACGGGAGTTGCTAAAAAATGTATTTGAATTTGGAGAAGTCACCGCAGGGGAGATCATGGTACCTCGTACAAGTATGCAGTGGGTGGAGTTTAACAGTACAGTTAAAGACCTATTGGCAGTAGTTAATGCTTGTAATCACTCGCGTTACCCCGTCGCAGGAGAATCCTTAGATGATATTCGGGGGATTGTGCAAATTAAGGAAATCATTGGCAAACTTGGTAATGGCGAATTAAAGCTAGATCAAGACCTCACCGAGTTTATTCGTCCAGTGCGGTTTGTATCTCAAGAGATTTATTTAGGTGAACTTTTACCCCAAATGCAGCGATCGCAACAGTCTATTGTCATTGTGGTTGATGAATTTGGTGGCACGGCTGGACTTGTGACCCTTGAGGATATTGTGGCAGAAATTGTGGGGAGTTTCAATGAACCACCTGCTAGTGCAATTCCCGACATTAAAATTTTGGATGATCGCACTTCCCTAGTTCAAGCTCAAGTAAGCGTCGAAGAACTTAATGATGTCTTGGATTTGAATTTACCTCTCATTGACGAATATCAAACCTTAGGTGGATTTATAACCTATCACTTTCAAAAAATTCCCCATCTTGAGGAAACCTTTGTTTATAAAAATCTCCAAATTACGATCGCTGCTATGGATGGACCTCGCCTTGATCGGATTAAGATTCATCGCCTAGAGCCTGAATAATATATGATGAACTAGTATAAATCCGAGGTCAGGGTCATGAAGTTTGGCGTAGTTGTATTTCCTGGTTCCAATTGCGATCGCGATATTGTCATGGCAACTAATCAAATTTTACGTCAACCAACTCGGATGATTTGGTGCCAAGAAACTGATATTAGCGACATAGATGTAATCGTGATCCCAGGGGGATTTAGCTATGGTGACTATCTACGTTGTGGGGCGATCGCTAGGTTTGCACCAGTAATGCAGGCGGTCAAAAATCATTCGGAGCAAGGTAAATATGTTTTAGGTATTTGTAATGGATTTCAAGTCTTAACTGAGGCGGGCTTATTACCGGGAGCATTGGTCAGAAATAAGGGTTTAAGCTTTGTATGCGATCGCATTCCTCTAAAACTAGAACGTAATGATCTAGTCTGGACACATCAGTATCAACATCAAGAGATTATTAATTTACCGATCGCCCACGGAGAAGGCTGCTACTATGCCGATCCAGAAACCTTAGCGGAGTTAGAGGCACATAATCAAGTTGTTTGGCGATATTGTGATGCTTTTGGCAAGATGACAACGGACTCTAATCCCAATGGCTCAGTCAATAATATTGCTGGTATTTGTAACCGTGCGGGTAATGTTCTCGGCATGATGCCCCATCCTGAGCGTGCCACAGACTTACAGCTAGGTTCGACCGAAGGCAGGACTCTATTTGAATCATTAATTAATTCAATTGCTTTTCAAAAACCAGATTGCGGTTAGTTTGAGTATTTTTGCTAAGATTAAACCAAAAGCTTAATTTACATACTGTAGAACCGTGGAAATTATTACATCACTACTCGAATCTGGATTTCTAGTTTACGGAGCGATCGCGGGCGCATACCTTGTCGTCATACCCTTCATTTTGCTTTATTACTTCAAAGCTCGTTGGTATTTAACTGGGTCGTGGGAAAGGGTATTTATCTGCTTTACCGTCTTCTTTTTCTTTCCCGGTTTATTGCTGTTATCGCCATTGGTCAATTTTCGCCCTGAACTCAGAAAACTAGGTTAATCATGCGGCGAATTGATGCGATCGCTATTACTATTGCTTTTTTTGCCCTCGGTGGTCTAGCTTTTTGGGGTTTACAGGTCTATGGACTCAGTAGCGAAAATGCAGGCATCTGGAGCCAAGTGGTTTTAGTGGCGGGCATAATCCTATGGGTTGCTACCTACATCTATAGAGCAGTGACCCAAACTATGACCTATAACCAGCAATTAAGTGACTACAAAACCGCAGTTCTAAAAAAACAGCTAGCAGAAATGTCTCCCGAAGAACTCGCTAAACTCCAGGCTGAAGTCGATGCTGAATCTAGCTCTTAATTTTTGATCTGAAGATTTTAGTTGGAAATTTAGCAAAACTCTAATACAGCTTTAATCCGCTCATCTAGGTTTGTGATCTGGCGATCTAGGCATACAGTTTTAGATTGCAAACGGCGATCGCTACATAAGCCCATGACTAGAATATTAATATGTTCAATGTATGCCTGATTCAAAGCAGCCTTGCCAACTTCATACACCAAAGGAATTCCCGGTTGAATGATTACTAGTTTCCCAAAAAATTTATTGGTCGCATCAAAGCAGAGATTTAGATAATCCTCTAATTCTCCAAAATTCACCTCGGTTTTGCCCTGAATATCGCCAATGGTATAAGCCATCATGTCTATGGGTGTGCGATCGCTAATAAAAAAGTTTTCTTCCTGCTCCCAAATGGCGATCGCTGCTTCTAAAACCCGATGCTGAATATTTAAGCGGGTACCAAAATCCATCGGTAAAGCTGGGTCTAAGCCATATTTTCTGAATACACCACTGGTATCAGTTTTAACAAAGGGAATATTTTTGTGTTGGGCGATCGCCTGTGCCAAAGTCGTCTTTCCGGTGCGATGTCCTCCACATAGTCCAAGGTTCATGTTTATATTTTATATAGAGATGGGCATTAGTTACCTACAAGTATCTACCCGTTGTTTTTTGTTCTTCAATATCAGGATCATTTAACCAAGACTCTAATAAACTTACAGCTTTCTTTTGCTTTTCTCTCTGGGTAAAGGCAAGGGTCAGGATTTAAATCGTAAATTCTTCAAGGGTAAGACTTTGCTGATTAGCAGCTTGAAATAAAGAGCTTTCTAAATCTGATGGAAGGTTAAGAGTGAGAGTTATAGTTACTTCCTCATCTATTTATAATTACTAAATATATTACGATCGCAGCTCAAATAATGGGACATTCTATTGCGATTCATACGCAAACCTATCACCGTTGGATCAGTCGCCGTGATCAACAACAGGCAGTAGATGCAGTTTTGAGCCATTAACTCCACAACTCTCGCCGAACCTCGTAATCAATAACCTATTCCTTAAACTTTTTTTCTATGATTGCTTGGTTTAATATATCTATATTGAGTTTTTCGCACGCTCATAGGAACCCTAATATGCAAATACAAATACAAGATAGAGCCAAAGTGTCCTTGCGATCGCTCCGCAAGCCAGAACAAACAAAAATTACTCGCACGCTGAATGAATTAGCTGCTACTCTCCACACAAATGCAAAGTTACGAAGACTTGCCTCGAAATTCCCCTTTAAGAAAATGTATACCTATGAAGTCGACCAAAACCTAAGTTTAATTATTTCAGCAGAAGGAGATACCTATACTCTTGAAGACATTATAGATAGAGACCGATTGAACTATCTCATTCCTACGTTTCAAGAATGAAAAATCTGCAAAAGCACGTTATCGATCCCCAAAAATGTCGTACTGAATGGGATGACTTTTCAAATCTCCTTACCTCTAAGCCAATACTCTCAGAGCAAAAAGATGTGCTTCCCTTTTTCAAGCAGCGCCAAAATCTCTCCTTACTTATTTGCAACTACTTTCCAAAGATTAAAGTCCCTGACCAATACGCTCATGAATACGAAATTTATGGTGACTTTATTGCGGATTTAGTGATCGGAGATTCATCCGTTCATCATTACTTACTCGTTGAATTTGAGAATGGGGCAGCAGATAGTGTATTTAGACAGAAAGGGAAAAAGGCAACTCCAGACTGGGCACCACGATTTGAAGGTGCATATTCCCAGTTGGTAGATTGGCTTTGGAAGCTTGAAGACATGAGAAGTACACAGGACTTCCTTAACACCTTTGGCTCCCGCCGTGCAACCTTTCAAGGGCTTATAGTTATTGGCAAAGATATGAACCTAGCAGTACAAGAACAGGATCGTCTAAAATGGCGATTAGATAAAACAATGATTGACTCAAATGCAATATCAAGCGTCTCTTTCAATCAATTGAGTAACGATCTTAATCACTGGCTAAAATTCTATTATGGGGTCTAGCTCGTTGTCGCCAATAAAATTACCAGCTTGAATTTGTTCAAACACATCTTGAGTATCTGCGTCCCATAGCAGGATCGACGTTAAATTTTGTACCCGAAAATAAGCTAGTGGTTGGCTTTAATTGTGCTTTTACCTCCCCTAAAATCGGAGCGATCAAAAACTCAGACCTAACTTTTTCCGTATTTACCAACGTTACAAAAGCCTGCGATTGCTTCAAACTTTCCTTTAGATGGAGAGATGGCGGTACTGGTAACACATGGTCAAATAAACTCTCCTCCTCCTTGACAATTAAACCAAGTTCTTCTTTCAGGCGCATTAAGGTAAAGTCACTGTAAGCCATTGTTCTTTCTCAATTTACCTACCGGTTAATATTATCTTGATTAGGCTAATTCCAATTAATGTAGATAGAACTGCGGATAACTCATAGATTAAAACCTTATTACCGCATAATCTATTTGAATCTTAAAGCCCATCAATTTTTTTTGCTAACTCAACATCTAGATTGCTAATTCCCCCAGCATCGTGGGTAGTTAAATCAATCACCACATTGTTATAAACATTAAATAATTCGGGATGATGATCCATTTTTTCAGAAATGATCGCCACCTTAGTCATAAATCCAAAAGCTTCAACAAAGTCTTTAAATTTGAACTTTTTATTGAGCTTATCGTTAACTATTTTCCAGCCTGAGAGTTGAACGATCGAAGCTTCTAATTCCGTTTGTGTGAGCTTTTTCATGGTTGGTACCTTGTTAAATTAAATGTTAAATTAAACTTTTAAACTTGCGATTAAACCTTTTGTGCTTGCCTAGAAATTTCTTTAGTTAATTCTAAATGTACTAATAAAGCATTAATATCCGCAGGATTCACGCCCCCAATCCGACTTGCCTGCCCAATGGTGAGAGGTTGAATCTTAGAGAGTTTTTCTCTGGATTCCTTAGATAGAGTTTCAATCTGATTGTAGTTAAGATCAGTCGGTAACTTCCGATTGGCTTGACGGGCAACCGAGTCGATTTGATGTTCTTGGCGTTGAATATAGCCCGAATATTTAATTTCCGTTTCTACCACTTGGCGTTCCGCTTTATTTAAGTTGGGATTATCTAATTTATACATGCCCAAATCCGCATAGGTAACTGGGGGACGCAAAAGTAAATCCGCCAAGGAAATCGAGCCTTTGATGGCACTACCTGCCTTAATTGCAAGGGCTTTAGCGGCTTCATTCTGTTCCTTGAGTCGAGTCGTTTTGAGTCGAGTGGTTTCTGCTTGAATATTTGCTTGCTTGGTGGTGTATAGTTCCCATCGGCGATCGTCAATCAGTCCGATTTCTCTGCCTAAGGGTGTGAGGCGGCGATCGGCATTATCAGAGCGGAGAATTAAGCGATATTCAGAACGACTGGTGAGCATGCGATAGGGTTCGCGTAAATCCTTAGTACATAGATCGTCAATTAAGGTGCCAATATAACTAGACTCACGGGATAGAGTGATCATCGGTTTACCCTGCGCCCACAAAGCCGCATTAATTCCTGCGACAATACCTTGGGCTGCTGCCTCTTCATAACCCGTAGTGCCATTAATTTGTCCCGCACAGAATAAGCCCTCAATTTTTTTAGTCATTAAGGTGGGATAGCACTGGGTGGCGGGAATATAGTCGTACTCCACTGCGTATGCGGGTCTAAGCATTTGACAATTTTCTAAACCAGGGAGCGATCGCAACATTTGTAACTGAATTGGTTCGGGTAATCCCGTAGAAAATCCTTGGATATAGAGTTCGGGAATTTCTCTGCCTTCTGGTTCAATGAAAATCTGATGGCTCTCTTTATCAGCAAAGCGCACAATTTTATCTTCAATGCTAGGACAATAGCGAGGACCCTTAGCATCAATGAAGCCCCCATACACTGGCGATAGATGCAAATTATCTCGAATAATCTGATGGGTAATTGCCGTGGTGCGAGTGAGATAACAATTCATCTGTTCCCTTTCTATCCATGCCGTTGGATCAAAACTAAACCAGTTCATCTCCTCATCGGGAGGCTGGGGTTCCATTTGGCTATAGTCAACGGAACGCTTATCAACTCTGGCGGGGGTTCCTGTTTTTAGGCGATCTGTAATAAAACCGAATTTATTTAAGGTTTCTGTTAATCCAGCTACGGCAAATTCTCCTGCTCGACCTGCACTCATGGAGCGATCGCCAATCCAAATTACGCCATTGAGAAATGTTCCTGTGGTTAAAATGACGGACTTACAACCATAGCCCACCCCAAATTGAGTTTCTGCGCCAATTACCGCTTGCTGATTATCCAAGAGCAGATTAACTACGGTTCCTTCCTTAACATGAAGATTAGGTTGGTTTTCAATTACCTTCTTCATCTCGATCGCATATTCTCTTTTATCAGTTTGTGCCCTCAATGCCCACACGGCAGGACCACGGGAACTATTTAAGATTCTTTTTTGCAAATAGGTGCGATCGGTAATTTTGCCAATTTCTCCGCCCAAGGCATCAACTTCATGTACTAACTGGGACTTAGCAGGTCCTCCCACCGCAGGATTACAAGGTTGCCAAGCAATGCGATCTAGGTTTAAGGTTAGTAATAAGGTTTTTCGTCCCATGCGTGCCGATGCTAAGGCTGCTTCACATCCTGCATGACCTGCACCCACTACTATGACTTCGTATTCATCTAAAAACTGCATTTTATTATCCTGCCAATCCTAGCTCCAGACTAGCACAGGTTGAAGTTTGATATTTTTAAGTTCCCATCAAGGTCAAAGTCGTCTCTCCGTGGTTCAGGTTTGGAGAATGGTAATACTCTCCTGTAAACTACTTACACCAGTATCAAACAGGGAGTTTAAACCTATGCCTCGTAGTCGTGCTACCAGCCTAATCAAAGAATTTAAAGACTTTGCCCTTAAAGGTAATGTAATTGACCTTGCCGTAGCTGTAATTATTGGCGGGGCATTTGGCAAGATTGTTGAGTCTTTTATTGCTGATATTATTACGCCACTTTTATTAAAACCTGCCCTAGAAGCTGCAAAAGTTCAGGATTTAGCCAGTCTATCCCTCGGTGGTGTTCTCTACGGTAAATTTTTAGCTGCAACCTTAAATTTCATTGTCATTGCCTTTGTGATCTTTATTCTGATTAAAGCGATCGCCGCTACAAAACGCAAAGCACTAAGGGAAGAGGCTCAAGCTGCCGCCGAAGTTATCCCCGAACCTACCGAACAGGAACGGTTGATTGCTAGTCTAGATCGCTTAGTTAATGTGTTGGAACGTCAAGCTGTAAATCATGAAACTCAAGCTGTCAGTCAATCTATAGATGTTCTAAATAATGAGCCAGAAGATGAATAATTCTATTAACCCAAATATTCAAGACCTCCAACTATATTTAGATATTGCTACGGAGGCGGTATGTTCCGCAGGGGCGATATTAAAGTCCTACTGGGGAAAAATTAAAGAAAGCGATCGCAACGAAAAACGCCCTGGAGATTTAGTCACCATTGCCGACAAAGAGGCAGAAGCTCAAGTCTTAGCTGTAATAAAACGTCACTTCCCTGACCATAGCATCTTAGCAGAGGAGTCCGGTGCAGGTGGCAAAACTGAGAGTAAATTTCTCTGGGCGATCGATCCCCTTGATGGAACAACCAACTTTAGTCATAGTTATCCTTTTTCGGCGGTATCAGTGGGGCTATTAATTGATGGTATTCCCAGTGTGGGTGCCATTTACGATCCATTCCATGATGAACTATTTTGTGGAGCAATTGGTCTAGGTGCTACTTGCGATCGCAAACCAATTCAAGTTTCTACGGAAAATGAGCTTAAACATAGTCTTTTAGTTACAGGCTTTGCTTACGATCGCACCCAAACTCCTGATAATAATTATGCTGAATTTTGCCACTTTACCCATATTACCCACGGGGTCAGAAGAGGTGGAGCCGCATCCGTAGATTTAGCCTATGTTGCCTGTGGTCGAGTTGATGGCTATTGGGAACGGGGTTTATCGATTTGGGATATAGCCGCAGGTGTGGTAATCGTCAGAGAAGCAGGAGGAACAGTAACCGCCTACGATGGTGGTGAATTAGACCTTAAAAGCGGCAGAATTTTAGCGACAAATACTCACATTCACAGCGAGATGATTACGGAATTAGCTAAGGTTAAACCCTTACAACAAACCTTTCCGATGTCATCTTAAAATATTAAGCTCGCAGATTATAGATTTAACCTAAGTAGTTTTAATCCTAAGTTATGTTTACCAATCTCCACATCCAAAATTTCAAGTCTTGGGCAGATACAGGAGAGATGCGGATGGCTCCTATAACTGGATTTTTTGGTACAAATAGCTCTGGGAAAACAGCAATCTTGCAGTTTATTCTCATGCTTAAGCAAACTATAGAATCCAGAGATCGCAATACAATTTTGAATTTAGGGAACGATCCTTATAGCTATGTAAAATTAGGTACGACTTACGATATTGTTCACAATCATAAATTTCCTGCTCAAATTGAATTTTCTCTAACTTGGAAACCACAAAGGATACATAAGAAAGAACTTATGCTTCTGTTTGTAAGAGAGTCTCAGGAAGAACGTTCCCTATATCAGATTCCTCATAGTCCATTCTTAAAGTTTACATCTAGATTTAATATCAATACTGATGAAGTAAGCTTGCAACTTTTTAAGTATTCATTTCAGTATAGTAATCATAAATGGAGTTATTTTGGAAGAAGATTTCTTAAGATTAATAATGAAATTCGAGGTGAAACATTTATTTCTGGTGAGCTAGAAAATGATTTATTGAGCTTTAATGAGGTCTATGAAACCTTAGAAAATCCATTTAAGCCATATAATGCAACTTCTCAATTTGACTTATATAATGACCTTCATGCAACTTTTGAAGACCTTTTTGTTAATACTTACTATCTCGCACCTCTAAGAGCATATCCTGAGCGAACATATTTGTGGTCTGGGGAACGTCCTCACGATGTGGGTAAGTTAGGCGAGTTGACAGTTGCGGCAATTTTAGCTTCTCGAAAAACTGATCCAAGTGTAGAAATCTCTGTAGCTAAAGCACTCAAGGATTTGGGATTAATACATACCTTTAAGTTAAAAGCGATCGCCGAGAACCGAAGAGATTACGAGATATTAGTACAGCGATCGCCGAATTCCCCTGAAGTTTTAATTACTGATGTGGGGTTTGGAGTCTCGCAAATCTTGCCTGTTCTGGTTTTGTGCTATTACGTTCCCAAGGGTTCTACCGTGATTTTGGAGCAGCCAGAAATTCATCTTCATCCCTCAGTTCAAGCAAAACTCGCAGATGTATTTATTGATGCGATTAAAACTCGTAATATTCAAATCATTATCGAAAGTCATAGTGAGCATCTATTAAGGCGATTACAGCGCAGAGTTGCCGAAGCAAAAGATGGATTCACCAATGAAGATGCTGCCCTCTATTTTTGTGATATGACCGATGATGGTACTTCTCAATTAGTTCCCCTAGAGCTAGATACCTACGGCAATATTAATAACTATCTCCAAGACTTTTTTGGTGACGAAATGGGCGATCTTGTTGCTATGACCGAAGCTGCCATGCACCGACAAATGAGTTCCTAAGACTTGAAAAACTTAAAGATGTGCCGAGTTATAGATACAAATGTTTTGATCGTGGCAAATAATCGAGAATCTGAACATGCTTCTCCTAAATGTATTATCTCTTGCATTAGATGGTTGCAAAACTTTGAAAAATCAGGAATTTTGGTGATTGATAGTAAATGGCTAATTATCAATGAGTATAAAAAGAAAGTTAATCAATCAGGGCAACCTGGTGTTGGGGATGCCTTCTTAAAGTGGATTTTAATTAATCGCAATAATCCTCAGCGTTGCCAACAAGTTCAAATCACCCAAATTGACGAAAATAATTTTGCTGAATTTCCTCGATCGTCTAATCTAGAAAAATTTGATCCAAATGATCGCAAATTTGTCGCTGTTTCTTTAACCCATCCTGCAAAACCTGCGATCGCAATAGCAATAGATCGTGGTTGGAATAGACATCAAAAACCTTTATATGAACATGGAATTGAGGTTGAATTTCTCTGTCTCCAGAATTAGTACCCCAGATTTACAGCCTGTTACCAACAAAATTGCCACGTTTATCTATTCAGACCTATTGATTTTAATTTTTAATTTAGGTTTTGATCCGTAAAAATACCACTATGACAAAATTCTTGCTATGATAGCGCACGATATTAGGCGTGTCTGAGGAGATTAAATGCTAAGTCCAATTGATTTAAGCGGTAAACCGTTTCACTTTATTGGTATTGGCGGAATTGGGATGTCGGCGATCGCCCATATTTTAGTTAGACAAGGCTATAAAGTATCTGGTTCAGATTTAGCCCAAAATCAACTGATTGCACAACTTCAAGGTTTTGGTGCCAAAATTTATCAAGGTCACAGTGCCGATAATATTGATCTAAGTAATCCGCCCCAAATAGTTTGTTCGACGGCAATTAGTGACCAAAATCCAGAATTTCAATTAGCGAAATCCCAAGACCTTGCTATTTTGCATCGTTCCGATGTTTTAGCAGCTTTAATTACGCAATTTCAAAGTGTGGCGATCGCTGGTACCCACGGTAAAACTACCACTAGCAGCTTGGTTGCCTACTTATTTTTACAGGCAGGACTCGATCCAACGATTGTGGTTGGCGGTGAAGTTAGGGCATGGCAAGGTAACGCCCGTCTAGGTAAGGGAAAATATTTAATCGCCGAGGCTGATGAATCGGACGGTTCTTTAACCAAATTTGCACCTGCTGTGGGCATCATTACGAATATTGAGTTAGATCATACCGATCACTACCATAGTCTGGCGCAGGTTATTTCCACATTTCAAACCTTTGCCCAGCGTTGCCAAGTGGTTATTACCTGTATCGATTGCGAAACCACTGCCCAGCATATTAAAGCCGATATTACCTACAGTTTATCTAATCCTGATGCCGATTATTATGCAGTAAACATTGAGTATGGATGTTACAGCACTAAAGCTACGGTTATAGAACGAGGACAGGTTTTAGGCGAAGTAAGTTTAAGTATTTTAGGAAAGCATAATTTGAGTAATGCCTTAGCCGCGATCGCTGTCGCCCGCTGGGCAGAGATCAGTTGGTTAGATATCCAAACAGCCTTACCCGATTTTATGGGAGCCAGTCGCAGATTTGAACTAAAGGGGAAACAAAATGGTGTAGTTTTTATTGATGACTATGCTCACCATCCCAGTGAAATTCGCGCCACCTTAGCCTCCGCCAAACTTCAATCTAGCCATCAGGCTCAACATCGAGTGGTGGCAATCTTTCAACCCCATCGTTATAGTCGTACTGCTAAGTTTCTAACAGAATTTAGCCAAGCCTTTGGGGATGCAGATTTGGTCGTAGTTACGGATATTTATGCGGCAGGAGAAAAGAATAGCGAAAATATTAGTGGGGAACAAATGGCACAGGAGATTGCGTCCCAACACCCAAGCGTTCATTTTCAGGGTGATCTAGACTCTGTGCAAACTTTCTTAACCCATAATCTGCGATCAGGAGATTTAGCTGTATTTTTAGGGGCAGGAAATCTTAATCGAGTAATTGCTCCTACAATTCAAGCCTTGAGGAATATAAGCCCATGATGACAACTAGCAAAACCACGGTCGAAATTCATAATGCCTATCCTTTAGCCCCTTTAACTTCATGGAAAGTCGGAGGTCTGGCACAGTGGTATGCTGCCCCTAAATCCCTAGCTGCCTTGGAAGAATGTTTGACTTGGGCAGAGCGATCAGGGGAGCCAGTGACTTTAATTGGGGCGGGTAGTAATTTATTAATTAGCGATCGGGGTTTAACGGGTTTAGTCATCTGTACCAGACATTTGCGCGGCATTGAGTTTGATCTAGCTAAGGGACAAGTTACTGTGGCGGCGGGAGAGCCTGTGGCTAGATTGGCATTGCAGGTAGCTACTAAAGGCTGGTCTGGTTTAGAGTGGGCGGTGGGGATTCCTGGCACTCTAGGTGGCTTAGTGGTAATGAATGGGGGGGCGCAGGGTGGTTGTGCTAGCGATCGCATAATTAATGTCCAAACTATATCCTTGGGAGGAATAGCCGAAACCCTACTACCTGAAGAATTGGGATTTGCCTATCGGACTTCGATCCTACAGGCGGGCGATCGCATTGTTACAGCAGCAACCCTACAGTTAAATACTGGCTTTGATCCCCAAGTAATTACGGCTACCACCAATGATTTTTTAAGATTCAGACATAGAATGCAGCCCTATCATCTTCCTAGCTGTGGAAGCGTATTTCGTAATCCCCATCCCCATGCCGCCGCTAGACTCATCGAAGATACTGGATTGAAGGGTTATCGGATCGGTGATGCCCAAGTTTCCGAACTCCATGCCAATTTTATTGTCAACTGCGGTCATGCCAGTAGCACCGATATTATCAAATTGATTCGCCATGTCCAAACCCAAGTTGCCCAAAAGTGGGCGATCAACCTCGAAACGGAAGTAAAAATGCTAGGTGAGTTTTAAGCGAGATAATAGTGAAATACCATAGCAAAATAGCCAATAAATGCCACCGATAAATAAATAGACTTCCGCATAGCTACCCACAAAGTCTGGTTGTGCCAAAATTGATCGCCCAATTCCCATCAAATCCACTAAGCCTACAATGGAGACTAAGGAAGTATCTTTAAATAAACCAATAAACTGTCCTGCGATCGCTGGGGTCACTGCGCGTAAAGCTTGGGGTAAAACAATAAACCACAAAATTGTCGGGGTACTAAGTCCTAAGGCTTTTCCTGCTTGCATTTGTCCTTGAGAAACCGCCTGTAAACCTCCCCTAACATTTTCAGCTAAGTAGGCAGCACTAAAAAGTGTAAATCCCGCGATCGCCCGCACAACTCGATCAATTTTGATTTCTGGGGGTAAGCATAGGGGGAGCAGCACCTGCGCCATAAATAAAATGCCAATTAGGGGTAGTCCTCTCATTATTTCAATGTAGCTGGTACTGAGGATAGAGATTATGGGCATAGAACTCTGTCTGCCAAGGGCTAGTAACACTCCCAAGGGAAAAGACAGAATAATGCCTGCGATCGCCATTAATAGAGTTAATAGCAAGCCATTCCATAAATTCACATTTACTGGAGTTAACCCAAACCCACCGCCAATTAGCCACAGAATCACAGGTGCAGAGCCGAGCCACAGCCATTTAATTCTATGAATTTGTAGTACTTGTAGCTCATGGAAAAGTTCCAGTAACCCTAGAGTTGAGAAAATGCCAAGCACAAGCCATATCCGCCAGTACTGTGCCGCAGGGTAACGCCCCACCAAAAACAAAGGTAAATTTGCTGATACCACCTGCCATTGGGCTGAGAAGAATATCCACGCTCCCAACCTCCATGCTATTTGATAGATAACTACAGCACAAATTAAAGTGAGTATACTATTCCCAATGTTGCTAAAAAGATTCGATCGCAGCCACTGTAATTTCGGTATCAACAATCTAGGTATCAACTCGCCAGTTATCATTCTGTCCACCTACGATCACTTGCTCAACCCCCACATAGTCTTGGCTAAACTGCTGTAAGGCGTTGATTAAAATATCTAGGGCGATCGCATCGGCAGTACCTAAATCTACCCAACACCTTGCCCAAGCGTCTTCATACTCAACATCACTCATATTGTGCATTACCGACATCATGCCATCGTCAGCAGCGTCTTGATCGTAGTCCAGATTACTAATATCTAAGCCTGTATCTTGAACTTGCAAATTCCCCGCATTAAATCCCCCCAGTTTGCCCAAGAGAAACCAGGAATTAAATAATTCATCCAAGAGTTGTTTTTCTCGTTCTGAGGGGAAATCGCTAAACTCAATCCAAATCCAGAGATCAAACCAGTCGCATTCTCTAAATCTAATTTGCATTTATAGCCCTAGTTCTGCCAAAATATCCGCCGCATGGGTTTCGGTTTTGACCGTAGTATAAACATGGCTAATTGTGCCAGTGCCATCAATCACATAGGTTACCCGCTTGGCATAACCACCGCCATCGACATCGTAAGCCTTGACTATGGTGCGATCGCTATCTGCTAAAAGCGGAAACGGTAGATTAAATTTGGCAGTAAATTCACGGTGGGAGGTTTCATCATCAGTACTCACCCCAAATACGACAATATTTTTATTTTGATATTCAGCGTAGGAGTCCCTAAAACTGCAAGCTTCTTTGGTGCAGCCGGGGGTATCGTCCTTGGGATAAAAATATAAAACTACGGGCTTGCCTAAATAACTGGAAAGGGAGACTACATTACCGTTGGTGTCTTTTACCGTAAAGTCTGGTGCCTTATCGCCTACAGAAAGTGCCATATTTTTTTCTCAGTTTTTACTTAATAATTAACAATGCAAAGCCATACTAACATTTCGCTATATTTATTTTTACTGGCTTACTGGTTTTACTGCCCACCAATTGATTCAACTTCAGCATTAAAACCTGCTTGGGCTAATATCTTAACCTGTTCATCGGCTGCGGTGCGATCGCTAAAAGCCCCAACTTGAATTACTTCCTGCCCATTCATCCGAGCAGTAAAGGCTGTAGGAACTATACGCCGAATTTCCAACTTACTCGATTCAGAATTAGCGGAAACCACAACTCGATAGCGTAAGGTCACAGGTGCAGTGGGTTTAGCCCTAGTAATAATAATCGTGCGGCTATTTGTTCCTGATGAGGATGATGGCGGAGGTAGGATGGTTGGGTTAGGATTATTTAGTCCTGTGGGCTTATCTGGACTTTTAATTGGTACTCCCGTCGGTGGTGTTAGGGCGATCGGGGGTAGGGTTGGATCAATCTTGGTATTAAGGGGCAGTGGTTGAGTAGATTCTATGGGCAGGGTGCGGACAATTACGGAATTGGGAATAATAGTTCTAGTTACGCCATTGGGAAGGTTAGGAGAGACATTAGGGGCTGAGGAAATATTAGGAACACTAAGAGGTTGAGACTGCAAGGTTCCAGAGAGTTGAATGTTGCCACTTAAGCGAGAAATTTCATTACCCACGGCAGCGATCGCCTCAGTTCCCGTATATTGAACATCCCTAAGCAGATTATTCCGAATCCTATTATTCCCCAAGCTATCAGCATTGCCTAAATCTGGAGAACTATTACCAAGAATTGTAATTCCAGTTTGGCGATTGCCCTCAATTAAATTATTCCTAATTATTGGCGTAGAACTAGGCTGAATTAGGATTCCAGAGCGATTATTACGAAGGACATTACTAACAATCCGTGGTGCAGCATTTTGACGAATAATTAGACCATAGCCAGTATTCTCAAAGCGATTACTACTGATTTCTGGCTGTGCCTCCCCCTCAATTGACATGCCATTGGCACCATTGGTAATAAATACATTTTTAGAAATCACAGCCGCAGACTTACCTAAAATTAAAATGCCATCTTGGGTATTACCTGAAAAGGTATTAGATAAAATCCTAGGACTGGTACCCTCTAGCCATAGTCCGTAGCCACGAGGATTTTTATTGGTTATGGTTACTCCTCTTAATTCCGCAAAGTTTGCACCTAGTACTGTAATATTCTGGGCAGTGAGTGTGGGTGAAAGAAAATTGCCGCCACCTAAAATTACCGTATCCTGCCCTTGCTTGGACTCGTTACCCTCAACAATTACTCCTGCTTTGAGTTGCAGTGGAAAAATTTCCCCATTGGCGATCGTGTAGGTGCCAGCCCTTAATTTAATAATAGTGGCATATTTTGCTTCAGCTAAAGCATAGGTAATACTCCGAAATGGGGCAGCGATCGAGCCTTTACCCGTGCGATCATTACCTGTAACTGGATTCACATAGATTATGTTAAGTTTTGGAACCACAGGCTGATTCCTGATCAGAGTTTTTGTCTGGGCAGATACCCCATTAACTCCCCCCAGAAAAAGACTAATTAATACACCTGTACTTATATGCTTTAACATAATCTTTAGAATTCCAACACAAGACAGCAAAGTTATAGCACAACTCTAAAAAGTTTGATCATTCTTAAGGAATAAACTACTTCTTCGCCACTATGAAAATAGACCTACTTAAAGGGGGTAAAGCCAATACCTTAATCCTTCAGTATAGGGAGTACACTAAATTTCTAAAAGATCTTGGTTTGTAAAAGTTGCCAAATTTTGTAGAACTGATTATTGGGTTTTTTATTTAGGTTTATGTAATTGTGATCGCTCAAGTTTACAGAATTAGAATTATGATTATTAACAGAGAGGTCTGGCAGTATATCTACAATTTCATATAGACAATAGGTTCCAGTCTTTCCTCTAATTTTTGCTTCCTTGGGAGTTGAGGAAATCGTAACTTGATTACGGACTAGCTGATAAATATCTGTCGAAACCAAAATTGTCGTCCCAAATTCCTTATTGGCAGATTCAATCCGACTAGCAAAGTTCACCGCATCCCCGATCGCCGTAATATTTTTTTGCTGACGGGTTCCCACTGCGCCCAAAATTACCGTTCCGTAGTGAATGCCAATACCGACTTTTAAAGGATTTGCAAACAGTAGCTCAATCCTAGAATTTAATTGCTCCAGTGCCTCGATCATGCCTAAAGCTGCCCGCACTGAGTTCTCTGCTGCCCGATCAGGATCATTAATCCCAAATAACGCCATAAAGCCATCACCCATAAAATTATTAATCATGCCATCGTGGAGATCGACCACTTCCCCCATCGCTTGAAAATAACGATTGAGTATGTAGATCACATCGTAGGGCAGCATAGTTTCCGATAGCTTAGTAAATCCCCGAATATCGCTAAATAGGATTGCAAAGAATTTCTCTTCGCCAATTTTACCGAATTTAACTTGATCACTGGCGAGATGTTCATCTTCTATATCTAAAACCAGCCGCCGCATGGCAATGTCTGCTGCCACTTTGGTTTGACAGGCAAGACGAATATCTTGGGGAAATCCTAATTTTTGCGCCAATGTTTCCTCTAGGGGGTTTCGCGGAGCGCAATACTCCAAACCTTCGGTAATTAAAATGCGACAGGTAGAACAGCGAGCTCGACCACCACAGGCATGAGTATGGGCAATCCCCGCATCTAAAGAAGCTTGAAGAACGGTTTGATTTCTCCCAATCTCAAATACTTCTTCATCAGGTTGAATCTTAATTAGCGGCATTTTTCTAATCATTTTCTGATTTTGCGCACAGCATCACTTTCATCATAGATTTCCCCTACCAACTCTTCGAGCACATCTTCAAGAGCTACTAAACCCACAGTGCCACCATATTCATCGACAACGATCGCCAGATGCAATTGCTGTTTTAACATTTCCTTGAGCAAATCAGCCACCCGCTTAGTTTCAGGGATATAAACCGGTGCCACCATTGCTTCCGTAACCGAGACATTGCCGTGGGTTTTTAAGTGTTGCAAAGCCATTTTTAGGGTAATAATCCCCACAATTTGATCCTTGGAGTCTTCTTGCACAGGAATTCGAGAAAATCCAGTATTCAGACATAAACTAATTACATCCTCTAGGCTGGCATTATGGGCGATCGTCTGCATATCTAGGCGAGATTTAACCACACTTCTAACACTGAGGCGATCAAGAGCTAGGGCTTTATTTAAAATTTGTCCCTTATCTGAATCCAACTGTCCTTTACGGCTTAAAACTTCGATCAGTAGCTGTAAGTCCTGCATGGATTCGCCCCGATTTTGACTATTTACCCGCAGCACTTTGATTGCCCACTGGGAAATGCTATCAAAAAACACTAAAGCGGGAGTCATAAGGATTGAAAGCCCATATATAGGCTTAACCACTAGCTTAAAAATCGGGAAGGCATTATTAACGGCAATCAATTTTGGCGTAATTTCACCAAACACTAAAACTAGAATTGTCATTACCACAGTGGCAATGCCTAAGCCAGATTCTCCTAACCAAGCTAAAAATACATTTGTGGTTAAAACCGTGGCACCAATATTGACGATGTTATTGGAAATCAGCAAAGTTGTAATAAATCGGCTGCGATTCTCGATCACCATCATGAAAATGCCGCCTTTGTCACCCCGTTCTTGAATAAGCGATCGCAACTTGAAGTTATCTAAAGAAGTTATCGCAGTTTCTGAGGCTGAACACAATGCCGATGCGCCCAGTAAAATAATCAACCAAAATACGTCCCTAAATACGGTTGGTTCTGGGAAGGACAGTTGGGCAAAGGTGACGACAGATGAAATCACAATCGGTTAACGTAAAACTTCTTGCAGTTTATGCTGATTCCATAGTTTATTGTATAAATCTGAAGATTGCAGTAATTCCTGATGGGTTCCCGTAGCTGCTACTTTACCTTTATCCATCAAAATAACGCGATCGCAATTAGCCGCCGCCGCTAGTTGATGGGAAATAAAGATCACAGTTTTATGCTTCGGTAAATTTTCTAAAATTGTAGTTGCAGTTTGATTGTCCACACTGGAAAGGGCATCATCCAAGAGCAAAATCGGTGAATCTACTAATAAAGCTCTAGCCAAAGCCGTCCGTTGGCGTTGCCCTCCTGAAAGGGTGATCCCCCTTTCACCGACTAGGGTTTCATACTTCTGTGGAAAATTCAGAATTTCATTTTCAATCCCTGCTTGGCTGGCAAAATATTCCACCTCTGACATGGGGGCATCAGGTTTGCCGTAGCGAATATTATTGGACATGGTAGCACTAAAGAGAAAACTATCCTGCGGCACATAGTTGATAATTGCTCGCAGATCATCAAGTTTAATTGCCGTAATATCAATGCCATCAATGAATAACTGCCCCGATTCAATATCCAAAAGTCTAGGCAGAGCATTAGCTAAGGTTGACTTGCCCGATCCTACAGCCCCAATAATTGCCACGGTTTCGCCTGCAGCAATCTCAAAATTAATGTGATCCAAAGCGGGACTAGAAGCTTCAGGATAGGTAAAAGTAAGATTTTTGGCAGTCACCCTACCTTTAACTTGATCTATGGGTAGATTCATAGCAGTGGGTAAATCAGTAATTGTGGGCGGAGTTTGCAAAATCGTTTCAATTCTGGCAATACTAACCCGTCCCCTTTGGTAAGTAGTGATTGTAAACCCTAATAATGCCGTGGGGAAAATTAACCGTTCCACATAAATAAACAGGGCAATTAGGCTACCAATCTTAAAATTTCCGTTGGGATTCGTAGCGATCGCCTCGCCACCAAACCATAACAGAATCAACAAGCTTATACTTGCAATTCCACCTAAAACTGGAAATAAGAGGTTTCGAGTCAATGCCATCTGTAAATTTGCATCTAGGAGCCTCTGATTCACCTTATTAAAAGCCTGCCGTTCATTTTCTTCCTGGGCATAGGTTTTAATTAATGCCATGCCATTCAGGTCTTCTTGTAATAGCGAACTGGCATTAGATAATTCTTCTTGAATTTTCAACTGTTGATCCCGCAGCTGCCCGCCAAACATCTGCACTAAAATCAACATTAAGGAATAGGGGGCGATCGCCAATAAACTCAATTGTGGATTCAATGCCAGCATTGCTGGTAAGGTCATAGCGTAGGCAAATACGGTATTAATCAAACTCAAAACCGCAAATCCCAATAACCTCCGAATATTCTCCACATCGCTGGTGGCAATACTAATCAAATTTCCCGCCGAATTATGGGAAAAATAACTGGGAGGCAGCTTGAGTAAATGCTCAAATATTTTTTGGCGTAAATCAAACTCCACCGATCGCCCAATTCCAAATAGCCACATGCGGGAAGCCATGCGAATTACCCACATAATCGAAGCCAGTACCGAGATAATGACGACAAAGTGCATCACCTGATCGGTGGTAAATACTACTGAAAGCTGGTCAATGGCAGTACGAATTAACCAAGGGATGTAAGTACCTAAAGCATTAACCAAAAATAAAGCCACAGTACCTAGAATCAGGTCACGATAGTGTGGACGAAGATAGGAATTGATTTGATGTAGTTGCGATCGCGCCATAAACCTAATTTTAGCTTTGATTGGCTGCTTTCAGTGAAGGGGAGCTTGATCACTCTAAAATCCAACGCTCCAGAGCTGATGGAAACAAGTAAAAAAGTGCTACAAGAAATTAAGACTAAGATATAGCGACTCAATCATGTGAGATTCTAAATTTAATATAAAAATTTTAAGTCTTATATCCTGCAATCTAAAAAATATAAAAATGGAAAGAAAATCAACAGTTATTATCACAGGAGCCTCTTCAGGAGTTGGTTTGCAAGGAGCGCGATCGCTTGCCCAAAAAGGATGGCATGTAATTATGGCTTGCCGAAATCTTCCTAAAACTGAACAGGCTGCTCAAGCCCTAGGCATGACCAAAGATACTTATACAATCCTCCCCCTAGACTTAGCTAACCTTCAAAGCGTGCGGGACTTTGTCGCAAAATTTCGCCTAACTGGTAAACGCCTAGATGCTTTAGTCTGTAATGCTGCGGTTTATCTACCTTTACTTAAGGAGCCTCAATACAGTGTTGATGGTTATGAAATTAGCGTTGCCACCAATCATTTGGGACATTTTCTGCTAGCCAACCTATTACTAGAAGATTTACAAAGGTCTGGTAATCCCGAACCAAGATTAGTAATTTTGGGGACTGTGACTGCCAATCCTAAGGAATTAGGCGGTAAAATCCCGATTCCTGCCCCGCCTGACTTGGGTAATCTCAAGGGACTAGAAGATGGCTTCAAAGCTCCGATCGCTATGATTGACGGCAAAAAATTTAATTCTGGTAAGGCATATAAAGATAGCAAACTCTGCAATGTTCTAACCATGCTTGAACTTCATCGCCGCTACCATGCTTCTACGGGGATTACCTTTAGCTCTTTCTATCCCGGTTGTGTGGCAACTACAGCCTTATTCCGTAATCACTATCCCCTATTTCAAAAAATATTTCCCCTATTTCAAAAAAATATCACCGGTGGTTATGTCTCTGAGGAGTTGGCAGGTGATCGCCTAGCTGAAGTTGTAAGTGAACCGCAGTACAGTAAATCTGGCAGCTATTGGAGTTGGGGAAACCGTCAAAAAGCAGGTCGAAAATCCTTTGAACAAGAGCTTTCTAACGAAGCATTAAACGAAGCTAAGGCAAAGAAACTCTGGGAACTTAGTGCCAAGTTAGTGGGTTTATAGGTTTCCTTAAAAATTCGTTAATATATCGAAGCCGAGACCCTAGGGGCTTTAACTAAATGCAGTTGCTGGCAATACTGCCACAGAGTTAATCCCCCTACATAGCCATAGCCAAGGGCATAGATTGTTAAAAAGGGAACCATACTATACCACCCAATGTTTACGGCAATATATATAGCCACACAACTATAGGCTGCTAGTCCTAGCTCTAATATGGCTCCTAGATCAAAGGGAAGTCTGTATGCCTTACTTACCCAGCGATCGCCACCACCAGTAATATTAAACTTGGGCGTGCGGCGAAAGTTTACCCCTTTATTAAATAAACCCGCAACCACCGCCTTCGAGTTGCTATAGGACATGCCACTGCAAAGTATTAACAATAAAAAAACTGATAGTAATTTATGTTTCCAAGCTTTCGGGTATAAATCTTTTTGGGCAGTGAGATAAATATAGGGGGCAATAAAACTAGCAATGATTACACAAATTTGCCAAAGATTAATGGAAATATTCTTAAATGCCTGAATATTTTCTGTGTGCATGGAAGATGACACCATGAGGGGAATAGATAATAAAACACTCATAAGCATAAAAGGATGCGCCCCATACCCCGTGAGATGTACCGTTGCTTGCCACTTTACGCCCAGACTATATTTACTTTGCCAAATCCTAGTTAACAGCTTTTTAGCGCATTGAATGCCCCCTTTTGCCCAGCGAAATTGTTGGAGCTTATATGCCACCATTGTTACTGGCAATTCAGCAAATGCCACAATGTTATTGTCATAGATCACCTGCCACCCTAATAATTGCGCTCGGTAACTCAAATCCATATCTTCAGCCAAGGTATCTGATGTCCAGCCGCCACTGTCAAGAATTGCTTGTTTTCGCCATATTCCGGCGGTGCCATTAAAATTCAGGAAATAATGATTACGCCATCGAGCCTGTTGATCAATGACAAAATGCCCATCTAAAGCTACTGCCTGTAAATCAGTGAGTCTTGAATAGTTAGGATTTATATGTCCCCATCGGGTTTGCACTACAGCAGTACGTTCGGTGTGGGGTTGAAGATAATGGGCGATCGCTTGTTTGAGCCAATGGGGATCGGGAATAAAGTCGGCATCGAAAATCGCAATATAATCTCCCTGAACCTTAGACATCGCTGCCTGTAATGCTCCTGCTTTGAATCCTGTGCGATCGCTACGATGAATATATTCAATCCATATTCCTAGCTGTTGGTGCTTATATACCGATGCTTGTAATATTTCTTGGGTATCATCAGTGGAGTCATCCAAAACCTGAATATACAAACGATCGTGAGGATAGTCTAATTTACAAATTGCCTCCACTAATCTTTGTGCCACATAGCGTTCATTAAAAATAGGCAACTGAATTGTGACTATGGGCAGGTCAGAATCTGTAATTATTTTAGGAGAGTCAATACAGGCAATTTTGGTTTGATGTACCAGAGCTAGCCAACCAGCATTAATTCCATAGGTAAGCAACAAGGTAGCTGCTATGCTGTTCAAAGACGACAAGATTGCAATCAGTATCAGAATAATTTTAGACTCCCTACCACTTCAAACCCAACTGCTCTCTTAATAATGCTTGGTAATGATTAGTTATAAAAACTAGCCTAATAATTATTAAGAGTAAATAGCTACAAAAATAACTCGAAGGCTATTGTATCGCTAGATTAGAAATATAAGAGAAATATAACTAGGTTTCTCGGCGTTAAATACTTAAGATTTGTTTTTTGCGGATGAGTTTAGGCTTTTGGTTAAAGCAGGCAGAGCTATAGCAGCTGCTTCCTGTTGAGCCGCTTTAATACTACTGCCCTTACCCACACCCCAACAGAAATTATTTACCCAGACCTCCACCATAAATATTTGAGGTTCAGAAGAGTCAATTGCTTTGTACTCAGGCAAAATATGCCAATTAGCTTGGGTTAACTCCTGTAAGGCTGCCTTGGAATTACCAAAAGCAGGTTGGGCTAGCACTGTGATCGAGATACGCTGTAAGTGCGGATATAGCCACTGATTAATTAACCTAAAATCATTTGTACTCAAATAAAGAGCAGCTAAGACAGCTTCAAAACTATTAGCCAGCCTAGATAAAGAGGTTTTGGGATCACGTTTTGCTGATTCCCCCATGACTAGAAATCGATCAAATCCATAGCCATCAGCGATCGCCGCCAATACCTTATCACTAACCAAATGCGACCTCAATGCCGCTAAATCTCCTACAGAGCGATCGCCATACTGCTCGCGCAGAAAAGTTACCACTACCATCCTCAGCACACTATCCCCAAAAAATTCTAAATAGTCGTTGTTATGAACTGTAGAAAAGGATGGATGAATTAAAGCTTGATCCAATAAATTCCAGTTAATACTTTCTTCTGGTATCTGGATACGATTTAGTAACTGTCTCAATTCCCTCTGGCGACTGGGGGCAATCATGTTGTTAAACTCATAAAATTATAAAAACCACTCTCTATTATAGAAAGTGGCTTACAGAGTAGATTATAACAATGTCAAACCAAAGCAAGATTTGAGAATATTAGTAGCTCATCTTCAGGAATAGTTTAAAATTTAACCTTCGCTAACGTATGGAGTTAATCCTGAAGAAAATTCTTCTCCATAGCCTTCTTCTCCATGCTCAGCAATATCAATACCTTGTTCCTCTGCACTTGGACTAACTCGTAAACTCATAAACAGGGAAAGAACCTTCAAAATCACAAATGTGCCTACTCCAGCGATTACATAGGTGATTCCAATTGCGATTAATTCTGTTATTAGCTCACTGAAATGTCCTTCAAGTACTCCTACAGGTAGAACTTTACCGCTAGCATCTTTTCCAAGAATTGGATTAACTGCACTAGAGGCAAAAACGGCAGTCAAGATGGAACCTACAGTTCCTCCAACACCATGTACTCCAAAAGTATCAAGAGAATCATCAAACTGTAATTTAGATTTTAGACTAAGGGCGAAAAAGCACGCAGTTGTGGTAATTGCTCCAATTAAAATAGCACTAACGGGACTAACAAATCCAGCAGCAGGGGTAATACCCACTAGACCAGCAACTGCTCCTGTTGCAACACCTACTGCTGTAGGTTTACCTCTCAATACCCACTCTAGAATTACCCACATTAATGCTGCTGCTGATGCTGAAGTTGTAGTAGTTACATAGGCAATGGTTGCTAAACTTCCAGATGCTAAGGCACTACCGCCATTAAAACCAAACCAACCGAACCATAGCAAGCCAGCACCTAAAAGTATAAATGGAACATTATGGGGAGCAGCAGGACGAGATGGATAAGTTACCCTTGGACCAATTACCCAAGCCGCAACCAGTGCCGATACCCCAGAACTAATATGAACGACAGTTCCACCCGCAAAGTCTAAGGAATTAAGACCGCCATATAGACCTAGGAAACCACCCTTAGCCCAAACCATGTGAGCAAAAATTGGGTAGAGAATAGCTGACCAAAGAAAAATAAACCAAAAATACGCTTTGAAGCTAATCCGTTCTACGATCGCACCTGAAATTAGAGCAGGAGTTATAATGGCGAACGTTGCTTGGAAGATCATGAAATTTTGGTGAGGAATTGTTGCAGCATAGGAAACAACCGCTTCAGGAAGACTACCTTTAAGATAATCAGTAGTTTCTAAGCCTACCCCATTCAAAAACGCCCACTGCAAGCCCCCAATAAATGGAGTACCAGGAGCAAAAGCTAAACTATACCCCCACAAAATCCAAGTCACGCCCACAATGCCCATTAGGATGAAACTCATCATCATGGTATTGAGAACGTTTCTAGACCGAACAAACCCACCATAGAAAAATGCTAGGGCTGGTGTCATTAGTAATACCAACGCCGTAGAAATCAACATGAATGCAGTATCACCAGCAACTTGAGCATTAGCGGCAGCATCTAAGGCTGGCTTCATGGGGTCTTCGGCTGCCCATGCCATACTGTTGCTACTAAAAAATGCACTAAGGGCAAATAGCGTGGCTATACTAACTTTTGGGAAAACTTTTTTTAACACTTCTCTTAACACCTCTAAAGATAATCTCAATTTGGAATGCTTTATTGAATAGCCTAAATATCTAGGAGTTGTGAAATTAAGATGCGATGTGGTATGCGCATCACACTTTATTACAATAAAACTTAGGTTTAGCTAAAGTTACAGACTACATTTCAACAATTTCAATCGATTCATTCTGTATAAGAAGACACTTTATTATGGGTTATAAGGCAAGTTAGTAATTTTTACTGCATTCTGCTGCTAAATATCAATTTTTGTAATAGTTTCAGAATTTGAATATATCAAAACAAGTCAAATTAACGCACTCTATTAGCTTTTTACTATTTCCTAAAATCTGAAGTTATTCTATTTGTAAATATTTAAGACGATTTGAATAGTTTAAATAGTGAAGAAATACCTAAAACATCAGATTATTGATTAGACTTCATATATCTTTAACTGAGAAAGATAAGCAGATATTATGAACAAACCAAGAATTATCTCAATTGTGGTTGGATTAGGCTTAATTATTATTGCCAGTCTTTGGTATGGTCAACATAATGGACTTCTACCCGAAGCCGCAGCAACTGAAGCCCTCCTCTATGACGATCTTTTTAATAGCCTATTAACGATCGCTGTTGCTATCTTCCTAGTAGTCCAAACAATTTTAATCTACTCCATTTTTAAGTTCCGCCGTCGCCAAGGAGATAATACCGATGGGATTCCGATCCATGACAACTTCTTGCTAGAAATAATTTGGACAGCAGTACCCACGGTTTTGGTAATTTGGGTAGGAATTTATAGTTTTGATGTTTACAATGTCATGCAGGATGGTCGCCCTATGTCTATGGGCATGGGAATGCCAGCAATGACTCATAATCATTTAGATCATTTAGGAATGGAGGCTGCTCAGGCTGAGCCTTTGACAACTGGTTCAACTGCTATTGCCCTTGATACGGATTCATCGGATAACCCTTCTAAGCCAGAGCCATTAAATATTGATGTGCAAGGTATGCAGTTTGCTTGGATTTTTAGCTATCCCGATACAGAAATTCAAACCTCCGAACTCCATGTTCCTCTCGGGCAAGAAGTAAAGCTAAATCTTTCTGCTGCTGATGTTATTCATGCCTTTTGGGTACCCCAATTTCGTCTCAAACAAGATACTATTCCTGGTATGGCGACCTCAATTCAATTTACCCCTAATAAACTCGGTACCTATCCTATTGTTTGCGCTGAATTATGTGGCTCCTACCACGGCGGTATGAGGGCAGAAATAGTTGTGGAAACTCCTGAAGAATACCAAGCATGGCTCCAACAAGAGCAAGAGGAGTTGGCAAGTTCTAATTCTAAAAATGCGATCGCTTCCAATGTATTTAGAAACAATTTATTTAATCAAGAAGAAAATCCACCTCAGCATAAACAACTCCTCACTGCTCAAACTCAGAAAATGGGGATTACGCCTGAAACCTTAAAAAGTTTGCACCATCTATCTCCCCAAACCTAGTCCTGCTAACTGTATTTTTGTAATATTTATACTTACCTATGACTCAAGTAATTACTCAAGCTCCTAGTACTGAAGCCTTTGAGCCAAATAAGCACTCACCTAAATCCCAATGGCGGGAATATTTTAGTTTTAGCACTGACCATAAGGTAATTGGGATTCAGTACCTAGTCACAACTTTTTTCTTTTATCTCATCGGTGGAGCTTTAGCCTCGGTAATTAGGGCTGAACTTGCTACCCCTGACTCCGATTTGGTACCACCCGAACTCTACAATGGCTTATTTACAATTCACGGTACAGTCATGATCTTTTTATGGATTGTACCTGCGGTCACAGGTGGTTTTGGTAATTACCTGATCCCCTTAATGATTGGTGCCAGAGATATGGCATTCCCCAAGCTTAATGCTTTGGCATTTTGGATGATTCCACCTGCTGGGGTGCTACTGATTAGCAGCTTTTTCTATGGACCATCTTCCACGGGATGGACAGCCTATCCACCTTTGAGTATTCTCACCGATCAACATTTCGGACAAGCAGTATGGATTGCCAGCATTATTATTCTGGGAACATCTTCAATTTTGGGAGCGGTTAATTTTGTGGTTACCATTCTATCTATGCGGATGCCCGGTATGGGAATGTTTGATATGCCTTTACTCTGTTGGGCTATTCTCTCAGCCTCTGGTTTAGTCCTAATTGCTACTCCAGTTTTAGCAGGGGCAATGATTTTGCTAGGCTTTGATCTATTGGCGGGAACAGCATTTTTTAATCCTACGGGTGGCGGAAATCCTGTGGTTTATCAGCATTTATTCTGGTTCTATTCCCATCCTGCGGTTTATGTGATGATTCTGCCCATTTTTGGCGTGATTTCGGAAATTTTACCCGTACATTCCCGTAAGCCAATTTTTGGATATAAGGCGATCGCCTACTCCAGTATGATTATCTGCATTTTAGGGCTAGTTGTATGGGCGCACCACATGTTTACCAGTGGAACTCCGAATTGGCTCCGCATGTTCTTTATGATTGCCACACTGCTAGTAGCTGTACCTACAGGTATTAAGGTATTTAGTTGGATTGCAACTTTGTGGGGTGGAAAATTGCGCTTAGAAAGTCCTCTCCTATTTGCGATCGGATTTATCTCGATGTTCGTAGTTGGCGGTCTAAGTGGCGTAATGCTTGGTTCTGTACCTGTGGATATTCACCTCCATGATACTTATTTTATCGTGGCTCACTTTCACTATGTGTTGTTTGGGGGCAGTGTGTTTGGCATTTATGCAGGTATTTACCATTGGTTTCCGAAGATGACAGGAAAGATGCTAAACGAGTTTTGGGGCAAAGTCCATTTCTTTTTGACCTTTGTTGGATTCAATCTTTGCTTTCTACCTATGCACCTACTGGGTTTACAGGGAATGCCTAGAAGGGTAGCGCAGTACGATCCCCAGTTTGCTTCAATTAATGTAATTTGTACGATTGGGGCGTTTTTATTAGCAATTTCCACCTTCCCATTTTTATTCAATGTCATTTTTAGCTGGATCAAAGGCGAAAAAGCTACGGATAATCCTTGGAATGGTTTGACTTTAGAATGGACAACTAGCTCTCCCCCGATTGTGGAAAATTGGCATGGTGATCCAGTGTTAAAAACAGGACCCTACGATTACGGTTTGGAATACGCCCATGAAGCTGACCTTTTGGCAGAGCCTACTCATTAGTACTCCACTAGTAGATCAAGGAAGATTCAAGGAAATATATTAGGAAATAATATTTTATGCAAAGTGCAATTACTGACTCAACTGAAAATCTGGCGATCGCTGAAACTTCCCACGGGCACCATGAACATCCTGACCTGCGCGTATTTGGACTAATTGTGTTTCTATGTTCAGAAGGAATGCTATTTCTAGGACTGTTTGCCGCCTATTTAACCTTTAGGGCAGTATCAACGGAATGGCCCCCTGCTGGTACACCAGAGCTAGAGATTCTGCTACCCGGTATTAACACAATCATTTTGCTATCTAGTAGTTTGGTAATTCATCAAGCCGATCATGCCATTAAAAAAGATGATATTAAGGCAGTGCGGTGGTGGTTTCTTCTAACTTTTATTATGGGAGCAACTTTTCTGGCGGGACAAGTTTATGAGTATCAGCACCTAGAATTTGGCTTGACTAGTAATTTGTTTGCTAGCACTTTTTATGTGCTTACGGGCTTCCACGGGTTCCATGTATTTGTGGGGCTAACTTTAATTGCAATTATGGGGATCAAGTCTTTTCAAAAGGGTGCTTTTTTAGGTGGTAAGCACTATGGTATTGAGGCTGCTTCAATTTATTGGCATTTTGTCGATATTATCTGGGTAGTTCTGTTTTTAATGCTTTATATTCTCTAGGCTTTATAAAAACTGTGCTGGATCGACTGGTTCCCCATTTACTCGAACTTCAAAGTGGAGATGGGGACCAGTGGAAAAACCTGTGGAGCCAACTCGGGCGATCGGTTGTCCCTTTTGGATCGCTTGACCTTCGGTTACATATACTTCACTGGTGTGACCATAGAGGGTGCTAATACCGTTACCATGCTCAATAATTACCGCATTACCATAGCCACCGTACCAGCCCGCAAACACAACGTTACCGCTATCGGCGGCATAGATTACCGTACCGTAATCCGCCCCAAAGTCCATACCAGAATGAAATTTTTGA
This sequence comes from Synechococcus sp. PCC 7502, assembly GCF_000317085.1. NCBI lineage: Bacteria > Bacillati > Cyanobacteriota > Cyanophyceae > Pseudanabaenales > Pseudanabaenaceae > Pseudanabaenococcus > Pseudanabaenococcus habilitatus. The sequence goes on from NC_019702.1 coordinate 1,329,549, forward strand.
TAGCCTAAAATTGGGTGCATACGGTAGCCAAAGGGACTAGTAATCGGTGCAATTACTGGATACATCATCTGTCCAGTGCCGGGGATTATGCTATCGGGAGTGAAGGTTTTAGCCAGAATGATATTTCTAATTTGGATGGAGTCTTGAACTAATCTCGATTCGGCGGCTTCGAGGGCTTGGCGATCGCTTTTTAATCTGGTGACTACTTGTGCCTGAGCAGTGGCTTGTGCCTCAAAGTTTTGCTTTTGCTGTGCTAGTTCTTGATTAAGCAGAATAATTTGATTTTGGGTGTTGATGATGGTTTGAGCTTGGTCATTGACTAGATCGTTACTATGCTTAAGGGTAGCTAAAAGTGTGCGATCGCTTTTATAAATTACGCTTAACTGACGGCGGCGATCTAAAAATTGGGATAAGTCTTTACTGCTTAGTAATAAAGCCCACCACTGGGCAGTTTGTTGTTTTTGGAGATACTGTAGTCTTGATGTTGTAGCTGTGCGTTGCAGTTCTAAAGCTTGGGTGGATTTTTCCAGTTGTGCTTGTAAATTTTTGAGGCTAGTGGAACTGTCACTTAGTTTTTGTTGATTTTTTTGGATTTCGGCATCGGTAGCTTGTACGTTTTTACGAAGTAGGTCTAATCTAATTTCGGCGGGCTTAGCAATCGCATTGATTTGTGCCTGTTGTTTTTGAATTAACTCCCGTTGTTCAATTACCTGTTGCTGATAGTTTTGCAAATCTTGAATCGATTGGGCTAGAGCTGTTGCTGGAAATTGGGCTAATACAAGGATTAGTAGGCTTAATAACCAAGATATTTTGATCATGCTGCAATTGAATTTGGCACCCCAGCCTAATATAGGTTAAAAAAAGGCTAGACTGACTGTAAAGATATTACAAGTTTTGGCATCTGCATCACTAATATGGAAGTCCCCTACATATATTACATCCCAATTTATCCAGATGATGACTGCTCAGAGACGCTGATGCATTTATTTAGCGGTGAACCGGGTTTAGATATTAAAATTTTGGCTCTCTTAAAAGAACTAGACCATCGGGAACGTAAGGGAGAAGGGGTAAATTATATTCAAGAGTTTGAAGATAAAATTGGCTTAAAACGAGTCTTAGTTCATCAATTACACCGCGATCGCAATCGCTTTTTTACAGCGCAGCCTAAGTAATCCTGTCAATCCCTTTTTCGGTGCATACTGCCTGTATTGGTAAGTCCCATGCTTGGTTTGGCAAGGTTTCAAGGTAAAAGTCTGCAAATACCACGCCAATGGTAAAGCTCGTTTGAATAACTAAAAATCGATCATAGAATCCACCACCGTAACCTAAACGATAGCCTTTCCGATCAATGGCGATCGCTGGCACTAAGATTAAATCCACATGATCTAGGTTAATTCTTGGTAAATCTGGTTTAGGTTCGAGGATGTCAAACTTTCCAACTTCAGTAGATTCAGGAAAGCGATCGGGTCGAATTTGGTACCAATCTAAGTTCTTATTTTGATTAAGACACTTGGGAAATCCCCAAACTTTCCGTGGAAATTGTTGCCAGAGATGAGATAAATCTGGTTCTTGCCGAAAACTGATAAACCCTAAAATCACCTCAGCATTTTGAACTAGCTCTGATGCGGCTAGATGGTTGCAAATTTTTTGACTTTGTTGTTGCCAAGCTAATTTAGAAAGCGATCGCCGTTTTGATAATAATTCTCGCCGTAATTCAATTTTGGGATTTATTTGCAATTTTTAATTTAATTAATCTTGATTAATCTGGATATATTACTCATACAGAAAAGGGTTACATGAACTCAGGGGTTAAGTCAATCTGGACTAATCTGGCGGCGTAATCCTGAGTATAAACAGCTATAGTCAGCTATACTTTAGAATAAATTTTTATAGTATCTAATGAGTCGTACCATTGTTGTTACCTCTGGCAAGGGAGGGGTTGGCAAAACTACATCTACCGCAAATCTAGGTATGGCACTAGCTCGCCTAGGTCGAAAAGTTGTTCTAGTTGATGCCGATTTTGGTTTGCGAAATTTGGATTTACTATTGGGACTAGAAAATCGTGTGGTTTACACAGCTTTAGAGGTAATTGCCCGAGAATGCAAACTAGATCAAGCATTAGTCAAGGATAAACGTCAGCCCAATTTATCCCTATTAGCAGCACCCCAAACTCGCAATAAAACAGCGATTACGGCTGGTCACATGAAGGCTTTAGTCGAGGTTTTAAGCAGACACTTTGATTATGTCTTGGTAGATTGTCCGGCAGGAATTGAAACGGGATTTCAAAATGCGATCGCTGGGGCAAAGGAAGCAATAATTGTTACCACTCCAGAAATTTCGGCAGTGCGGGATGCGGATCGGGTAATTGGCTTACTAGAAGCAAATCGGATTAAAGATATTAAGCTGATCCTCAATCGTTTACGTCCAACTATGGTCAAAAATAATGACATGATGAGCGTGGAAGACGTGCTGGAAATTCTATCTGTGAAGCTAATTGGCGTTATTCCTGAAGATGAGCAGGTAATTGTTTCTACCAACAAAGGGGAGCCACTGGTTTTAGCAGAAAAGTTGTCTTTAGCAGGTGAGGCATACGATAATACCGCCCAAAGATTAGATGGCAAAGAAGTGGATTTTCTCGACTTTTCACCCACCAACAATTCAATTTTTGCCCGATTAGGCAGATGGCTTAGAGGTAACCCATGATTATTACCGAAATTCTGGAACGTTTATTTGCTGGACAAAAATCCAATAGTCGAGGACAGGTTAAACAACGGCTGAAATTTATTCTGGCTCACGATCGGGCAGCTTTAACGCCAAAGATGCTAGAAGATATGCGTAAGGAGATTTTGGCTGTGGTGTCTAAGTACGTGGAGCTAGATGAAGATGGCTTGGATGTGACACTAGAATCTGACAATCGCATGACCGCCCTAATTGCCAATTTGCCCATTCGTAAAGTTAGAAATCCCATAACCGAAGAAACCAGTGCAGAAATTGAGGCTATTATCGAGTAAACCTACCATCTAAAAATCCTCTTGTTAAAAGTGCTTTGTGAAAACTGTCTATAGAATTTTGGATGCTAATCTTGATCGGGCGCGGGAAGGACTGCGTGTGATTGAAGAATGGTGTCGCTTTGGTTTAGAAAACGCTAATCTGACTGCTCAATGTAAACAACTACGGCAGGAATTAGGCTCTTGGCATCAAGATGAATTTAAGCTAGCTAGAAATACGATTACGGATGTTGGTACAGCAATTAGTCATCCTTTGGAAATCCAGAGAGAGGATGTTCATGGGGTTTTAGGGGCAAATTTGGCAAGGGTGCAAGAGGCGTTAAGAGTTTTAGAGGAATATAGCAAGATTGACCAACCTGCTATGAGTGCGGCTATCAAGCAAATACGGTACCAAGTTTATATAATTGAAAGTGCCTTAATCGGTAAAAGACAAAAAAACCTACAAAAATTAAATGAGTCCCTGCTGTATTTAGTGACCATGCCCAGCCCTAATCTATTGGAAACGGTGGAAAGTTGTCTCAAGGCTGGGTTATCTCTAGTTCAGTATCGAGATAAGGATATTAATGATTCCGAACGGATGGCGATCGCTACTCAATTATGTGAACTTTGCCATAGTTATAATGCGCTGTTTTTGGTGAATGATCGGGTGGATATAGCCTTGGCAGTGGGTGCCGATGGAGTTCATTTAGGGCAGACTGATTTTCCCATTGCGATCGCTCGAAAATTACTAGGATCAGATGCCATTATCGGACAATCTACAACTAGTCCCCAAGAATTAGAAATTGCTTTGAATAACGATGTGGACTATGTAGGTGTAGGTCCAGTATTTGCCACGCCAACTAAACCGGGTAAAGCTGCGGCAGGTTTTGAATATGTCAGCTATGCTGCTCAAAAGTTAACTATTCCTTGGTATGCGATTGGGGGAATTGATGCCGATAATTTAGCTGACGTGATTAAGGCTGGTGCCAAAAGAGTGGCAGTGGTGCGATCGCTAATTCAAGCCTCAAGCCCAAATCTGACGACTCAAAATCTTCTTAATCAACTGCGATCGGCTACTTAGTTATTTTTAAAAGTGTTAATTTTAAGTGGATGGCGTGTAACCTGGAATTTTTGTTAAATCGACATCATCAATTTGATCGGTAGCAATAAACTCTTCAGCGTACTTGAGATAAACTTTCTCGTTAATAAATAAATCAAATAGGTCGGGATCGATATGGGAATTAAGCTTCATTTTGCCAAGGATGTGCAAGCATTCAGTTAAGGTTTTCCCTTTTTTATAGGGGCGATCTGTGGCACTTAATGCCTCAAAGATGTCAGCAATCCCCATCATCCGCGCAGGAATAGACATTTGCTCCCTAGTTAATCCTCTCGGATAGCCCTTGCCATCCATCCGTTCATGGTGTCCGCTTGCATACTCCGGGACACGGCGTAGGTTCTTGGGATAGGGTAATGCCTCTAACATTTCAATGGTCACTTTCATGTGATCGTTAATAATCTGTCGCTCTTCATTGGTCAGCGTACCGAAGGTAATATCAAGGTTATAAAATTCATCCTCAGTTAAAAATGGGACATCTTCACCATGCTCATTGATCCATCGGTATTTCTGCATTTCTCGCAATCTAGCTTTATCCTGATCTGACATTCTTTCGCTGCCAATATTACAAAATCGGAGAAACTGGCGATCGCTCTCTAGCTGCTGTAGATAGTTTTGATGATTTATCTCTAGTTCAGATAGGGTTTCAGTTAGGGGTGTGGTCTGGTCATGCCCTTCTAAAATTGCTATTTTTTCCTTTAAGTATTTGATCTCGGCATCTCGCTTTAAAACCTCAAATCTTGTATCAATTAAGTGAATGCGATCGTAAATGGTTTCTAATTTTGTTGCCTTATCGACAATATGCACAGGAGTGACCACCTTACCGCAGTCATGGAGCAATCCCGCAATTTTAAGTTCGTACAGTTCTTCCTCGGTCATCTTAAAATCTTTAAAAATGCCTTGATCAGTCTCACAGGCAGCTTGGGCTAAAAGCATAGTTAAGACTGGAACGCGCCGACAGTGACCACCTGTATAGGGAGATTTATCGTCGATCGCCTTAGCAATTAAGCCAATGAAAGACTCAAACAGTAATCTAAATTCTTCCACTAGTTCTCGATTAGTTAAAGCCACTGCCGCTTGGGAAGCCAGTGATTCTGCTAGGTGTTGTGACTGTTGGGAAAAGGGAATAATTTCTTGGGTATTTGGATCAATGGCATTAATTAATTGCAGTACACCAATGATTTCATTTTCATGATTTTTCATGGGTACGGTTAAAAAAGATTTAGAGCGATAGCCAGTTTGCTGATCAAAGGCTCTAGTTCCCGAAAAGTCAAAACCTTCAGCCGTATAAGCATCGGGAATATTAATAGTTTTGCGGTGAATGGCACTATAGGCAGCAATCATAGAACTATTGGGGGTGCGATCGCCGTGATAGAGAGGAATTGGTCCAAGGGGAATGGATTTGCCAGTGGTTCCGCCCATTTTAATCCCAAGGGAGTCGGTAATCATGATCTCAAATTTAAGTTTCCGTTCTAGGGCATCTTGATCTTTTGTCACCATGTATAGGGTACCGCCATCAGCATTCGTCAGACTTTTTGCTCCCATGACGATCATTTCAATTAATGATTTTGGATCTGTCTCTGCAGAGAGGGCAATCCCGATCGCATTTAATTTTGCAAAACGTTCTATATAGTCTTCATTCATGATCTTTGTTATTACCCTAATCCTTAGACTACCGATCTATTTCCAAATTTCTGCTACCTTTGTATATCTTAATTTTGTTAATTTTTTAGGCTGCTTTTAAATACTATTAATTAAGGCTTGGCATAACTGCATATCCAGTATTTGCTCCCTGTAGATTAACCTTAGTCAGATCGGTATAACTCAGATTGGCTTTGAGTAAGTTTGCCCACCGCAGATCAGTTTTGTAAAAAATAGCCCCACTCAGGTTAGCAGCAACTAAATTAGCGTGACATAAATGGGTTTGCCACAGCTTTGTTTTACTTAAATTAGCCTTATACATATTAGTACTACTCAATTCAGCTTGGTATAGGTTTGCCCCAGTCAGATTAGTTTCCGCAAAATTGGCGGCGATCGCCACGGAGTTACTCAAATCAGTACGAGTTAAGTCCGCATCCATGAGGTCAGCATCCCTTAGGTTCGTATCACTGAGGTCAGTGCCAATTAGGTTAGCACCGCTCAGATCAGCATCTTGAAGATTGGCATATTTAAGACTGGCTCCAATCAGGTTAGTACTGCGGCAATTAACCTTGGTTAAATCAGCATGATCGAGATTGGCATTAATAAGTTCAGCAGCTTGAAAATTAGCATTAATCAGTTTGGCACCATTGAGGTTTACCTGTGTAAGTGCAGCATGACTAAGATTAGCAGCAATTAAAATTGTGTTTTGGAGATTTGCCCGTACAAGGTTAACTCCCTGAAGATTAGCACCGCGCAAATTAACTCCACTTAAATCAGCATCACTCAGATCGGGAATAATGTCTGGATTTTGCGATCGCCACTTCAACCAAGTTACTGCCCCCCGCTGTAATATTGCCAAGTGTTGTGCCATGACCTATTCCCTACGCATGGTTCCCATATTTTCTCTACCCGGTGCATTAGCGATCGCATCTAGGGCAGCCCTCGATCCCGCAATAATATCTCGCTCTTCACCCCCTAGGTAAAGCCGACCAAAGCTACCAACGGCGGAAATTTGCAAAATATTAATTAAAGCCCCCTTCTCAGCTTCATTGGCGGCTAAAGCAGCATAGGCAGCAGGTTCTACTTCTAACACATATAAAGTTTGCCCCGCTAAAATCATCTGTCCCCGACGGCTACGATTAATTAATTGGGTTTGGTGAGCATCAATATTCCGAATAATCTGGCTAGAAATCACCCGTGGCTTGATGCAGTCTTGGCGACTAACGCCGATCGCTTCTAAAATTGCTTTACCTGCGGCATGAACTTCTCCTTGACGACTGGCATGAACTTCCATTAAGCCATAGAGTCTTTCGACAAACTGAACACCCGGACGGACAGCAGCAGACTTCAGAGCAATATCCATAATCCGCATAATTTCAATGCCGGGGGAAATCTCAATCCATAAAGAGGCATCACCGGGTAGAGGTAAAAAACCCTGTGCTTCAGTTCCCAAATAGGCGGCATGCTGGGGCTGTAAATTATCCAAATAAACGTAGCTACGGAGGTCTATACCCACAAAATCACAGATTACAAACGTTAGGTTACCCCAGTATATATTAGTTCAGCTATCAGATACGGACAGGGCAACCCATCATAAACCTCAGCTTAGAGCCTAGATTTGATTTTTTAGATTCACACTTTCTTGACTCACCAATAAATCATTAACCTCAAAATATTCAGGTAGTAATTCCCGTTGCTGGACTTGTCCCAGTTCAAGCTCGATCGCCGCACTACTCTCTATACAATCACTACCACTACCATTAATTACCCTTTCTGTAATCTTGCCATCGGGAGCAATCAAATACTCAATTTTTAGATATTTAGTCATAAATTACCTATGAATTTCTAGTTTACCCTTGACTGTGGTTGAAGATTTGAGTGAGGCACTTTTAGATTTTACGAACTTGTTTAATTTAAATGTTTGGTTAGCAGGTAGATGAATTAAACCCTTAGCTAATTTTGTGCAAAATAATTGTTCTATTTGCTAGAGATAGATCGTTCCAGTCTGAAAAATCTGAGTAGCGGTGAGATTTAATTCGGGAAAGGTTTGAGAAATTAGGCGATCGCTACCTTGAAATTTACTAACTTGATATTCTGCATCCACTAAGTTACACACTGAGATAGTCGGTTGTTTGGGATTACCAATAAAATTACGTCCACCTAGGGCGGCATAATCAATAATCCAATATTCAGGAATTCCCATTTCCTCAAAATCGGCATATTTTAAGTAGTAATCATCTCGCCAGTTGGTGGAGACAATTTCAATAGCTAAGGGGATTGATGCAGCCTGACTTAGAATCGATTCTTTTTTCCATAATTTTTCGTTATGCAGATTGGCACGATTTACCACCAATAAATCTGGAAAATATCCTGAATCTTTACCTTCAGGTCTGACTATAACCTGGTTAGGAATACCAAAAGGTAATCCCAATCGCTTAACTTCAACAGAAATTTCGACGGTCAAAAATCCTTTGATTTCTTCGTGATCGCCAACTGGTTGAGCCATTTCAATAATATTTCCGTTACGAAGTTCGTAACGTACTCCAGTGTTTTCGGGGAGCCAATCGACAAATTCCGCAAAGGTGGTAACTTTAGGTAGGGTTTGGAGGATCATGGCTTTTGAGGATTGTTAAGGATAAGAGAAGTGATTTCCTTAGCTTCGTATATACTATCTAATTTTTCTGAGTGATCTGTAAAAAAACGGATTAGGTTATTTCTACTGCTCCCAGACCTTTTAGAGTAGCTTGTTGGGCAGATGTAATTCCAGTTGCTCCCGTAATATTCATCCCCTCATAAATACGTTGGGGGCGCAATACCTTAAGACATTCGCCAGTGTCAGTATTCCATAACCGAATTGTATCGTCATAACTACAGCTAGCTAATTGATGAAGCTGAGCAGGATCATAGGCAATACCAGTAACTGAGCCTATATGCCCCTCTAAAATTCTGATGCATTCCCCAGTAGCTACCTCCCAAATACGGATAGTAAGATCATTACTGGAGCTAGATAAATAGGCTCCATCGGGGCTAAATTTTACGGCATTAATCGTACTCGCGTGACCTTTCAAAACTTGAAGACATTCACCAGTTTCAATATGCCAAAGACGGATGGTCTTATCTTCACTACCACTGGCTAAAATCTCGCCTTGGGGATGAAAATCAACCGACCAGATGTGACTAGAATGCCCTTGGAGCGTTTGATGACAAGTTCCAGTTTTGATATCCCAAACTCTAAGATCGGTAGAATCGTGGCAAGCACTAGCAAGTAAGTGCCCTTGGGGATGAAAGTCTAAATTAACGATGATGCTTCCTTGAACTGTCATAAAAGATTGCACCAGTTCCCTAGTCCGATAGTTCCAGAGGCGAATCATGGCATCGCTACTACCACTAGCAAGGATATCTTCATGGAAGGCGATCGCCACAATAAATGCGAAGTCTTTTTGTAATGGAGGTGGCAGTTCTTGGATATGGTTATTATTTACTACATTCCACAACTTGAGTGTACCGTCTGTACTGCAACTAGCTATTATATTGCCTTGGGGAGGAAATACTATACGCCATATAGACATGGCATGACCTGTAATAGTACTCAAACATTGATTGCTGGTAATATCCCATAACCGAATTTTGCGATCGTCACCACTGCTAGCTAAGAGATTTCCTTCTGAATGAAAAGCCAGAGTTTTAAATGCTTTGGGAATACTATTAAGGGTTCTCAGGGCTTGCCCAGACTCAACATCCCAAAATTTTAGCTCCCCTCCATAGTCGCCACTAATCAGAATTTTGCCCGTGGAATCTAAGGCGATCGCACCAATATTATTGAGTCTCTGTAGAACTCTAGAACATTGCCAATTGTCTTGTGGGGCTATCTCCCAAAACTTTATGGTTGAGTCAAAAGAGCCACTAATAATAAGTTGATCGTCAGGACTGAATATTACCCCGCTAATAACGGCAGTATGTGCCTGGATGGTTTGGATGCAGGAAGCAGTTTGCACATCCCAAACTTTCATTAACTGATCAAAGCTACCACTGACCAACTTTGTACCTTCAGCATTAAAAGAGAGCGACCACACGACTTGAGTATGTCCAATCAAAGTCTCAATACATTCACCAGTAGTTAGATCCCATATTTTAATTGTCAAGTCAAAACTGCTACTTGCTAATAGTGTGCCATAGGGTTGAAACGCTATATCTCTTACCTGTGCAGTATGACCCGTCAACTTTTGCAGCAGTCGCTTGGTAGCCAAATCCCAGAGTAAGATTGATCCATCTTCACCACTATAGGCAAGTATTTTGCCATCACTACTGAGGGCAATCCCATAAATATCTGCTGAAGACTGCCATGATTCCAAGCATTCGCCAGTGCTAATATCCCAGATTTTAATATGTTTATCGAAGCTACCACTAATTAATCTGCGGCTATCAGGGGTAAAAACAAGTCCAATCACATAACTATCATGGGCTTTAAGATTCAGTACATTTTGACCACTGCCCACTTGCCAGATGGAAATGCTACCGTCATTACAAGAATTAGCTACCAGTCGATCATCTGGGCTGACAACTATTTTATGAATTTCCCCGATCGCTTCGGCAAACATAGAAGTCGCAAGATTAGCGTGAGATAGATTAACCTGATGTAGTGAAACATCTCTTAGATCGGCTTGACGAATACTTAGCCCCGATACATCTAAGCCCGTTAAATCTGCTTGCAGATGACAGAGCAAATTTAAGCAGTTTCCCGCGCCATAGCTTGTAGCAGAAGATGAATTAGAAGATAAATTTTGCAGGATTTGTTTAATGGTCAGAGCGATCGCCTGTTCTCCACCCAAGTCTTCTTGGAGCATCACCAACAGAGGCTGCATGATCATGCGAATTTGACTTTCGCGCACATAATCCTTAGCCTGAGCTTTGATTAGGGCATAGCGTAGAAACAATTGAGGTGTTTGGTTACTTATTTCAGTCCTTACCGCAGTTAATAGCTTTTCGATCATGTATTCCATCACCACGGGTTGCTGGGTAAACTTCCCTTTGTTCTTTTCGATCAGCGATCGCCCTTGCAAGTATTCTAAAGATTCTAGAAGCCGAGGTGTAGAGATGGTAGGGGAAAAATCCCCTTGAAGCTCTACCACAGATACCCATTCTCGATTAATTGCCAACCCAAACATAATCTGCTTTTCCACATCTGAAAGGCGATCTAACTGCCGATCCAGTAACTTTCTGATGCCATTAAAGACGGCTGCACCTTGGTTAAAGAATTCTGAAATCTGACCATCAAACAATTCCAAAATAGAAGTCGAAATTATCTTTAAAGCAAGGGGATTTCCTGCATATAAATCAATTAATTGCTGCCCTTTATCCATCGTTAGAGGTAATCCTTTATCTTCCAAAATTGCCATCCCTTCTGCGATCGCTAGTCCCCGCAATGGCAACACCCGAATCGGTAAACTTTCCCCTGCCAAAATCGCTACTTCTTCAATTTGTTCACGACTGGTTAATAAAACACAGCTTTGATGGGAGCGTTCAGAAACCTCTCTAAATAAGTCTCCGTAAGCTTCATAACCTTCTAAATATTGGCGTGGTTTAGCACTGAGTAAAATTGACTCCACATTATCTAAAATCAATAAACAGCGATGTTGTTGCAAATAGTGAATCAGTCTGGGAATATGAGTAGTGGGCGCAATTTGGATTTCTTGTTGTTTGGAGAGTAAAGCAATAATTTCCGCTAATAGAAGCTCAAATATTGGAGCATTTCGCAGCGATCGCCAAATCACATATTCAAATTCACCCTGAAGCTGTTCAGCTAGCTTTAACGACAGCGCAGTTTTACCAATGCCCCCGATGCCTAAGATTGTGACTACCCGAGAGCGATCGCGTTCAATCCATTGGTTCAGTTTTTGTAATTCTGCCTTGCGTCCATAAAACTGGGAAATATCGATCGCCTCTCCCCAACTTATATTTTGGTGGGCAGAATTTACGGGTAAAGAGACATTTTTATCTTTTTGGCGCTCGGCATATCTTTTTAATACGCCATGAATATTACTTTTGGTGACTTTTTCATTTAAGGCTGTAGAAAGCGATCGCCAAAGTTCCGAACCAACATCTTTAATATAACTAGGATCATATCCTGCATTTACAGAAATATTTAGGTAGGTCTGTCCTTCCCAAGTCTGACGGAATACAATCTCTTGAACTTTTGTTAAACGTCCTCGCTCTAATAATTGCTCAACTAGGGCGATCGCTTCTCCAATTCTCATTTATAAGTACCAGAACGCAAGCTTTTTGACCATATTCCCATAAATATTCTCAAAAATATCTGATTATATTAAGAAATTTTGCGCAAATATCCTACTTTTTTCCTACCCATGCAATTGATGGGCTGTAGTTAAATAATCCATAGAATCGGACTTTAAATATACCTAATTAACCTCAAGCAAAATAGAGAAGTTAAATCATGGCGCTGGTAAGTTTTAGCAAAAAAGCTGTTGATGAATATTTAGATACATTTACAGATCATGTCAATGAGGGATCAAGTCCCTATGACGAGAATAATAGTAATTCCAGCCAAAACGAAGTGATCGAAACTGAAGAGTAAATAAATTTCTGTTTAGTAAAACTTTTAGGGGCTTTAACACATAAAAAGCCCCATTTATCTTGTTTAGGAATAGCAATCTTAAATTTGATCCGAACTAAAGCAGCATAGAACCATTGGCATAAATTCCCGAACTAATACCACGATTAACTAAGCAATTTGCCCCAATAACTGTATTAGCTGGAATCATGGCATTACTTAAAATATAACTGCGATCGCCAATAAAACATGGAGACTCTAACTTGGCATCGGGATGAACTTCGGCTCGATTAGCTATCCAAATCCCCGCACTCGGACTATGGGCGATCGATCCTAAATCGTAGGGAATTAATTCCTGTAAAATATCGATATGAGCTTGATAATATTTTTGCGGCGTACCCAAATCCATCCAATAGCCATCAGAGACAAAGCCCATCATTTTTAAGCCCTGTTTCAAAGCCTCTGGAAATACTACTCTTTCAAAACTAAGAGGCTCACCCACGGGATAATCGGTAAAAACCCTAGGCTCAATGACATAGGTGCCAGCATTGATCGTATTAATTCCTTTTGCAAGAAAATCTACAGCTTGCGCGGGGGTTGGTTTTTCTCGAAATGCTAAGACTTGTGAATTTTGATCTAATTCGACTAAACCAAAGGGGGTAATGTCCTCAACAGTCTTAAGCGCAAGGGTAACAGCAGCTTGGTTAGTTTGGTGAAATTTAATCAACTCCGCTAAATTTAAATCTGTGAGAATATCGGCATTAAAAATAATTAGGGACTCACCCGTGAAATATGGTTCTGCTAATTTAATTGCCCCTGCGGTATCTAAAGGTGTAGATTCTTCAATGTAGCGAATTTGGACTCCAAAGCGATCGCCATCCCTAAAATAATTAACCACTTGATGCGCTTGGTAATGCACATTGATCAAAATATCCGTAATACCCACAGCCCTGCAGCGACTGACCATCCATTCTAAAAATGGGCGATCTAAAAGAGGTAACATGGGCTTAGGGCATCCAAAGGTTAGGGGCTTTAGCCTTGTACCTTTACCACCAGCAATAATTATGGCTTGCATACTTTAGGGTATTCAAAGGATATTGGGAGGGTAGGTTCTTCAAATAGCTTACTACCCATTAGCTTCAAGATTTTCTCACAAAACTTCTTGTAAAGCTTCTATTTGCTCCATATTCATTTTTTAGGACTTAGAGCCGTTATTTGTAATTCAGGAGTCGAGATAATTGAATTTGCCGATTTAGGCGTGAATACCAATGGAAGAGTCAAATCTTGATCTGGAGCTAATTTCCATAAACCCAAGACTGGAGCAACGCCTAATAACAAGCCTAGCAATACGGGGATATAAATTCCTGCGGATAAGCTCAATACCAAAGCAAAGGTAAAGTTACCCAGATACATAACTACGGGGAAAGTAAGTTGTTGCTTAGTTAATACGGGCTGAGAATCCTTACCACCCATAATTGCGGCAACAGTCATAAATAAGGCACCTGTTCCCATCCATCCCGCAAAGTTTTGCAAAGGCATACCAAAAAATGCGCCATACTGTCCCCATTCCCAGAAAGGATAACGGGCTTGGCTCATGGCTGGATCAAGCACAAAATCCCAAGAAGTTAACATCAATGCCCCAAGGGCGATCGCCTCTAATCTGTGCATCCAATGATTACCGTAACGCAAAGACACATTGGCAATTACAAAGCACACAAACCCCATATAAAACCACGAAAGCGGAATCGTAAATGGCACTAAATCATTAATTTTTGCCCCCAGTCCACTGAGATAACCATACTTACCAAAGGGAAAGCCTGTACTTGTTCCCAGTAATTCGCTGGTCAAAGAAATACCGACAGAGGGAATTAAAAATGTTAGTAGTCGCTTTGCCCCTAGGGTTTTCCACCCATAGATTGAAACTGCGATCGCCCCCACAATCATATAAAAAGCACCGCCACCTGACATCCCAAAGGAGAAAATTTGTAAGCCTAATTCAGAGAGATTTTCAATAAATTCAGGATGGGGCAGCACTAACAGTAACCCTGCCAGACCAAAAAGCATAGCTGATAGGTGAATCGATAAAGCCAGCCATTGTGTTGTTACGCGCCTCATCACACAAACTCCATGAGATTAATAGTTTTAATGGTTATAATTCTAGTCTCAACTAATTGTTTAGATTTACTAATGGTTTAGATCATTCTAGGCACTAGATACTAACTAGATTACTTATGAGTATAAACGACTAACTTTTAGTTGGCACCCTTGATTGTAAATACGCTCAAGCTTAATCTAAAGTTTTAATCTAAAGTTAAATGGCATTAATTACAGTTTGGACATCCTTATCTCCTCGCCCTGAACAATTAAGTACCACCTTAAGATCAGAACTTAACTGCGGCATTAGAGTCTCTAGGTAGGCGATCGCATGGGCAGTTTCTAGGGCAGGAATAATTCCTTCTAACTTAGATAAACGCTGAAAAGCATCTAGTGCCTCACGATCGGTAACACTGTAATACTCAGCCCGACCTAAGTCCTTGAGATAACTATGTTCTGGTCCCACGCCCGGATAATCTAAGCCTGCACTAATCGAATGTGCCTCTTGGACTTGACCATCTTGATCTTGCAGTAAATAGCTCATTGCTCCATGCAGAACCCCAACTCGACCTTGGGTTAAAGTTGCAGCGTGCATATCTGTGTTTACCCCCTGTCCTGCTGCCTCAATACCGATTAATCTCACCGTAGACTCATCCACAAATTCATGGAACAAGCCCATAGCATTAGAGCCACCGCCCACACAGGCAATCAATATATTAGGTAAGCCCTGCCATTTTTCCCAACATTGCTGACGGGTTTCTCGACCAATTACAGCATGGAAATCACGAACTAGCATCGGATAGGGATGAGGTCCTGCCACTGAGCCAAGAATATAGTGGGTGGTTTCTACGTTAGTAACCCAATCTCGAATTGCTTCCGAGGTTGCATCCTTAAGGGTACCAGTTCCTGATGCCACAGGTGATACCGTTGCTCCCATTAAGCGCATTCTAAAGACATTTAATGCCTGACGCTCCATGTCATGGACACCCATGTAGATCACGCACTCTAGTCCAAATCTAGCGCAAACCGTTGCTGTTGCTACGCCATGCTGTCCCGCCCCTGTTTCAGCAATGATCCGCTTTTTTCCCATTCTGACTGCTAAAAGAGCCTGAGCGAGGGCATTATTAATTTTATGTGCGCCTGTGTGATTCAGGTCTTCTCGTTTGAGATAAATCTGAGCCGTACCGTAGTGAGCCGTTAGGCGTTCTGCTAAATATAAGGGGCTAGGTCTGCCCACATAATCCTTTAAATAACCATCTAGCTCTTTGATAAAATCGGGGTCTTGTTGATAATGCTTAGCTGCTATTTCTAACTCACTGAGAGCACTCATCAGGGTTTCAGGTACATATTTACCACCAAATTTGCCAAATCTGCCTAAGCGATCAGGGCGACTTCCTAATATCTCGGTTGCTGGTTTGGAGGTAGGAGCAAGAGGGGTTATGGTCATGATTATGTAAGTTTTTTGTTTGAATATTATAACTGAACCAAATTTTTTTGCCTCTCAAATACAGTCTTTTATTACAGAGTACAGGGGCATAGTCCACCCACTCCCAGCACTATAATCTTTCGCTGGGAAGGGAGTAATAGCCAAAAAAATTCCACAACCGATCAGCTTGTTCGAGCTTGACATCGTGTGGAATATGAAAAATATAAAAGTAAAATAATATGGATTAACTTAGATATTAATGTAGTCGAGCAGTAAAACTTAGCGCATACTCGCCACCATCTCAAATTCTTCTCTTTCTTCAGGAGGCTTTAAGCTGGGGAATAAAAAATGATTTTCTTCAACATACTGCGCCCCAAATAGTCCCTTTTCCGCCCAGAAATAGCGATCAGTGGTATGTTCGTTACGTCTTACCAAAAGTAGTGCTGGTGGCAATATTCCCGCCGAGTGGATAAACTTACGAGCCGCAGTAACTGGCTTGTCTTCACCACTGTCAATATTAAACTGAGGAATATGCTCCAGAATCTTACGCCCTTCTTGGCGACGTCTGCTTTTGCGCTTGCGTCTTCTTGCCAACTTCATTACCTCCTATTACAACTCTTGTATGTGATTAGGATTACAAAACCGAGTGCATTATACTGAACTTTTCCCTGAAATTTCAAACTTTCTTTACAAATGTTAGTTTGTCTACGCTTAGTCTATGGGCAAAATTTACGAAAGACTCGTTTGCTTTTTAGGCTGAGATGGCACTCTAATCCTGATGGAACCAGTTTCAGGCAAAGGGGTATATTGCCCACCCACAAAGTCTTTGCTTACCCGTAACCTTTGGCTATTAATAGCTATACCATTTTCCCGTACTAGCACCACTGAAATCCAGCGATCGCCCTCAGTATAAGGAGCCTGTCCAATTTTGAATATGCCTCCCGATCTCAATGCTTCTAAGTCAATGGTGGTATCCTTAATATAGTTGGACGGATTAACTTTTTCCTCAACTACAGCACCTAATAATAAACTAGCTTCTAAGGGTTCGGTCACGATCGCATCGAGGGCATACTGTCTACCAATACCAATTACTTCAGGTAAGCGTAGTTCCACGGAAGGTGGCTTTTCCCCAGAGGTTAAAGAACTTTTTTCTGAGAGAATATCTTGGTGTACGATTTGCCAGCCATCACTTTTGTTTTGATAGACTTGAACTGAAGTTAAATTTGCCAACAGCTTAAATTGCGACTGCCCCTGTCCTTGAATTCCTCTAATTTGCGTATTAGTTTCTACTCTATAGGTTTCCCCCTTAGGTTCAATCTTAATGATTTCGGTGCGGTATTGCAGGTCTTTATATCTTTGCCACAATGCTTCTAGGGATTCTCGCAACTTTTGCTTTGTCAGCCCATCCCCGTGGGTAAATTCATCGGGATAGTATTTCATCACTGCACCTATGTCTCGTTTGTTGGCAGCACTATCAAGGTTAGAGATCGCATTGACCAAGCCCTGAGGAGCAGTAATAGATTTAATGGGAGCAGCAGAAACAGAATTATCTAGGGAATTAAATACGGGATTAATAAAAATACAAGAAATACTAGCGATCGCAGCAGAAGCAACTAGGATTTGAATTGGAATCAGTTTAGGCATCTATTTTTAGGACAGATTGAGACAGATTTTAGACAGGACCATTTTTAGTGCAGATGCGATCTAGGGTAACGCATAATTCTATTTTAGACCATGAACTATTTAGTCAACCTTAAAGACTGGGTTAGTTATAAATATAGATGGGAATATCTAAATGCAGTCTTAGTAAAATGATCAGTCATGAAGTTAGATCAAATTCAATCAATATTTCCAGACGAAGCAACTATTCCTCCTGAATTTCAGCTTGGTACACCGATTACCCAAAGAGAATACCTGATTAATGGTGAACTCCGCTATTGGCAGGGCGATTTACAGCAAGCCCGATCACCTATTTATGTTAAAACCGCCGCAGGACTATCATCAAAAATTATTGGCGAGTTTCCTTCCCTAACCGCAAGAGAGTCACTACAAGCCTTAGATGCTGCTGTTAATGCCTACAATTCAGGTCGAGGGGTTTGGCCCACCATGTCCGTAGCGCAGAGAATCGAGCATATTCAAGAGTTTACCTATCGCATGGGTGAAAAAAGAACGGAAATTGTCAAATTATTAATGTGGGAAATTGGTAAGTCCTATCAGGATTCAGCCAAGGAATTTGATCGAACCATTGATTATATAGGTGCCACCATCGATGCCCTTAAGGATTTAGACAGAGCGTCGTCACGGTTTGTGATTGAAGAGGGAATTATTGGACAAATTCGGCGATCGCCCCTAGGCGTAGCTTTATGTATGGGTCCTTGCAACTATCCCCTGAATGAAACCTTTAGTATTTTTATTCCTGCCTTAATCATGGGCAACACGGTGGTATTCAAGCCACCCAGACCTGGGGTCATGCTTTACTATCCTTTATTAGAAGCTTTTCGGGATTGTTTCCCCCCCGGTGTAGTCAATACAGTTTATGGACAGGGCAGTGTGATCATTCCGCCACTTATGCCTACGGGTAAAGTTGATATTCTCGGATTTATTGGTTCGAGTCGAGCCGCAAATGACCTAAAAAAGCTGCATCCCCGTTTACACCGCCTCCGTTGCGCCTTGGGTTTAGAAGCTAAAAATCCTGGTGTGGTTCTAGCAGATGCCGATTTAGAGCTAGCGGTCAAGGAATGTCTGCTAGGTACTCTTTCTTATAATGGACAACGATGTACAGCCTTAAAAATCCTATTTGTGCACCGAGATATTGTCGATGCGTTCCTAGAAAAATTTACCGATGGTGTGCAGAAGCTCAAATGTGGAATGCCGTGGGAGAAGGGGGTAGCAATTACGCCTTTACCAGAGGGTAAGACTAAGTATTTTACAGAACTGGTGGAAGATGCTAAGTCTCATGGGGCTGAGGTCATTAATGAAGATGGTGGAGCCGTGAATGAAACCTTTTTCTATCCTGCGGTGCTGTATCCCGCCAATGAAAATATGAAGCTATACCGAGAAGAGCAGTTTGGTCCAGTTATTCCCATTATTCCCTTTGATGATTTAGAGACCCCAATTCAATACATTGTTAATTCTGATTATGGTCAGCAGGTGAGTATTTTTGGTACCGATGCTGATTTAATTGCGAGCTTAGTTGATCCTTTGGTTAATCAAGTCTGTCGAGTTAATATTAATAGCCAATGTCAGAGGGGACCAGATAGTTTTCCCTTTAATGGTAGGAAAGATTCGGCTGAAGGAACTCTATCCGTAAGTGATGCTCTAAGAGCTTTTTCCATTCGGACGATTGTGGCAGCCAAAGATGCAACGGCAAATAAGGCAATGATCTCAAATATTGTCAGGGGACACAAGTCTAATTTCTTATCCACTAATTTTATTTTGTAGATTTAGGTAGAAATTATTTTCAGGTGGGGGCTGCTTCCACCTTTTTTTATTGGGCTTCTAGTTGAGATTTTAGTTACAGCCAAAATTATCGGTAATTAAATTATTAAATTAAACGTAAAAACTTCTTTTTCCCCACCTGTAGAACTTTTCCTGTTAACTCTTGGGCGGAGCTAAAACTAAATTCAGGATTTTGGATTTTTTGACCAGCTAAGCGCACGGCACCATTATTAATCTGGCTAAGGCTTTCACTATTACTTTTGCACAAATTACTGACTTTGAGAAGATAAAACAAAGGAACGGGGAATGTGATGCGATCAAGAGCAAATTCAGGAATTTCGCCTAGGTCTGTGGTATTGCCGGCAAGGACTATTTTTTCGGCATCCTGTTGAGCTTGGAGAGCCACTTCGAGACTGTGATATTGACTAACTATGGTTAAAGCAAGTTTTTTCTGATTTTCCCTAGGGTTAGAGGATAGGGAAGTTATATCAATATCAGTTAGTAACTCAAAGTAACTTTTAACTAAAGCGTCTGGCACTTTTTCCAGCTTGGAATACATGGATAAAGGGTCTTCGGTTAATCCCACATAGTTATCTAGGGATTTGGACATTTTCTGGACGCCATCTAAGCCTACTAATAATGGCAGTAACATCCCCAATTGTCCTTGTTTGTGTTCTTTAATTTGCAGATCACGACCGACAAGGATATTAAATTTTTGGTCAGTTCCACCTAGTTCCACATCGGAGGCGATCGCTACGGAATCATAGCCTTGCATCAACGGATAGAGAAATTCATGGAGATAAATCGGAGTTCCTTTTTCATATCTTTCTGCAAATCCTTCCTTTGCCAACATCTGTCCTACGGTCATGCTAGAGAGCAGAGTTGTAATATCTTGGAGATTAAGTTTGCCTAGCCAATCACTGTTATATCTAAGTTCTAGGCGATCGCTACTAAAATCTAAAACTTTTTTTGCCTGCTCTAAATAGGTTTGGGCATTGTGAGTTACTTCATCAGGGATAAGTCTGGGACGGGCTTCGGATTTGCCTGTGGGATCACCAATTTGGGCAGTAAAATCCCCGATAATTAAAACGGCAATATGTCCTGCATCTTGAAATTGACGTAATTTTCTTAAGGCAACGGTATGTCCTAAGTGTAAGTCGGGACGGGTGGGATCAATACCAAGTTTAATTCTGAGGGGACGATTACCTTCGTTATGCGTTCCGCCGCTCTCACTAATTCTTGCCGCTAGATTTTCATTAGCATTGTTAGGAAATACTTCGACTACACCACGTTGTAATAAATTTAGAGAATCCATATAACCAGACTAAACAACAAAATAACCCTGTGACATGAAGCTTTATTTTAATCCTAAACAATGCCAGTCTTGAACTAAATAATCGAAGCTCAAAACTATCCTTAAATCATAATAATTATTGAGGTCGTACTATCTTTAACGGTAATGGTATTACTTTAATTTTTTGATTTAGATCCGATGATTCAATAGATTTCTGAGTTACGGGTACATTTTTCAATTGAAATAAAACAGATATTTTTTCGAGTGTGAAAGGTAAGGCAGAAACAAGAATAGAGATGAACATTGCAATTAGAGCTACTAGAGTAGACATCATACCCGTATGCAAAGCTGGAGTAACCGTAAGTGATTGAAGAAGCTCAAATGACTGATCAGTCAAATTATGAATAGCCAAATAAAACTTGTTTAAGTTTTCTGGTTTATTTTTAAATACTCTAAATAATTTGTCATTTCCAGTAACTATTAACTTGGATTCGGTAATTTCTAAGCGAAATGGAGATGGGGTAGAAAATTGATCCTGATGAGTAGATATTCCCTCTTGATTACAATAAATAGATGGCAAGTTATAAAATCCATTCTCTGATTTCTCAAAATCCGAATATGCTTGAATAATTGCTTTGAAAATTGGTAAATAAAGTTTGTATTTTACAATTCTTTCAAGGCTTCTTTGGAGAGATGTAGCATATCCTATTGCTTTACCCCAAACAAATGGGTTAAGAGTCCACTTTAAAAGAGGAACTTCATGAAAGAGGCTATTTTGAATCATCAATACATCATCTCTAATTGATTTAAGCCTCTCTTCAAGATAGTTAAGATAGCGAAGAGTTTCCCAATCATGAGCAACAACTTGCCTTAAATGGGATTTATCCCCAATGAGAAAGTAGTATGTTTCACCTTGGCTATATGTTTGAACTGGCATTGTCAAAGTAACTAAATTTTGATCAATTAGAGATATGGAAAAAATAAGATGCTGTATTTGAAATCCTCCACTTAACTGAAATTTATTATCACAAAAATCAACTGAATTTGATGTAAATATCCATTCACAAAATGCAGAAATCTTTTCTGAAAATTTTTTACTTACAGATGTTGAAGGTGAGCCAGTTTGGACATTATTTAATAAATATGATGTCTCAGATTCCTTTTTTATAAATTCTATTGCTTTTTCAACAGAATAAGAGTCATTTGATATATTTTGTTCAGAAATAAAAATTAAGCCGTCAAACTCTGTCCTTATATTTGTTACAATGTGAGTATAAGCTATAAATTTTGGTAATCCAATCACTGATGGACTATCAATTATCTCAATATTTCTAAACTCTTTAGTTAGCTCTAATTCATTCTTTAAATTAATTAGCTCATTATATTTTTGTTTATAGATATAGTTGATTCTTTTTAAGTAGCTGTGAATTGGTATATCTAAAGCTGGATCATTCTGATATTTAGAAATAAATGAGTAAGCATCCTCCTCAAATGGAGTAGTTACAATAAATTCATCTCCATAGTAAATACGAAATCCTAATCTCCAAATTTCTTTGACATTAATAGGCTTAATTTCCATACTCTTTATAATCGTTCACCTTTTTATATAGATTATGATCATTTCAAGATGAATTAGTATTGTTTTAAATAGAATAACTAAGCGGGAAAGACTTGGTATCCCTCGATTCAACAAACACCTGTTGCTGTGGTTGCAGGTTTAAGATGTCAAACTGATCACGGGTTAAATGTGCCATTAATACCTGTCCATCTCCTAAAACCAGTTCAACTTGAATTTCCCAGCCCAGATGAATTAGGCGATTAATCCTTGCTGGCAGAGAATTAGGTTGGGGTGTTAACTCAATTAAAATGTCTTGGGGACGGATGAATACTTGATCTTGAGTGCCGTTGGGAGCCACAATATTTACAGGTCCAATAAAGCTCATGACAAAGGCGGTGGCGGGGCGATCATAAATTTCCTGAGGTGTGCCAATTTGTTCTACTCTGCCGTGGTTCATGATCACAATTTCATCAGAAACTTCCATTGCTTCTTCTTGATCATGGGTGACAAAGACACTAGTAACGTGAACTTCATCATGCAGTCGTCGTAACCATGCCCGTAATTCTTTGCGAACTTTGGCATCTAATGCTCCAAAGGGTTCATCTAAAAGCAAAACCTTGGGCTCTACAGCTAAAGCTCTAGCCAATGCGACTCTTTGTCTCTGTCCACCTGAGAGTTGGTTGGGATAGCGATCACCCAGTCCTTTTAACTGCACTAAATCTAATAATTCATCAACTTTGGCTTTAATGATATTCTTGGCAACCTTACGAATTTCCATCCCAAAGGCAATATTTTTGCGCACCGTTAAGTGCTTAAACAGAGCATAATGCTGAAAAACAAAACCAATGTTGCGATCTTGAACATCTTGAAAGGTAGCATCTTCACCCGTGAGAATAATTCTGCCTTGATCTGGAACTTCTAACCCTGCAATCATGCGGAGTAGAGTTGATTTACCCGATCCTGATGGTCCTAAAAGTGCAACTAGGGAACCAGTTTTAACTTCAACACTGACTTGATCTAATGCTTGAAAATTACCAAATCGCTTTGAAATGTTGTCAACAATTATACCCACTTATGCCAATTTCCAGTTACTACTTATATGTGCGGATAATTTTACTCCAGAATCCCTAGCTTTTAGCATAGGTTGCCATTGGTTCCTTAATAAACTTGATATATAAGTGTCTGAAGGTGGATTTAACAACCCGTGGAAAGCCAAAGTCAATGGGAATAATAGTTGTAGGTAGTTGCCAATCATGAATTTGCAGATTTTGAATTGATGTGCCAGCGATCGCAATTTGATTGAGATTTTGATACTTACCCACTCGCAGGGTCGGCACAAGTTCGGGATTAACCCCTAAAACTTCGATTACCACACGATCTAAGGCAAATACGTCCGTTGAAGCAGCCAGCATTCCGATGTATTTAGGTTCACCATTACTAGGTCCATTGCCTTCATGCCCAATAATGCCATCCATAATTGTTAACGATGGTGCGATCGCCTCAGCAGTTGCCACTAACATCCGTGCAAATTTACCAACATCTTTACCTGCTTCAAGGTGCCACCAAGCTTTCATTTTTCCCGGTACACATCCAAATAGATTTTTGACCCCCATCGTTACGGTTAACTGCACATGGGATTTAACCTTGGGTAAGTTAATCACAACATCGGCATCCATTGCTTCTTTACTTAGGCGCAGGTGCTGAAAATCACTTTCGGTTTGGTAACGCTGTCCATGAAATTCAACAATGGGAATATTTAACTCTTCAGCGATCGCTATTAAACCATTTGCCTTGGCGACTCCTTTAGCAGTTCCAAAGGCGGGGCTATCTCCTAAGAAAGGCTTACCTCCTACTGCTTGTACCATTTTTGCCACACAATAAATAATTTCGGGACGGGTTGTACATTCCTTTGTGGGTCGGGAACCAGTGAGCAAGTTGGGTTTTAATAGCACCCGATCGCCAGCTTTAACAATATTCGCCATGCCACCGAGCGGTTCCAATAATTGCTCTAAAGCGATTTGCAAGGACTCTAATTCATAACTAGAGGCAGACAACAGGCTAACAGTAGGTTTCATAGCAATAGTTAGAATAAGGAATATGGAGCTAGTTTACTTTAATTATCTTAAATCGGTAAATTTCGACTTACCTTGGCAGGGGCAAGAATGCGATCGCCAACACAATAACCCACAAACCGAATATAAACTTTTTCACCAACTCGCATATCAGCCGTATCTGCTTGGTGATATTTAGGATCAAAATATACTTGTTCCCAAGGCGTGCCGATAGTTTCATATTTCCAAGACTGGATCAAGTTGTCTAAGGGGACAAATAAACCCATAATATGCTTTGCAGGGAAATCGGGCTGAACTTCAAGAATTTTTTTGAGACTAGGATACTGGGTTAATAAAGTTTGCAGTTGTTCAAAGGTAATCAGCTTATATTCCGTGGCAATTAACTGTCGTTGTGCCTCGATTTGTTCTTTTAATCTGGCAGCATCTTGTTTTAAAGCCTCAATTTCTGCTCGCAGGGATGATAATAATTTTCTTGAGGTTCTTGTCCAAAGCAAATTCGAGGTTAAATCTAATACTAAAAGAATAGCGATCGCACCTAGGAGCCAATAGGGATCATTCATAGTAAATACTTTAACTAGAAGCTTAACCGGGGGGCCATTGCATAAAGCGTTTGCCCAGAATATGAATATGTAAATGATAAACAGTTTGCCCGCCATCATCACCGTTATTAATTACTAGCCGAAAGCCATTTTCCAAACCCTCTGCCTTTGCCACTTTTGCACTCACTAATAATAAATGTCCTAAAAGAGCTTGATCTTCAGGTTGGGCATCACTAATTTTGGCGATCGCCTGTTTCGGAATTACTAAAATATGCACAGGAGCTTGGGGAGTAATATCCCGAAATGCCAAAGCCAAATCATCTTCATAGACTATATCTGCGGGAATTTCTTTTCTGATGATCCTACTGAAAATTGTGTCTGTGGTCATAGCTGAAGTCAAAACATTATTTAGTAAGAATCTTATCGTAGTTTTTATCTTTAATCAGGAGACTCTGCCTTATGCGGATTTTAGGTTAAGGTTCCGTATCTTCAACATCTTTATCTGAATAGAAGCTTTCCGCTTTTTTAGCATCAGCATCGGCTTTCAGCATGTCTCCAAGTTGCTTATATACCTCACTTCTAAAATAGTATGCTTCACTAGATTTAGGTTGGAGTTTAATGGCTTGGTTGGAGTCTGCCAAAGCTTGTGAGTAATTTTTATTGTCCAAGTAAAACTGCCCTCGGCTTAAAAATATGGCAGCATTTTGAGGCTTTAGTTTTAATGCCTGATTAAAATCTGCTAATGCCTTTGTTGAATTACCTATCTGAGCGTAAGCATGACCACGGATAAGATAATAGCTAATATCTTGGGGATTGGTTTGTAGTTTTGAACTGGCAAGATCAATCTGCTTTTGAGCGTAGAGCGTTTGAAAGATTTTGTAATCTGCTTCCTCGCCTTTAGTGTCCTTCAACATTCGCCGAATCTGTCCCCGTAAGGCATAACTATGTTCGGATTTAGGATCGAGTTTAATCGCTTGGTTGGCATCGGCTAGAGCTTGGGGGAGGTTCTTTAGCATAAGATAGGCACTGCTGCGATCTTGGTATGCCTTGGCATCTTTAGGGTTGGCTTGAAGCTTGCGATTTGCTTCCTCGATTCTTGATTGCGATTCCTGTTGCACGATCACTTTGGCATCTTTGCCGATATAACTCAAGTATTTAGCCATCCCTGCCCAAGCCTGAGGATTTGGGAAAATCGCATATAGTCCCCCGATCGCTCCTCCAATCAGACTAATAATATAGATAGCACTGAGCCCAAGTCTGGTGTACCAATGGGCGGATTTTTCCCTTTGAATATCAAGAATACCTTTAGCAATAAGACTTTTTTGGGCAAAGGCAAACCTATTGTAAGGTGGCTGTTGCAGGTTTTCAAAAATATGGCGGATTAGTTCTGGTCGCTCGGTGGGTGGATTATTTTGGAAATTCTCTTGTAATCGTTTCTGTAACCTTGCTACGCGAAAACTGTGGGGAACGGATAGGGCAATTAAAAACGCAAAAGCTAGAAATAATGGTTGTTTTAAGCCAATTAGAATGAATAGTCCTACGCCTAAGCTTTTATACAATACACTCAAGTAGGGATTACTAGAAAATAATAATAGGTCAGCAACTTGTCCACCATCAAGGGGATAAACTGGCAGCAAATTAAATAAATTCAGTCCAATTAGGGTGAATGTTAAAGTGTGAATCCATGAATCATTTGCAAATCCAGAAATACCATGATCGACATTAAAAAAAGCGATCGCTAACCCAGTACCTATAATTAATCCGGGTAACGGACCCGCCAAAGATATCCAGACTTTTTCCGTAAGGGAAGCATTATCTTTTCTTGCCGTTGCCAAGGCTCCGAGAAATGGAATAAATAGCATTGTTACATCCCGATATCCAAACCATTTCATCGCCAGTACATGACCACCCTCATGGAATAAGAGTACGCCGACAAAAATTAGCATTCCTTGCCATGAAAACCACGCAGCATAAACCACCATAAATATCGCTAACGTTCCCAACGCTAAAGCCCGTTGCAATTTGGGAGAGAGTTTTGCGGGCTTCTGTTCTAGTTGAGCTTGAAATTGACTGATTTCTAGTTCGAGGCTTGGCACCTGATTCAATTTAGAAGTTCCACCTGCAAAATTCGCAAATATCGCAGACCACACCATAGGGGTATAAATTAAAGCCGATCGCAATATCAGCAACCAACCGTAACGATAGGATTTGTCTGGCTCCACCCACACCATTTCTTTGGTAGAAACCAAGCGACTGACTTCGATCGCTGCATTTCGTTCTATAGTTTCTTGATAGGCTTCAGGATCAAGGGTAAGGATTTCACGAGTTAAGGATTGTTCTTGGAGGATGTCTTGATGCTTTTGCCACAGATCGGGAATGGTAGCAAATCCCAGATGTTGAATACGACTGATCTCTGGCTTAGGTTGACTGACAATAGCCTTGAGTTTTGGGTCAAGCTTAAGGTTAATCGTAGAAACATAGCCACCATCAGCAAAAAAGCTGGAGAAGGCAATGTTAACAGGTGGATTATCTAAAATAGTAACTTCAGGAATTGAACCTCCAACATATACTTGATGTGATTCATCACAAAACAGCACCCCCCAGTCTGATTTATCAGCATTCAGATTGGCTTTTTCAATTTCGTAATAGCCTAAAAACTTAAATCCTAATGATTGGAGTTCAGAAATCGTGGACTGTAATGTATTTTTAACAAATTCTGGTGGTTCGGTAGTGGCTGGGATAACGTGACGCACCGAGCGCAAAGTTATTTTGGCAATATTCCAGCACATCAAGAAAAATGGTATTACTGCGATCGCCAGAATTACCAGAAATATTTGTAACCAAGTATTCATAACTGCTAAATAGAGTTGTTGAGCAAAAACCAAGAACTATCGAACTGTCTTCTAGTAAGAGTTTTAGGGATTTTACTCGTTACATCCTTGCAGGTCTATTTTTTAAAGATAGAAATTAATGAATGTTACTGAAAGTCACCTTATCTAACCTAATTTAAGGTAATTGCCCATTCAAAGTAAATATGAGCAAATATAATGTTTTTCTATTTTTGATTTAAATGTCCAACTTTGACATAAATTAAACAACCTAATTGACTAAAGGGAGTATGCTTACTACCCTTGGGATTACGCAGCCAACTACCCTTGGGATAAGCCCCAAACTCATCTTCAAAGATGCCATCCAGTACAAAGATTTCTTCTCCACCTAAATGAATATGGTGTTGAAACTGGGTACCAACATCCCACTTAACTAGGGCAACATTTTCAGTTTTATGGCTATGGAGAGGCATTACCTGTAATCCCTTGACTAAGCCATTAAGCCAAGCTGTTTGGGTAGTAGCGATCGCCACCCGTTCCTGATCATCGGGTTCCATTTGCCAGAGCTTAACTAAAATTGTGCAGCCTTCCTTACTAAAAGGCGTATGTGTTGATCCAACAGGATTACGGACGTAAGTCCCCGCAGGATAATCACCGTATTCATCAGAAAAAGTACCTTCAAGGACAAAAAACTCTTCACCACCACCGTGGGTATGTGCAGAGAAATGACTATTGGGAGCATAGCGGACGATTGAAGTTGCCCTTGCGACCTCTTCGCCATCACGTTCTAACATCCGACGCTGCACCCCAATCATGGGCGAATCAACCCAATTTAAGGCTTCACTATCAACGACCACACGCTGACTAAAATCTGCATGAAGTTTCATAGTTATTTCTTCTTAGCCTCACTAAGCAAGTTTTCCAACTCAGTAATTCTAGTCTGCATTGCTTCGACTTCTGCTTGGGAATAGCGAATCGGTATATGCTGCGGACAGTTCCAACTATATGCCTCAATCTTAAAAATGATTGCTCTTTCTACTACTGCCGAATAGTCTGAATCAATTACTTGGCTAATCAGACTTTTATCCGCTTCGGTGTAGTATGCCCTTCCCCATAATTTGAGGCGACGACGATGACGATAGTCCATTAAAAACAGAAAAGCTTTATCGTTATCATCCATATTGCCCACAGACACATACTGCACATTCCCTCTGTAGTCAGCAAACCCAATCGTTTTTGGATCAAGAACCTTGAGAAATCCTTTTTGTCCGCCGCGAAACTGAATGTAAGGATAGCCATTTGATCCAGTTGTTCCCAAGTAGGCACCATCCATACTGGCAATAAATTCCGCAATTTCAGGGGTAATTGTATCATTGGCAGCACCTTTAGCAATATAGCGATCGTAGGTCTCACGGGAACCCATGCGCTCCTGTACGGCTTTAACGGCAGGGGTAAAGGCAATCTCTCCAAATTTACTGGGCATAGATTTCTCATCCTCAACTTGTTTGCATATCTTTAATTTTCTATGAATTTTAAATTCCTACCATTGCTACAAATCCAGATAACTGTTTAACCCGTTCAATCCAAGCTAAAACATGGGAATAGGGTTTAATATCAATCTTGCCACCAGCAGCTAGGGCAATGTACGGGAAAATAGCAATATCAGCAATTGTCGGGTGTTCAAATTCTAACCAATTCCTTGTACTTAGATGTTGATCCAGTTGATTGAGGATAAATCCAGATTTTTGCGTAGCCAGTTCAATATTGATATTAGTCGCCCCAAATAGGTAATAGAGTCGCGCATTTTCTGTCCCCTGCCGTACTTCTCCCGCAGCCGTAGATAGCCAACGTACTACTTGTGCTAAGGCTACAGCATCTAAGGGGAGCCAGCGATCGCCTCCATATTTTCGTGCCAAATAGACCAGAATGGATTGGGCATCAGCTAAAGTAACGTCACCATCGATCAACACAGGAACTTGACCAAAGGGATTTCGAGCTAAATGTTGCTCACCTTTATGTTCCCCTTGCATTAAATCAACTTTTATCCATTCATATTCAAGATGAAGTAGGGAAAGAAGCAATTTAACTTTGTAGCTGTTACCCGAAAGTTCATGTCCGTAGAGCTTAATCATAGGTTTAATTTTGGATTGGATTTTTTAAGAGTTAAACAATTTGTACCGATCGTTCGATACACAAATATTGTACCGATCATTTGGTATAATGTCAATGACTTACTTATATTCCATTTTTACTTAACCTATTTCGGCAATATGTCTATGACGCCTTAGTAAAATCTCTGAAGCCACTGGACTCGGTAAAGCCAGTCTTTATGGAACGCATGTGCGATCGCAGTGCTAAAACTTTTTATCAGCAAGACTTACATGACCAGAGTTGAGGGTGAAAACTCTCGGTTACGCCACTATCTTGCTAGATTGCACTGTGAGATTTTCTGTTATTCTAAGTCTTTGGATATGTTGCGCTACTCTGTTTAATTTTAGCTTTCTAGCTCTTTTAACTACTTTTAAATAAATGACCTTACTCGATGCTGCGGCAATTTTTAAAGCTCTGACTCCTATCCAAGAACCAGAATCACGCAAGAGCTTAGTTGAACTTAACATGATTCGAGATATCAATATCAAACCATCAGGGATTGTTGGTTTTACCCTTGTTCTAGGTGGTAATACAGCACCTGCCGTTAAGCAATCCCTCATAGATCAATGTAAAACTGTAGTTAAGTCCCTGCCAGATGTTAAAGATGTGTGGGTTAAAGTGGATATGCCTGAAAAACCACCAGTCCCATCTTCCCCAGTTTCTAGTCTGACTCCTGTGCAAGGAGTTAAGCATATCGTAGCAATTTCTAGCGGTAAAGGCGGTGTGGGTAAAACCAGTGTATCAGTGAATGTAGCAGTAGCTTTAGCAGAAATGGGAGCTAAAGTGGGCATTTTAGACGCAGATATTTATGGTCCTAATGTGCCTTTAATGCTCGGTATGGATGCTGCTCGTATGGAAGTGATTAAAGATGCGAGTGGTAAGGATATAGTTCAGCCTGCATTTAACCACGGTGTCAAGATGATTTCTATGGCATTTTTAGTAGATAAGGATCAGCCCATCGTCTGGAGAGGTCCCATGTTAAATGGCGTAATCAGACAGTTTTTATATCAAGCTAATTGGGGAGAACTAGATTATTTAATTGTAGATATGCCTCCAGGTACAGGGGACGCTCAGTTAACTTTAGTACAGTCTGTGCCACTGGCTGGTGCGGTAATTGTGACTACGCCTCAAACCGTATCCCTCTTAGATGCGCGCAAAGGTCTAAAAATGTTTGAGCAAATGGGAGTACCTGTCTTAGGAATTGTGGAAAATATGAGTTACTTTATCCCGCCAGATTTACCCGATCGCCAGTATGATATTTTTGGTTCTGGGGGAGGTTCTAAAACTGCCTCAGAGTTACAAGTACCTTTATTAGGCTGTGTACCTTTAGAAATTGATTTAAGAAAAGGTAGCGATCGCGGCATACCGATAGTATTAGATCATCCAGAATCTGCCTCAGCTAAAGCTCTAATTAGTATTGCTAAAGCGATTGCCGCCACAATCAATTCATACTAAACCCTGCCCAAATATTCCCTTGGATCATAGGTTTGGATTTTTAGTAACTGTTCATAAAGTTCCCGTTCTCGTCCCGTAGGATTCTTGGGAACTACAATCTGCACTTCTACATATTGATCACCAAAACTGCGGGCATCCTTAGGAAAACCCTTTCCTGCCAAACGTAACTTCTGTCCCGATTGCACCCCCGGTGGAACTTTAAGTTTGACCACTCCGCTTAGGGTGGGGACTTCGACTTGTACCCCTAAAACTGATTCACTAGGAGATACGGGTAACTGACAACGGATATCATAACCCTCAAGGGTAAAAAATGGGTGGGCTTGTAAGCTAATTTTGAGGAACAGATCTCCTCCCGCAGGACCCTGCCCTTTGAGACGAATGCGTTGTCCAGTCATTACTCCTGGGGGCATATTTACTTCTAGCGATCGCCCATCTTCTAATCTAATTCTCTCTCTTCCCCCCACATAGGCTCTTTCCAAAGGCAGAGTTAATAAAGCTTCGGTATCACGGCGAGTGGCAGTTCTAGGAGCAGCACTGGGAGGACGATAGTTATAATTTGGTTCGGGCTTG
Organism: Synechococcus sp. PCC 7502; assembly: GCF_000317085.1. Lineage (NCBI taxonomy): Bacteria > Bacillati > Cyanobacteriota > Cyanophyceae > Pseudanabaenales > Pseudanabaenaceae > Pseudanabaenococcus > Pseudanabaenococcus habilitatus. The sequence goes on from NC_019702.1 coordinate 1,361,284, forward strand.
CGTGCCTCATTGGTTCTAAACTTGCCTAAAAGTTGATCAACAAACTCTTGAAAATCACTAAATTGGCTAAAATCAACCTCGTTATTTTGATTAAAGTCCGCCCCATCATCGTACCTTGATCTACCGCCTTGAAACCCTCCTTGCTTCCAAAACTGACCAAACTGATCGTATTGTTGTCTTTTAGTGGGATCAGATAAAACCTCGTATGCTTCACCAATTTCTTTAAACCGATCTTCAGCAGTTTTGTCCCCGGGATTAACATCGGGGTGGTACCTCCGCGCTAAGCTGCGATAGGCAGCCTTAATTTCGTCTGCGGATGCGGTTTTTGGTAGATTTAGGATTTCGTAGTAGTTACGGAAATTTTGCATAATTTGTGAAGTCAACAGTCAGAACAGTCAGCTCAACCCTAGGTTGCATAATAACCCAATTGCGAGTTTAAGCCATTGAGGAAAACCGTAAAAATAAAGCCACCCCAGCAATGTTGCCAGAGCAGCCCATATTTTAGTTTCTGATGAATATATGATGTAACCCAAAAGATAACTTAGTAACGGTTTCTGCCGCCACCTCGATTACCGCCACCACCACGTTCTTCACGGGGCTTAGCTTTGTTTACCTTTAGATCACGCCCCATCCATTCGGCTCCGTCCAGAGCTTCAATTGCGGCTGTTTCTTGGGAATCTTCTTCCATATCGACAAAAGCAAATCCACGCATCCGACCAGTTTCGCGATCGGTGGGGAGTTGTACTCGCTTAACCTTACCGTAGTCATTAAAAACTTCCATTAAGTCTTCTTGACTGGCTTGGTATGACAAGTTACCTACATAAATAGTCACTGTAAAATCTCTCCAAAACTGAAAATTCGTTGTTGTAACGCCAGACTTCGGAAAGAGCTTGATCAATCATGAAATTGTGCAAATCTTGAACCCGAACCTCGACTAGAAGTTATTGTAGCTGTTCTGGTTAAAAAATTGGTAAATACAAATACAAAGATTGCTTAAGAATTGCATCAATTTACTGGTTCAGGTAAAAATTAGGTAAAGAAATCCTTGCTTAAAGTCTTACTTACAGTATATATGTGATTTATGTCACTAGTTATAGAATAAAAAACTGGAATAATTACGATTCAGGGTTTATTAGCTTATTACATTGTTAGGATAGGCTAACGATAAAGTAATGTCATAAGCTAAGAACATTATTGGTTTACATCGCTTTTAGAGCGTTTTTAGAATACCGGAATATAATCCAATTTAATTACCAGTTACTACCTCAGTTAATATAAAAATATTTATGCCTATCAGTGAAAAAGAGTTTTCAGTCCACTTTTGGGGTGTAAGAGGTAGCATTGCCACTCCGGGGGTGGGAACTGTGCGCTATGGTGGCAATACTCCCTGCGTGGAAATTCGCTGTCACGGTAAACGTCTTATTATGGATGGGGGAACTGGAATCAGGGCATTAGGACAGTATCTGCTCAAAGAAATGCCTGTGGAGGGACACATCTTTTTTACCCATAGTCATTGGGATCATATTCAAGGCTTTCCTTTTTTTATTCCTGCATTTATTAAAGGTAATACTTTTGACATTTATGGCAGAATTGCCCCCAATGGAGCTACCTTACAAGAACGGCTAGAAGATCAAATGCATCACCCTAATTTTCCTGTACCTTTGAGAATTATGGGTTCCACGATGAAATTTCACAATATTGAAATTGGCGAAAAAATTGATCTTGGTGATGGCGTGATTGTGGAAACGGGGATGCTTAACCATCCAGGTGAGGCTACGGGCTATAGAGTTTGTTGGGATAACTATGCGATCGTCTATGCTACGGATACTGAACATTTTGCTGACGGAATTGATCAAAATTTAGTTAATCTGGCACGTAATGCTGATGTTTTAATTTTGGATGCTACTTACAGCGATGAGCAGTATTGGTCAAAAGTCTCACCTAAGGTGGGATGGGGACATTCAACTTGGCAGGAGGCAATTAAGGTGGCAGAGAGCGCAAACGTTAAGACCTTAGTAATCTATCATCACGATCCCCTCCATGATGATGATTATTTGGATGAGGTGGGTAAAAAAGCAAAAGAGCAATTTCCGGGCGCAATTATGGCAAGGGAAGGTATGGTTTTATCTTTAACTGCTTGACTTTAGGTGATTAAGGTAAAAGGTGATTTAACAACTATTTTGACTTAACCAGTTAATTGCTACTTTTAGCCATGTTTCTAGATCTTGATTATTGATAAGTAGGGGTGATGTGGCGATCGCTCCTAATGCCTGATTAATTTCTTTAGGACTATATCCTAGTGCGAGTAGGGTCATTTCTAAATCTTCTTGCACTGCCACAATAAAAGTGCTAGCCGTTCCTACTTGGGAAAGTCGCCAATCTGCTAATTTTGATTTTAGCTCTAAGGCTATTCTTTCAGCAGTTTTAGTACCGACTCCGGGGGTAAGGCTAAGAATGCGGGTATTACTGGTAACGATCGCTTTGACTAAGTCTTCTATGCCTAGGGTATTAATTAAAGCGATCGCCATTTGGGTCCCAATACCTGAAACCGCAATTAACTCCCTAAATAAATCCCGTTCACTAATAGATAAAAAACCAAATAATCCTAATCGATCTTCTCTGACTTGGAGATAGGTATATAGTTTTAATGATTCGTCAATGGCAGGTAATTTACTCAGAGAATTGGCAGTAACTTGTACCTCATAGCCAATGCCTTGAATATCAAGGGTAATAGTTGGGATCGATTTTTTCAAATCACCTGTTTTAATTTCAACTAACGTACCTCGTAAATAGCCAATCATCGAGGTTTAAGTGGGGCAAACTGAGGTAATTTAATGGTAGGAGACTTGGGCTTCTCTTCAGATATAGCTTTAGCTGCTAAAACTTCATGGGGCTTGTGGGCTGAAGTTGAAGGCTTAGCTGGAGGTTTGATATCAGATAACTGCTGATTTGAAGACTGGATTGAATGCTGACTTGAATGACTTGGATTCCCCATGTCTTGCAAGAACTTAGGCGAATCAATGGGATGGGGAACTAGACCAACCCCATGATGGCTTTGGGAAGAAACCGCAGATTTTTCTTCTCTTTCAGGTAAGAGGTGGGAAGAATTATGGGTAAGTTTACGGGCTTGAGTGAATACTTGCTTTGCTTCTTCGGGGGATAAATGGGAAGTATCTAAACATCTATGCAATGCGGCTTTATATTGCGAAGCATTATGTTTTTCTGATTTGATCCGCCGTCGTAGTTCTTCATGCTCAGAGCTAACGAGTGCAAGTTGCTCAGACTTAAGTTTTAGTTCATGCTCAAGGGCTATGATTTGCTTTTCTTTCGTCTTAGAGAATTCTTGGTACTGGCTAAGTAAATCTTGAGTGACGTTGAGCTTATTACAAATCTCAGCCAAAAAGAGATGAGCCTGATTACATTGGGTTTGACAGTTATGTAACTCATGTTTGAGCTTTTCTAATAACTGATCACTCTGCTCGGGATCAACTTGACTCATGACTACTCTACCTAAACAACGCTAGAATGAGATTATGGATTCTTCCATCGTAGCTTAAAATTTAGTTCTATTCATATCAAGATATACAAAACCTCGATTTAGAGTAAAAACTTAAACCCTAGAAATTTAAACCTAGAAAATTAATAAGTTAATGCAACCGCCAATTCTTTCGGGTTCTATCCTGCGCGATCGCTACATTATCAAAAATATCTTAGGTCAAGGAGGTATGGGGCGAACCTACATGGCGGAGGATATGGAAAGGTTTAATGAGCCCTGTGTTCTTAAGGAGTTTATTCCCTACAGCCCTACTCCCGAAGCAATCAAAAAAGCAAAGGAATTATTTCAACGGGAAGCCAGTATTCTTTATCAGATTAAACACCCGCAGGTTCCCCAATTTAGAGCCACCTTTGAAGCGTCTGGACGTTTATTTTTGGTGCAGGATTATGTGGATGGAAAAACCTTTAGGGATATTTTAATTGAGTGCGTTAAGCGTAAAACTACATTTAGTGAAGCTGAGGTGACAGAGTTATTACTTACGGTTTTACCGATTCTGGTGTATTTACATAGTCACCATATTATCCACAGGGATATTTCTCCCGAAAATTTAATTTTACGTAACAGCGATCGCCTACCAGTATTAATTGATTTTGGCGTAGTTAAAGAAACTGCCACTAAACTTTTATCTCACTCTTCTCATTCTACAGTTGTGGGTAAACTGGGCTATGCTCCCCCTGAACAAATGCAATCGGGACGCGCCTATCCTAATAGTGATCTCTATGCTTTAGCAGCAACAGCAGTGGTTTTACTAACGGGGAAAGAACCTCAAGAACTATTTGATGATGTGAGTTTAACTTGGCATTGGGAGCAGTTTGCCTCGGTTAGTGCAGGACTCAAGCAAGTATTAGACAAAATGTTGAGTTTTAAGCCTAATGACCGCTATAGTAATGCCCAAGAGGTATTAGCAGCCCTAGAGTTTGCCCAAGCCTCTTTATCGCAGGTCAAGACTTTTATGGTAGGGGCGCAACCCTCTGTATCTAACAATCAAAATCTATCTACACAACTATCAACGCAACTGGCAACACAGAAGTTTGTGAAATCTCAAAAAAGTAATCTATCAGGAATTTTATTAGGAATTGGTCTAGTCGTTATTTCAGGAATTGGGGCATGGGCGATCGCTTCATTGGTTTTAAATTACAAAGACATCCCAAGGACGACAATTGTTCCCCCTCCGCCATCGATACCAACTAACATCAATAAGGGACTGGATTTACAAAATAATCAAGCTAAAGTTAGCGATAGTATTACTGCCGATCAAACTATTACCTATCGACTTGATGGGAAGAAGGGGCAAACCCTAACGGCGGCATTGACTGGGTCTGGCTTGGTGATGACTTTGATTTATGTTGATCAAAAGCCCATAGATAATTATTCTAGCAACCTTACCATTGGCTACTGGAGAGGGAAGCTGCCAGCTACGGGGGCATACTTTATTATCATTAAAACCGCTAGTGGCACTACCGAAAGTAACTATGATTTGGAAGTACAACTAGAGGAACCTGTGATTCCTAAGCCTAAACCTACACCAACGCCTATTCCCACCCCTGATCCCACTGCCAATCCAAATAATTCAAACAATCCTGAAATTTCTAAAACCTTAGAATTCCCGCCCGGATTATTGAGTACCTCCGTGGGTGGCAATGTCAAACCTCAGCAACAAATTCGCTATAGTGTGAATGTGTTAGATGGACAAACCCTAGAAGTAGGAATTATTGGTAATATTTTTGCTGAAATCATTAATCCTGACGGGGTGGTGGTTTGGGATTCTAATAATATTAATCCTCCTAAGATCACCAAAACCCTGAGTGGCAATTATCAAATCTTAGTGAGGACTAAAGGAGATACTGAGGCTCCATATAAGTTAGATGTTGCTACCAGTAATTAGGGTAACTCCACCGAAGTTGGCTTAGAAATATGGGGTAAGCCCCAGCCTAGTTTTTCCCTAAGTACCCGCAAAAACTCTCCTCGTTCTAAGCGAATAAATCGGGCTGCGTAGGGCGATCGCTCCACCTTAACGTGATAGTCAGGATAAACATAACATCCAGCGTTACCATCCACCACCAAAACTAAACGGTGTTGATTTGCAGGCTTAACGATGACTTTTTCCGTATTAGAAAAAACCAATGCCCTTGAAGCCATGGAATGTGGGCAAATTGGCACCAACTGTAAAACAGGAATTCCGGGTTCTATCACTGGACCGCCCGCTGATAGAGCATAGGCGGTGGAACCCGTGGGCGTAGAAATAATTACCCCATCCGCCGCCACATCTACGGGAGTATGCTTGCCAATCGTAATTTCAAAATGGCACATACTAGTTAATGGTTCTCGATGCAACACCATTTCATTTAACGATAAAGCTTCCCAAATTAGCCCAACTCGATCAAATACTTGGACGGCAATCATTGATCGTTGTTCAACCACATAGCTGCCACTGATCATCTGTTCTAGAGCCTCATGCAAGTGGGAAAGATAAATTTCCGTTAAAAAGCCCATGTGTCCAGTATTAATGGTTAAGAGGGGAATACCTTTAGGGGCAATTTGCCTAAATGCTGACAGGACAGTTCCATCTCCGCCTAGGGAAATAGCAAAGGACATATCTTGATCAAAGCCTGATGGCACTAAGCTCTTAATCGGTGTATGACAGGCGGGACTGTTGGGTTTACCATAGCCCAAAATACCTCCCTGCCCAGTTGTAATCAGTACTTCCCAGCCTTGATTAGTTAACCATGATTTGATCTCTAGGGCTGCTTTTTCGGCAACTGGTTTGGAATCGTTGAATATAATGCCTGCTTTTGGCACAAATCGTCCGCCTAAATTAATTATTAAAATTTTTATAATATTGAAGAATTATAAGGCTTTAAGCAAAAGTAAATAAACTCATATTTTGATTGATGCTGCTGCTTGTCAAAAGCAAGTAATTTTACTAGATAGCCCTTCCTAGGCTTCACCGATCTAAAAATATGAAAATATCTAGCAAAACGGTACAATCTGGTAGATAAAAAGACTGGGGAAAAAACTGTGGGCTGGCGAGTGAGAGGAGTAAGAGGGGCAACAACCGTAGAAGCAAATACGGTAGAGGCAGTGAGTGCGGCTGTACTAGAACTGATGACGGCGATCGAAGAAAAAAATCAAATTGATCCCAAGGAAATTGTGAGCGTTACTTTCTCAGTTACCCCTGATATTGATGTTATCTTTCCTGCTCAAATTGCTCGTTCTCGCAGGGATTGGGAATATGTACCTTTGATTGATGTACAGCAAATGTATGTAAAAGGTGGGCTGAGTAAGTGTATTCGTGTATTGCTTCACGTTAATAGCTGTTTAGAACAATCAAAAATTCAGCATATTTATCTAAATGGGGCGAGAGATTTACGTCCCGATCTGGCATCAATAAATTCCACACATAAACCTGAGCTTAATACGGGGTAAATATATGGGTAAGAAACCAAACAACCTAAAACTAGAAATTTCCTCTCGACAAAAAGTATTTATGTATTCATGTTTAGTTCCAGTTTTTGGGACTCTTCCTGCCCTCATGGCATTGATCAGTAGCCGTGGTAGTAAGCAACTTAAGGAGATTGCTCAAGTTTCTTTAATACTCCTTTTAATTTGGCTTTCTGGCTATACGATGCTTGGAGAAAGTAGTCAGATTACCCAAGGGCTATCTAAGGCGACTTTAACTTCAACTTATTTTGTCCTAAATTTGTACTTGATGTGGCGATTAGCTCAAGGTAAGAAAATTTCTCTGTGGCGCTGGGATCGTTTTAAGTAATTCTTCACCTTAATACTTTTTGATAGCCTTCTAGGGTTGCTAGGGCAGTTTTTTCCCATGAGAAGGCTTTAGCTCTTTCCTGTCCTTTTGTAATTAGTTCATTTCTGAAATTGCGATCGCTAATTACTTTTAAAATACTTTCAGCTAATTCTTCAGAATTATTAGGATCAATTAATACTGCTGCATTTCCTCCCACCTCTGGCATTGACGAAACATTAGATGTAATCACTGGTGCACCCAACGTCATAGCTTCTAAAATCGGTAAGCCAAATCCTTCATAGTGAGACGGATAAACAAAAACATCTGCTTTAGCATAGAAAGCTGCGACTAATTCGTCGGAAAGATAGTCTAGGTGATAAATATTGTGTGTGTATGCAGAGTTAGCGATCGCCTCAAATATAGGTGTATAGTTCCAACCCTTTTGTCCAATTAAAACTAGGTTATGCTCAATCTTATATTTTTGCTTTAGTGAGTTAAAGGCTGTAATTAAAGCCTTAATATTTTTTCGAGGTTCGATAGTGCTGACAAATAAGATATATGGTTTAGTAAAATCGTAATTGGCGAATGATGAAGTCAATATCTCAGGCTTAAAATTTTCAATAAATTTATGATTATATCTACTAGCTAAAGGGGTAACATGGATGCGTTCTGCGGGAAAACTTAAGTATTCAATAATATCTTGCTTAATACTCTCAGAACTAGAAATTATTAAATCAGTCCAAGTAAGACATTGCTTAACAACTGCAAAATATTTGCCAACAACAGCATCAACATACTCAGGATACTTAATAAAGGTTAAATCATAAATATTTAATATCTTAAGACTTCTTTTAAATGGATAAACTAAATAATTTGTCCCATGAATTATATCTGGATAACCTAGAGTAGGTTCAAAACAATTGCAAAATAATGTTGGAGCATATAGTAAAAATGGATTCACTAATCTAACAGGAATAGGTAAGCTATAAAGATTGGGATAAGAATTAATAAGGTCAGGAAAAATCTGCTTACCTTTAAGCCAATTTTTTAATCCAGGTTGATAGGATATTCCCATTTCATAGCTAAAATTAAGAGAATTTCTATCTTGTAAGATATATAACCAATGGATTAAATTCAATAAATGCAAACCTACTCCACTGGGATTAGATTTAATAGGTGTACCATCAATTAAAATTCTCATTTTTAATTATTTCTGTTGTTGAGATTAAATTTATTAGATTGATAAATTCTATTAAAGCTTTGGTTAAATATACTAATAACGTTAATAATATTTTGACGATTAGCTGCTAATAAATTAGCTTCTTTTGTTAGTTGTTCAGTTTTAATGATTAATTCTTGCAATTTAATCACTCTTTGTTTTTTCCAATAGTCAGTTTGATAAACTAATGCTTTATCCTGAATAGCCCATACTTCTGGGAAGACTTTACGAAAATCACTGGATAACCCGCCTCGATAAAATGAAGAAATTATTCTTGGATAATAAAATAAATAGACATTTTGTGCATTTAAAATTCTGGTGTACCATTCATAATCAGAAGCAATTCTATAATTTTCACTAAAATTACCAAATCTCGTGAATAATTCAGCTTTAAAAAATGATGCTGCTTGAATCGGAAAATCTCCTAAAATTAGCATTTCATCAAGAATCTTCTTAGGCTCCACTGGTTCATAGACTGATAATATTCCCAGAGGTGATCGAGTTTGGCAGTTACCATAGATGAATTCAGATTTCGGATTTTTAGTAATAAAATTTACAACATCACTAATTACTCGTTCATCGAAAATATAGTCATCAGAGTTTAAAAAATATAAAAAATCTCCTGATGCCAACCTAAGACCTTTATTCATGGCTTCATATAGACTATGATCTGGCTCACTTTTAAAAGCGTGAATATGGTTTTTATATTTATTAATTATTTCACAAGTTTTATCGTCAGAAGCTCCATCTATAATTATATATTCAATGTTTTTATAGGTTTGAGAAATTACGCTTTGAATGGATTTTTCAATATGATTTTGGGAATTTTTACATACAGTAATAATTGAAATTTTCATGGTTAATAACTGATTTAGCTTTTTAATGCCTTTATAGCTTTTTTTACTGAAAGTAATAATTTACCTAAGGTTGATGCTTCAATAAAAGCAAAACGTTCATCAGCTAGTGTGCGTGCTTCTAATAATTCCTCGTATTTACATGCATATATTTTCTGAATAGCTACTAGCCGCCTTGCAATCCAGAAATCAGATTGATATATAGGAACATTATTTTGAATCTCAAACATTTCAGTAAGATTTTCTTTGATATTACCAGACAATCCACCTGAGAAAAATGAAGCAATTACTCTTGGCATATAAAATAATTTAAGAGTTTGATCTTGCATTAATTTAGTTACCCATTCGTAATCAGAGCCAATTTTATAGTTTTCGTTATAAAGACCGATTTTTTCAAATAAATAAGGTTTTATAAAACTACCTGCATGGGGAATACTACAGCCAATAACCATAGATTCAACGATTTCGATTGGATAAGGAGACTTTTGAATAACTGGTTTATGGGGTGGTGTCCTAACTTCAATATCACCATAGACAAAATCAGCATCAGGTCTTTCTTTAATAAAAGTAACGACATCACCAATGACATTTTCGTCAAAGATATAGTCATCTGAATTTATAAAGTATAAAAAATCTCCTGTTGCGAGTTTAATCCCTTTATTCATGGCTTCCCATAGACATTTATCGGGTTCACTCACAAATTTGCTAATGCGATCGCCGTAGCTTAAGACTATATCTTTGGTTCTATCTTTCGAGTTTCCATCAATAATAATGTACTCAATATCTTTGTATGTCTGAGAAACTACGCTTTTGATAGTTGTTTCAATAGTTTTCTCAGAATTTCTACAAACAGTAATAATCGAAATTTTCATAATTAGATTGATTAGAATTTTGCTAAACGGAATTTATCTCTGAAAAGTTGTAGCGGTTGAACAAGATTGAATACTTCGGAACCCATCATGTAGATCAGAGCTTCGCAGCATAGTCTCACCATAATAAAAAGGAGAACAAGGAACATCAGAGTACCAACATAATTGATTCTTAATTGGTTGAAATACATTAAATCCACAAGCACGTCTCAATGTTAAAGTCGCCTTTGGATAGCCATTTGGTTTGCGATAACTAGCACTAACAAAAAAGTCTTTTGAAGGCATAATACCTGCCCCTAATGGCTGCCACTGAAATGATGCCGAGTAAAGCATAATTGGTAAAAGAGCAATTAAGAGAGTAATCGATATCCCAGTATATGCTTGAGGATGAAATAAAAGAATTGGTTGATTTGATGCAAGGCTTAATAGGATGGGCGGAACAAGTAATAAAAGAATAAATCCCCAGAGAAACCCAAATCCAAAGCGAATGTAGGGAGCAGCGTTGAACCAATACAAAAGCCCAACAAAACTAGTTATATAGAGTACACCATACTTAAATACTATCTGCGTTTGTTTTTGTTTCCAAATAACTAATCCGATAAGACATATGCTTATGGAAATAATTAAACCTAAGGCAATGGGACTAGAACAGAACGTATTTATCCAAGATGGAAACCAGTACTGAATACCTCTACTAAGAACTAACTTTTTATCAACAAAGCGTAGCCTAGCCCAAGATTGAATCCATTCCATCTCAGCAATAACGAAGGATTTAGGCATTTTCCAGTCAGGATTGAAAATATCTAAATATGGAAAGGGATAAAGTAAATAACCAGTTAAAATTAATGTCCGTAGAGCCTTAGGGATTAAAAATTCTGCGAGAACACCACCCTGTAATATTAGCCAGGTAAAGTCTCTTTTATTGTAGCTAGTCCACAATACATAAAGCGTACAGAGTAAAATTGGGATTGAGCTAAGCTTGATCGTAACTGCGTAAACTGAAAAGGTAGCGATCGCTATCCCAATTAAATTACTTAAATTAGTGGATTCTTCTGCTTGCGTTTCAATAAACTGTGCAGTCAAAACTAAAACCAACAATACAAAAATAGCAGATGGTTCATCAGTAGATGGAGAAGTTAAATTACTACATAGCTCTAATAAAGGTATTAGGGTTAAGACATGCAAAACTAAACTGAAGGATGGCTGTGTATGATTTAGGATAAAATCTTTTACTCGTCCTAGAACTAAATATATTGACCAACAGATGGTTAGCCCTATAACTTTGTGCAAAGGGTTATCTAAAAGAAAGGCAAAGCCAAAAAGAGCATTAGTCTGGAACCATATAGAATCTATACCTAAGGGTGCAAATAAATTGACGAGTCCAGGTACAACACCATAGGTCTCAATCCATCGAATTGAAGGGAGATGATAAAAGCCACTATCGTAATGAAAGAAAATATTAGTAGAGCATTTTATCGCTAGGATAACTTGAATAATAACTAGAATTAAGTTGAATAGAGGAGGAGTGAATTTGACCTGCTTAATTATGCGATTAACTTCGTCTAGGCAAATTTGTCTCTGAAATCCAAAAAAAATCACTGGAACTAAAGTAGTCAGTACAACTGCCAATGCCCCGATATTAATAAATAGCGATAGCACTGTACTTAAAGCTGAAACTTCAGCTAGTCCCAATAAGCACACCAGACTAAATGGCAGCTGGATACCTTCACCTTTTAACTCTAACTTTTGTAGTAACTTCAGTAATATAAAACCATAGGCATAGCAGATGAGAGTTATATAAAGCCAGTTAATAAGGATTAGAACCATAGAACTTTATTTAGTTATACGCATAAGTGCCTTATAGGAGTTAAATAATCTTCGTAAATTCTAGTTTTTAGGGTAACTGTAAATGCTTACTTTGTCTTAGGATTACAAATTTATGCTTGATTAGTTTTTTCTTCTGATTCCACATCAATTACTGATGCTGTAGATGTTGATGAGGTCAAAATTTTATTCCGCTCTTCCACTTGAATTGATAGTTCTGATACTTTTCTTTGTAGGTTTTGAATTTGTTTGTTTTTCCCCACAGTGGCGATCGCATTTTGAATACCTGTCCATACACTAAATACCCAAGCGATCGTAGCTCCAATTCCCATAGCAACAATTAGTTCTACACTAAGGGGAGCATCAAATGTGGTGCCAGGGATGATTTGAATTGTGGCTGCCCCTGTATTCTCTAGGGCAAATAGAACCAATGCCATGGTGAACAAAAATAGTACTAAAAAGTTAATTTGTTTCATAGCTAATCTCCTAATGATTTTTGAATTGTTGGAATTATACCTACAAAAGCGGTACTACATCGGCAGGTTGTCCCCAAACAATTTGCTCCTGTCGATAAATGACCATTCCGGGTTTAGCGCCTTTGGGCTTAAAGACATGCTTGGGCTTTGTAAACACTACAGGTACTTGATCGCTTTGCCGAGCTTGACTATAGTATGCTGCCAGATTTGCGGCTGTTTGCAAGTCTTGAGCTTCGGCTACCGTTCCGGGTTCTAGTCGTAAAAGGACATGGCTACCCGGAATTTCTTGGGTGTGTAGCCATAGATCATAGTCGTTGGCGAGTTTGAAGGTGAGTTGATCATTTTGATAGTTATTTCGTCCAACCCAAATTTCAAAGCCACTGGGACTCTTGAAGCGATGACAGTTAAGAACCGTTTCCGCTTTTTGCCTAGATTTCTGATTTTTACCTTGGGATTTGATATTTTGATGAGTAGAGCGATCGCTTGTCAAATATCCTTGTTGAACTAACTCTTGATGTACTTCTTGGAGAGATTTTAAATCCCCTGCTTCTAAATGAGATACAGCCGTATATACCTGTTGGAGATAATGAATTTCTTGATTGACTGCCTCTAGTAATGGAGCGATCGCTAATTTTGCCCGTTTTTGTTTTTGATATTTTTTATATAGTGACTGGGCATTTTGAATGATATTTTGCTGCGGGTCTAGGGGAATTGTCACGGGTGCAAGGCTATGAAAGTCCTTAATCGTAATTGAGGTATCTCCCTGTTCCCAGTCGACAATATGAGCCATGAGTAAATCAGCATGGGTTTTAATCAGTTCAGCTTGATCAGATTGCTCTAGGCGTTCTTGAAATGACTGTGCCTTAGCATTTAATTTTTTGAAATGAGTTTGTAGAATTTGATTAACTTGATCGTAAAGCTGCTGAAATTCTTGTTTTGTCGTAATTTTGCCGTAATAGTCTTGCACTAACTCATTAACGCTTTCGTACTTTTCATACTTTAAATTTTCATAGCTTAAATCAGAAAAATTATAAGTCCCGATCACTGTGTAACCATCTGTAGTTAGCTCAGGGAAAAATTGCTTGGATTCTAAACACTGTAGCCATTGCTGCCAAGCTTGATAGAGATTTTGCCAGTCCTGAGGACTAAGTTTATCTGTACTGGTATTACTATCAATTCCTGCTATGGTCAATAGCGATCGCCCCAAGGATGAACTGACACCACGATAATTAGTCACCAAACTTCTCAAAATTGGCTGGGGAATTAATCTTAAGCGATCGCCCCATAATTCTAGCGACTCCGATAGGGTGGGAATATCTTCAACCAAGGCAGGGGGTAACTCGTAGCGATCGCCCGTTTGAATTGGACGTACCCGTGATTGCTTGCTACTAACTTGATGGGAAGCAGTAACAATATCTCCATCCCCATTCACTAAAATGACATTGCTGTACTTACCCATAATTTCAATGTACAGGTGCGCTTGGATCGGATCATGAGGGCGTTTAGCAAATTGCAAATCAATAACTCTTTCCCACGGACTAACTGGGGCGATCGCTACCAATGCCAACCCTGTAACTTGGTGCCAAATCTGTTGGCTAAAGGTAAATGTATCGGGGTATGGTGGTGGCGGTAAACTTAGGTGAATTCTGGCGGTTTGGGGATGCCAAGAAATTAGTAACCATAGTTTCTGTTCTAAAGTTCTTAGTGCCAAATAAATAGTGTGGCGATCGCTTTGATAAACCTGCTCTAACTTAGCGGGTAGAGAGTTTTGAAGTTCATGACAAATTGCCACTAAAGTGGTTAGATCAACGGGCTGCATATCTAGCTAGATAATTATTAATCGATCATTAAGCGAGACTAAATAACCGAAACTAATCGGAAATGTCTGGTCGGTGCTTAATTTGCTCAGACTCTGGACATTCGTCGGAAGTTAAAATATCTTGAGATGAAACATATCCCCTCGGTACAGAAGCTAATTTTTGGGTTACAGCTCCAATACTTTCCAGCCTTACCATTTCTTCCCACGAAGATACTTCATCTTCATCTTCGGTTTCGTAGCGTAGAGTAACTATGTCACCCTCTATATCTAAAATTTTTGCTCTTTCTAACCAACGCCCTTGATCCCTTAGATAAATCCACACATCGCTTTTGGCTTCGCACAGTTGATAGATTTTGCGATGTAGCATTTGCTTTATTCCTCTGCAGATACATCTATATTTATTAAGTTAAGAGCATACCAGTTATTTGCTAACTTATTCGCTAACTTATTGGTTAACTTATTCCTTACCTTTAAAATGGTATGTGTTCTAAACAACACTATTGTATTGTATTTATGATTGCTATTTAAGCAAATTTACTAAATATCAAGAAAAAAAAGAAATAGTACTGATTAATAGCTAGTGTGCCAATAGCTTAAAAGTCCAGTATCCCCATCTAATTGAGCTTCAGCCCCAATTACTAAAGGTACATTTGTGCCATCATGCCCAAAGGGTAAATCCACAACTATCGGAATATTTAGGTCTTCGAGGCGATCGCGCCAAACTTCCTGCATAGAGAAACTGGGATAATTGGGAAATGGTTCAGAACGACTAAACCGACCAATGGCAATACCTTTAACTTTTTCTAATAGTCCTAACATGCGCCATTGGGTGAGCATTCGATCAACTTTATAGGGCGACTCTGCCACATCCTCGAAGGCAAGGATCACATTGTCTAAGTCTGGAAATACCGAAGTGCCAATTAAATGGGTGGCAATATTCAAATTTCCTGCTAATAAGACACCCGTAGCTTTGCCTAATCCCCAACCTGTACCACCAAGGGTAATTGTTTGTACTTTTCCCTCTAGCCAATCAAATAACTTTTGGGTTGACCAATCTGGCTCTGCGGCTAAGGTAGTCAATACGGCACCATGCACACTGGCAATTCCTAAGTTTACCGCCAGCCCCCATAGCAAAGCCGTAATATCAGAAAACCCAATTAACCATTTAGGATTAGGGTTTAAATCTTGCCAAACCAATTTTTCTAGGAGACGAGTGCAACCATAGCCCCCACGAGCAGTAATAATTGCCGCACATTCAGGATCATTCCATGCTTGGATAAATTGTTGCAGGCGATCGCTATCTGTCCCTGCCAAGTAGCCCCAATTTCGATCAATATTTTCTGGAACTTGGAGTTTATAGCCCCGCTCTCGCCAAATCTCTAAACCTTGGGCAAATCGTTCTGGTTCCCGCAACGCTCCGCTGGGAGCAATTACACAAATTTTCTGCCCTGAGCTTGCTTCTGCATTTAAACCCGAACTTAAAGCTGGTGGGATTAATAATGGTTGCATAGGAACATAATATATTAATCAGTTTGATACAATGCGGTACTAATTATTTACCACAGATCATCATGTGGGTATTTTTTGGAAGTGTAAAATGAATTTGGCAAATCGAGTCGGTCTAGTTACGCCCTCTTTGACCTTAGCAATTGATGCCAAGGCGAAATCCTTACGGGCAAGTGGTGTAGATGTATGTAGCTTTGCCGCAGGGGAGCCAGACTTTGATACCCCAAATCATATAAAAGCAGCTGCTAAACTAGCATTAGATCAAGGTAAAACTAAATATACCGCCGCCGCAGGGATTATCGAACTCCGACAGGCGATCGCTGACAAACTGCTTCGAGATAATCAATTAAGCTATACCCCAGACCAAATTATTGTCACCAATGGTGGTAAGCATTCCCTTTATAACTTGATGATGGCTTTGTTGAATGCAGGAGATGAGGTAATTATTCCTGTCCCGTTTTGGGTGAGCTATCCAGAGATGGTGAAGTTAGCACAGGGCATCCCGAAACTGATCCTAACCAATGAGGCTAATGGCTATAAGATTACACCTGAACAACTTGAGGCAGCAATTACGCCGAGAACTAAGCTATTTGTGCTTAATTCGCCTTCAAATCCTACGGGTATGGTCTATAGCCCTGAAGAGATTAAGGCATTAGCAGAAGTATTATTGCGGCATGAGCAGGTATTTGTCGTATCTGACGAAATTTATGAAAAGATTATTTACGATGAAGCCAAGCACTTTAGCATTGGGGCAGTTAGTCCCGAAATTTTTGCCCGTACGATTATTAGTAGTGGTTTTGCCAAAGCTTATTCCATGACTGGCTGGCGAGTGGGGTACTTGGCGGGAGCTAAAGAAATTATTAAGGCAGCAACTTTAATCCAAGGACATAGCACCTCTAATATTTGTACCTTTGCTCAGTACGGGGCGATCGCTGCTTTGAACGAATCCCAAGACTGTGTGGAAGAGATGCGTCTATCTTTTGCCGCTAAACGGGAAGTGATGTATCAAGGGTTAATGCAAATCCCTAACCTGACTTGTTTAAAGCCCGATGGTGCTTTTTATCTGTTTCCTAACACTACCAAACTTGGCTTGAGTTCTATGGAATTTGCTGAAAAACTATTAGAGCAACAACAGGTGGCAATTATTCCTGGGATTGCTTTTGGGGTTGATACTAATGTTAGGCTTTCCTATGCTACGGATGTTGAGACGATCAAAAAGGGCTGCGATCGCATTAGTAAATTCGTACAGTCCATTACTTAACCAATTACTTCAAAAATCTCAAGTCAACTCTCTTTTTAGCATTAGGTTAGCATTGGGATAGTAGCGAGAGGCAATAGCAAATAACGAATATCTAACAAATACCTATGGAAGTCCATCTTTTACCTGTTTTGAAGGACAACTATATCTTTCTCCTCCATAATCCTGAAACTCATACCGCTATTGTTGTCGATCCAGCGATCGCTGCTCCTGTTATTACAAAAATTACCGAACTTGGGGCAACTCTCATTGCTATTCTCAATACCCATCACCATTCTGACCATATAGGGGGCAATACTGAACTATTAAATGTATTTCCAGATTTAAAAATCTACGGGGGTAAACTTGATCGAGGACGGATTCCCCATCAACAGGTCTTTCTCAAAGATGGCGATCGCCTAGATTTTGATGGACAGTTTGGACATAATTCTGCCCAAGTTTTATTTATCCCCGGTCATACCCATGCCCATATTGCCTATTATTTTGCCGAGAGTAATAATCTATTCTGTGGTGATACCCTCTTTGGTTGTGGTTGTGGCAGATTATTTGAAGGTACGCCCGCTCAGATGTTAAGCTCACTGCAAAAACTTGCCCACCTACCCGATCAAACCCTAGTATGGTGTGCCCATGAATATACCATCGACAACCTCAAATTTGCCCTGACCATAGATATTGAGAATTTAGCATTACAAGCACGGATGAGATCGGCAACTCAAACCAGAGCTAATCACCAACCCACAATTCCCACTAATATCGGGCTAGAGAAACAAACTAATCCTTTTTTACGCTGCGATCGCCCTGAAATTCAAACAAAAATTGGCTTTACTGAGCCTGTTAGGGTGTTTACAAAATTACGGGGGATGAAAGACCTATATAGGGCATAGCACTTTGATTAAATCTTGATCTATTTTTGATCTATATAAGCACAAAATATCTGGCAAAAATCTCACTTAAATCCTTTTTGCCCAAAATTTAGGATAAACTACAATAATATGTATTCAATGATACAAACGACTATTTGTTAGTAAGTTTAAGTGGAAATAAGTAGTTTTGAATACCAAACAACTTAAATTATTTTAGATAGGTTTTGGAGATCGTAGTGGTAGCAGTTCCTAATAAGCCTCTAGTCGAGGTATTTCGTGAAATGAATGGAGGCTCATTCCCGCCAGTAGTTGAAACCTTTGAACGAGGTAAAACGATCTTCTTTCCGGGTGATCCTGCCGAACGATTTTATTTTTTGGTGCGTGGAGCCGTAAAGCTTTCCCGAGTGTATGAAGCGGGAGAAGAAATTACCGTGGCATTACTGCGTGAAAATAGTGTGTTTGGGGTTTTATCTTTAATAACTGGTAACCGTTCCGATCGCTTTTATCATGCCGTTGCGTTTACGACACCAGTTGAACTGCTATCTGTCCCAATTGAGCAAGTAGAAAAAGCATTAAAGGAAGACCCTGAATTACCAATGTTTTTACTCAGAGGCTTGTCTTCACGGATATTGCAAACAGAGATGATGATTGAGACCTTGGCACATCGAGATATGGGTTCTCGGTTAGTTAGTTTTCTCCTAATTTTGTGTCGTGATTTTGGTATTCCCTCGGCGGATGGGGTTACGATTGATTTAAAGCTTTCCCATCAGGCGATCGCTGAAGCAATTGGTTCTACACGAGTTACGGTCACCAGATTACTTGGGGATTTACGGAATCAAAAAAGAATATCCATCTCTAAAAAGCGGATCACAGTTCATAACCCGATTGAACTCAGCCAGCAGTTTGCCTAATTTATTAATTTATTTGCTAAATGCAAGGCTTATGACATTATGGGCTTAAGTTTTAGTTAAATCTCATAAGTTTAAGCCCCACACAACTCCTCTTAACTTGTGTCAGAGAGCGTTTCTTAGGATATCAACCTTATCCGTTTTTTCCCAAGGCAAATCTAAATCAGTCCGACCTAAATGTCCGTAAGCAGCTAGATTTTGATAAAAACGACCTCCTCGCTCTTTTGGCAGATTTCTCAGATTAAAGGTTTTAATAATTCCTGCGGGTCTCAAGTCAAAGTTATCTTGCACTAGTTTAAGCAATACCTGATCGGGAACCTTGCCTGTACCGAAGGTATCGACATTAATACTAGTAGGTCGAGCTACTCCGATCGCATAACTAATTTGGATTTCACACTTAGTTGCTAAGCCAGCCGCCACAATGTTTTTTGCTACATACCGACAGGCATAGGCAGCACTGCGATCGACCTTAGTGGGGTCTTTACCTGAAAATGCGCCACCCCCATGACGGGCATAGCCACCATAGGTATCAACAATAATTTTACGACCTGTTAAACCAGAATCACCTTGAGGTCCCCCAACCACAAATTTCCCCGTAGGATTAACTAAGAATCGAGTTTCCGCAGTTGGCTTAAAAGCTGCATCCTCAGCAAATATGGGCAGAATTACCTGCTCCCAAAGGTCAGATTTAATTAGCTCTTGGATTTTTTTCTCATCCGTAATTCCATTAATCGAGGCGGTGTGCTGGGTTGAAATTAAAATCGTATCAATGCCAACAGGCTTATTATTTTCGTATGCGATCGTTACTTGAGTTTTGCCATCAGGCCGCAGATAGGGCAGGGTACCATCTTTTCTGACATGGGCTAATTGCCGTGCAAATCGGTGGGCAAGAGAAATTGGAATTGGCATTAACTCAGGAGTCTCATCACAGGCAAAGCCAAACATTAAACCCTGATCTCCCGCCCCGATCGCCTCAATTGCCGAATCCGAGTCCTCACCCTCTCGCTTTTCCATAGCCTCATTTACACCTTGGGCAATATCTGGAGACTGTTCATCAAGGGCAACTAAAACGGCGCAGCTATTAGCAGAAAAACCATTTTCCGAGTCAGTGTAGCCAATTTCCGCAATTTTTTTACGCGCTAAATCCGAAATATTGACATAGGCTTCGGTTGTGACTTCACCCGTAATTAATACTAAGCCAGTGCTAACAACTACCTCTGCCGCCACCCTAGACTTGGGATCGTTAGTTAGTAGGGCATCGAGGATAGTATCTGAAATTTGATCACAGATTTTGTCAGGGTGACCTTCCGTAACCGATTCAGATGTGAATAAATAACGACCAGACAGATGTTTTCCTCCAACGTAACTAGATGAGTTTAAGTATTGATGATTGTAGAATAAATACCTAACTATGATTCAGAGATTCAGCCAAGATTCAGAGACCCTAGACATTTAATTATAGATTGCTTTAATTAAGCCTGAATTTCTGTAATTAATTCGTAAAATGGCTGCCAATTATCATCGGTGGTAATTTTTTCCCAGACCGTCTCAATTTCGGGGCGTAACAAAATTTTGCTGGGGTTATATGTATGCAGCTTTAAGCTCACTTCAGATATTTGCTCCATTGGGATTTGGCTTAGGAATTTATGGTAAAGCAATCGCCAATTTCCCAGAAGTTGAGTTTGCTCCTCATTCAGATTGCCCTCAAATCCTAAAACTATATTTGCTAAATCTTCGCGCCAGTTCGGACTAAAGCTATTTTTAAGCTGAATAAAAAAGTCATGGTATCCCATTTGGGTTGTTGCCAAAAATTCCAAGGTCAAAGTAATCAATTCTTCTAATGCTTGAATGGCGATCGCCGACTCAG
Organism: Synechococcus sp. PCC 7502; assembly: GCF_000317085.1. NCBI lineage: Bacteria > Bacillati > Cyanobacteriota > Cyanophyceae > Pseudanabaenales > Pseudanabaenaceae > Pseudanabaenococcus > Pseudanabaenococcus habilitatus. Next base: position 1,382,051 of record NC_019702.1, read on the forward strand.
GGGGTAAAAGTGGCTCTAATCCTAATCTTAAGGACATTTTATCGATGTATTCTTGGCGGTAAGAATCCTTAAATTTTGCTAATCCCAAATCCAGATCGGCAGCAGCCATCACCAGTTTAAGTGGGTATTGCAGCATTTCTAAATTCCAGTAACATACAGCCGGTTGATTAGCATAGGCATAGCGACGGTAATAATCAAAGTATGCAGCCGTAAATTTAGGATCATAGTTGGGAATAAAAGCATAAGGTCCATAGTCAAAGCTCTCACCCGTAATCGACATATTATCTGTATTTAAGACCCCATGACAAAAACCTGCCACCATCCACTGGGCAGCCAGTTGTGCCACTCTTTGCACTAATTCGGCATAAAAATTAGGATCTCGTTCCTCTGAATTAAAGGCTAATAAGTGCGGATAGTAAACCCCAATGACGTGATCTAAAAGCTTGCGAATTAAATCTGGACGGTTCAGGTAATGTAATCTCTCAAATGTCCCAAACCGAATATGTGATCGGCTAAACCGCACCATTACCGATGATCGTGTGGGCGAGGGTTCATCCCCCCGATACAACTGCTCTCCTGTTTCAATTAGGCTTAGACATCTGGATGTTTTAACTCCTAAGCGATGTAATGCCTCCGCTGCCAAAACTTCTCTAACGCCACCTTTTAGGGTTAATCTGCCATCGGCAGTGCGTGAATAGGGTGTGCGTCCCGATCCTTTCGTCCCAAAGTCATAGAGTTCTCCATCTATGCCCCGCACCTGTCCATATAAAAAACCTCTACCATCGCCAAGATTTGGATTATATTCACCAAACTGATAGCCGTGATAACGTAATGCCAAAAATGGTCTCACCGATGCAAATGTGCCAAAGGCTTCGATAAAATCATGATCTGTAACCTGATTGGGGTCTAAGCCCAGTTGTGATAAGACCTGAGCATTACGCCAACGCAGAGTATGGATCGGAAATTTGGCGGCGGTAACGATATCAAAATAATCTTCACCCAGATTTTCTAAGGCTGGTTCGTAGTTAAGTTCAAAAAATGGATTGGTCATTATTAAAATGCTTAAGTGCTTAGTATAATTCCAAGAAATATTTTGGGAATGTTTTTAGAGAATATTTAGAGATGCGATTGGTGTAGTTATTGCCCGTAATTGCTAGTATAGGTTTGATCAAGATGAGAATTTAATTTTTATTCATTAAATCATTATGTCTCTAGAAATCGGTAAACCTGCGCCAGACTTTACTCTCCCTAGTGATCGCGGTGATATAACCCTTAGCCGCTATCAAGGTAAAACCAATGTCCTACTTGCCTTTTATCCAGCAGATTTTAGCCCCCTTTGCACTTTGGAAATGCAGTGCTTTGCCAATGATTGGACTAAATTTAGAGAGCTAGGTGCGGAAATTTTAGGTATAAATTCTGATCCCATAGAAAAACATAGTGAGTTCTCAAAAAAATTAGGTTTGGAGTTTCCCCTATTAAGCGATCGCTCCAAGGAAGTTGCGAAAAAGTATGGAGTCGATGATTTATTACTAGGAACAAAGCGTGCCTATTTCATTATTGATATTCAAGGCATCTTGAGATATAAACACATTGAGTTTTTACCAGTATTTAAGCGAGATGATACGGAACTACTGGTAGAACTGCGTAAATTAGCTACCTGAAGTGGACTGCACTAAACATCGGTAATGTGTCACATTTGTTGGAGAGTTCAAGAAGATTGAAATGAGAACTCATATTTGTTGATAAACAAACCGATGACAATATCATGCATCACAATAGATTTAGAAAAGCAAATCGTCTTTCTGGCTAAACGCTTAATCCTCGTTCTCAAAGTTAGATGTTTACGTTCAATCTTCTGAGTATTTTTCTTGCCGATCAAGTGAGTGTCAGGGTCAAGAATCCTTTCGTATGATCCCCAAGCATCAGTGAAAAAACGTTTGATGCCAAATGGTTTTAGCAGATTCACTAGCTTAACTAAGGCTTGGTCTTGATGTGGTGCTAAGACATAAGCTAAGAGTCCTCCAGTTACATGGTCAATGGCGTGCCATAACCATCTTTGTTGTTTTTTGCTGCCAACAAAACTCTACATCTCATCCATCTCTGCTTCTTCAACCGCATACAGGTCAACATCAAGTGTTTCTAAATCAAGCTGTTCTAGCAGAGGATAGTTGACGGCTTCAATGTCTTCCTCTTTTTTTTAACTCCTTGATTACAGTATTGGGACTAATCTTCAATACTCGACCTGTATCCCTGATGCCACTGCCATTGATTGCCATCTCTGCAATTTGTTCTTCTTCTGGGCGATACCCTTGATAGGTGTAATCAAGAATAAGTGTCTTTCGCATACAGTTCGTATTTAGGCAAATGTATCTTTTCTTGCTTGTGGCACTTTGTCCATGTCTGTGGATATCTACTCCTCCACAAGTTGCACATTCGAGTGCTTCAAATACCATCTTTTCTTTCACTAACTATTTGCTACATACGGTATTATACCTTCCAACAATTGTGACACACTACCGTAAATTCTATCTACTAAAGGTAAAGCATATTGTAAAAGTTCTGTGGTGTCGTTGGAAGTTCTATTGATAGAGAAGCCGAATGTAGATCGTCTTTGAATGGACTGGAACGGGCAAATACTGGGAGGAAGATCGCTATCTGGTTTAGGTGGCAATGTTCCCGGAAGGGATAGGCTATTTTTTCTAAGTTCGATCTGCCTTAAGCCTTTGATTAGCTTCGACTATTAATTGTTCAATTGGTTATGCCATAGTCCACGCTGCCTGAATAGTGGACTCAATTATAGAGCTTTATATACCTTTTATGCCGATTATTCCTGAGTAGTTTTAAGACAGGATGAAGCCCTGATTGAGTCTCAAGGCTGAATGTATTGGTCAGTATGTAAGCCCTCAATGGGATTTGAACCGATGACCTTCTCCTTACCAAGGAGATTTGATATTCTTGATACTATTGCTGCGTCTTTATTTGAGGGTTTGGTCATCTTTTGTGCCCCCATTACGCCCCCATTTATGTCAAACATGCCTTGATTTTATCGAAATTGAGTCTATTAATTCTTTACATCTTGTTCAATTCAACCAGATTAGAGATCAGCAAATAACTATTTAGCTTGTCTAAGGTAAATCCAAGGGCGTATCTGCTCAGATTGCCATACCCCAAACTTATTAGCGATCGCCACCTTCTCAGCATTTATTAAAACTGTCTTTTGGGTAGGGCATGAGCCATAAGTATAGAGGCTGTTTCATATCTCATGAGTAGCAATTCTTTTTAGCATCAAACGAATAAAGCAAAGATTGAGTTTAGCTGTAGCATTAACGAGAGTTCTCTCAAAGTTCTTAACTAAGATTTTGCATCTTTCAACCCAAGCATTTGACCTTTCAATTACCCACCTTGTCGGCACAACTACAAACCCAGACAGACCTTTTTCTACCTTCTGTTGCTTTGATACCTTAGGAGAAATTTCAGGTAGTGATCAAGAGGGCATGATAGATAAAAAAAGGGGTAAAACAAAATAGAAGTAACTATGGAAGTAAAATGTCCTTACTGTGAAAGTGACCAGATAGTTAAGAATGGCATAACCCGTCACAAAAAACAAAACTACAAATGTAAAAAGTGTAATCGTCAATTTGTGATTAATCCCAAAAACCAGCCAATAGCTGAATCCACAATTAAATTAGTCGATAATCTGCTGCTAGAACGTATATCCATGCGAGGGATTAAGCGTGTTGCCAAGGTGTCATTACAGTGGTTACAGAGTTATGTAAATGGTAAGTCTGTCAGTGTAGAGCCGCAAGTTAAGGTAATCCCTAAAAAAAAGCACGCCTGACCATTGAGTGCGATGAACTATGGTCATTTGTAGGGGATAAAAAATGTAAGGTATGGATTTGGTTAGCAATTGACCGAAATACTAGAGAAATTGTTGGAGTGTTTGTTGGTAGTCGAGACCAAGAACAGCCTTGGGGTTATGGCAATCTTTACCAACCGTTTATCGACAATGTGCTGTTTGTTATACTGACTTCTGGCAAGCTTATAGCTGTATTTTGCCTAAAAAACGCCATAAGGCTGTGGGCAAAGAGTCTGGACAGACTAATCATATTGAAAGGTTCAATTGTACTTTAAGGCAAAGAATTTCTCGCCTTGTTAGAAAAACTCTTTCTTTTTCTAAGAAATTAGAAAATCATATCGGTGCTATTTGGATATTTATCCATCACTACAATTCTGAAATTCACTCTAAGTTCTGCATCATGCCCTCTTGATCACTACCGTAAATTTTTCATTTGCATTACCTGCTTGAAAGTATTATGAGTTTACTTATATTTGAATGATGCTGGAATTTATATGAGATTTTAACTATTTCAAAGAATTTGCAATTTCTAAATACAATTTCTAAATTATTGGGAAGAGATGCTAACAATACAACAACGCCTCAATAAACTAGATCTAGAATTACGGAAACCTCAGTTAATTGAGAATCGGGGTATTGGTAACGAGATTGGCTTTTATATTTTTGACTACGATCCAGAGCATGAGCCTGTTGTCCAAGAGTTTCTACCGACTTTGAAGGTTAACCTAAAGAGGATTGGTTTTAAAGTTACAGAATTTAATCTGTATCAGATTATTCTCAATATTTTGGAAGAAAGGCAGTTATTGCAGAAAGCGTTTGAGTTGGAGTCTAAGCAGGGTAGTTTAGGGCTTGAAAGATCTATAAGACCTTTAGTACGTCCAGAACAAGCGATCGCCTATATGCAAAAGCAGATTCAAAATGATGAAGATTTAATATTTATTACTGGGGTTGGGGAAAGTTACCCATTGATGCGATCGCATTTAATTTTAAACAATCTGCATTCCGTCTTGGATCGTAAGCCATTAGTGATGTTTTTCCCCGGAGCTTATGATGGCCAAGAGTTAAAGCTATTTAATGCTTTTAGGGATGATAATTACTACAGAGCTTTCTCAATTGTGGGTAGATCGTAAGTTTTGATCGGCGATCCAAACTTTAATAACTAAACCAAAAACTAATCTGGTTAATGTATGCAAATAGCTGAACTGTTCAATAAAGATATCAGACGTAATATCAACGGCGTAATTAAAGTTGGGTAACAGGATGACGCAAGCATACGCCAAGAATTAGAGGAGTATGTTGTTACCAAGGAGTTGGATAAACATTTCCGTACTTTTTTTGATCGTCATACTAGTTCTCTAGATACGCCTACAGACAAAATGGGTGTTTGGATTGCCGGATTTTTTGGGTCTGGGAAGTCCTACTTTTTGAAAATCTTGGCATATTTATTAGAAAATCGCTTAATCGATCATAAACATGCCATTGATTTTTTTGATAGCGATCGCATTGCCGATCCATTATTAAGAGCGAATATCCAGCGATCCGTAAATATATCTGCTGATGTAATTTTGTTTAATATTGACTCGAAGTCTGATGCCAGTGGCAAAACCCAAAAAGATAGTATTGTCAAAGTTTTTCAGAAGGTTTTTGATGAGAAATTAGGGTATTTTGGGGCTGTACCAGCGATCGCTGAATTTGAAAGACAGCTAGATCAAAAAGGTAGCTATATTCCTTTCAAAAATGCATTTCAGTCAATTCATGGCAAGTCTTGGGAAGCTGAACGGGATGCTTGGGGATTTTGCCAAGAGAATATTGCTGAAGCTTTGCATATGAGTTTAGGTATGGGGAAGGATGAGGCAAATCGGTTAATAGATCGTTTTAATCAGCAGATAGCTTTGACTCCTGAAAAATTTGCCCAAACGGTAAAAAGCTATTTAGATCGTCAAGGCAAGCAACACCAAGTTCTATTTATGGTAGACGAGGTGGGACAGTATATTGGCGAAAATAGCGACCTTATGCTCAACCTGCAAACTGTGGTAGAAGATTTGGGGGTTTACTGTCATGGTCGGGCTTGGGTAGTTGTGACATCCCAAGAGGCTATGGATGAAATTACTAAGAATCGCCTTAAAGGTAATGATTTTTCTAAAATTGTCGGTCGCTTTGGTCGTCCTCTTAGCCTTTCTTCAGCAAATACCGATGATGTGATTCGGCTGAGATTATTGGTTAAAACCGATGTAGCTGGTGTTTACCTAAAAGGACTATATGCCCAGAAGGAGGCTATTCTTAAAAATCAAATTGCCTTTAGCCAAGACTGTGCGGAGTTGCCTGGGTATAGGAGTGCTGAAGAATTTGCCTCGACTTATCCATTTATTCCGTACCAATTTACCCTACTGCAAAAGGTATTTGAACAAATTCGGGTGATCGGGGCAGCAGGTAAACATTTAGCAATGGGAGAGCGATCGCTGTTGGATGCCTTTCAAATTGCAGCAAAGTCTTTTGCCGAGCATGAGATCGGGATTTTAGTGCCGTTTCAGAGATTTTATGATGCTATTGAAGGATTTCTAGATACTTCAGTAAAACGGGCGATCGCACAGGCTGAGGAAAATTCACAGTTACAACAGGGCGATCTTGACTTACTTAAGACTCTGTTTATGGTCAAGTACATTAAAGAGATTCGTGCCAATTTAGATAACCTAACTACGCTTTCATTAAGTAGCATCGATCAGGATAAATTAGCTTTGCGAGATCGCGTCCAAGCATCGTTAGAAAGATTGGAAAAACAAACCTTAATTCAACGGGCTGAAGACCTGTATGTATTTCTCACCCAAGAGGAACAAGACATCGGACGCGAAATTAAGAATACGCCTATCAATCCTAGTGATGTAACGGAAGAACTACAGAAATTGGTATGGGGGTCAATCTTTACTGATAAAAAATATAAGTACGATGCTCGTCACCAGTATGATTTCAACAAAAAATTAGACGATCATGGACATCAGGTAAATGATATTAGTTTGCATATCGTTACCCCCTATGCCGATCGCTATCGAGAGCTACAAGCAGATGAAACTTGTTTGATGGCAACTGGATCGGGGCAGGAAGTATTGGTCAGGTTGCCAGACGATCCGCGCCTTATTGATGAAGCAAATGAGTTAGTGCAAACGGCTGAATACATTCGCACTAAAAATACTCGCAATCTTAGTGCTTCGATTCAAAGAATTTTAAGCGATAGAAGCGATCTAAATAGCAAGCGAAAAGATCGTTTGACAAGTCTGATGCGATCGCTAATTGCCGAAGCCGATGTATTTGCCTGTGGTAGTAAAGTGCAGGTGACGAGTAGGGAGGCGCGAACGGTTTTGAATGATGGAATGCGCTATTTAGTTGAAAATGTTTATACCAAGTTGGGCTATATCCAGAGTGGCTTTGATGATGAAGCTGGAATTACCAATGCCCTAATTAGCGATATTGAAGTGCAAGATTTGAGTGGCAATCATGCTAATGCCGCCGCCCATAGTGACATTCAACTATACCTTGCCGATGAGGCGCGATCGCATAGGAGAGTGAGCATTCGCAATGTGCGGGACAAGTTTGCAGGTCGTCCCTATGGTTGGGCGGAGTTGGATACTCTAGGGGCGATCGCTGAGTTAGTTAATAAAGGTAAGGTAGAGTTACGTCGCGCCCAAGAAATAGTTAACACCAGGGAGAAAGGTTTGGTAGCGAAGTTACGCTTGAAGTCTGGACTCGATGAGTATTTAGTAAGACTAACGGAAGAAGTCGATCCTACCAGCTTTAAGATTGCAAGAGATTTAGCAAATGAGCTATTGGAGACTGCCCCACCCACTGATTTTCAAAAGCTGCGTGAAGAATATATTAAGGCGTTTAATGCTCAAATTCAGAAGCTGCAAGGTTGGCTAACTGTGGCAGAACGAGATAGTTTACCTTTTATTGATAAGCTGCGATCGCATATTGAGTTATTAGGGAAATTGCAAAATACTGATGGTGTAGCTATTTTCTTTAAGGCTATCAAGGGCGATCGCGAGGCTTTAGAAACATACATTGACGATCGCGATAAACTTACCTCTTTCTTTACCAGCCAATTGGTTATTTTTCAGAAGGCGATCGCTGAACTCAAAACCCTAGAACCCGACCTGCAACATATTAAAGAAGATACTTTGCTGGCACGGGTAGAAACAGTAAAACAAATTTTGGCAATGCCAGATCCGACAGGACGTATTCCTGAATTAATGATGTTATTAAAGCCGATTCAGGATAAAGTACGGGAAATTTTACAGGCGCAGGTTAATCAGGTACAACAGCAAAGCCTCAGACTACGAGAGAAAGTTCAAGAATATGTGACTCAAGCTCATGGGGATGTATACGATCGCCTAAATCTGTCAACTCTTGATGTGGATATAAATCGGATTGTAGTAACTGCTAACCAATCAAGCACTATTGATTCCGCGATCGCCCGTCAGAGTGAGTTGTCGGGTTTATATAACGTATTAGTGTCACGCCTTGATGCTGAAGCGATCACTATCCAAACCGCTCAACAACAGGAGATGGGTAATTCAGTTACTCTACCTGTAGTGCCTGTGGTGAAGCCAATCGCAGTAATTAAGACAACGCGATCGATAAGTAAGCCAATTTTAGAAACAGAGGCAGATGTGAAAGAGTATCTACAGGCTCTGGGTAGAGAAATTATGAAGAAAATTAAGCAAGGTAAACGAGTAAGATTAGAATAATGGCTTGATTTTAGCTGGGAAAGGAGTAAATCAAAATGGTAGAAACGAGTACTGCAATTACTGATTTCTCCTGTAATTAATAGGATTAAGTTTATTTCTTGTGGGTTAACAACAGTGGAAATAAGCGCTACTAGCTAAATATAGATTTTTGGGAATAGTGTATGCAAAGCTATATTCTGACTGCAAGGGCAAAGGAACAGGCAAACAGTAAAGCCTTAGAGTATAGGCGATCGCAAGCAATGGAAGTGGCTCAGGAAGCAGCAAAAATTCTGCGTTCTCAGTTTGGGGCAACTCGTGTTGTATTATTTGGGTCAGTTTTGAGCGATCCTGCTAATTATGGTTTTCACCAAGGCTCGGACATTGATTTGGCAGTTTGGGGTATCAGCGATCGCTTATATTTTAAGGCTGTAGGCAAGGTGCAAGGACTGAGCGAATTTGCAATTGATGTGGTTGAGCCAGAGGATGCGCCATCCTATATTTTGGAAGCGATCGCGAAAGGAGTAGAGCTATGAGCCGTTATGGGGTATTAGTGGCTAGATTACAAAATGAACTGAGTAATGTTCGCAATGCTATGAGATCGGCTGTATCCCAGTCTGAGAAAGCTAAAAGAACGGAGGACAATGATTTTTGGCTGGCGGCAGCTTTTAGTTTGCAAAATTTCTATATGGGGACAGAGCGCATTTTTGAAGATGTTGCCAAGCAGATCGATAATGCCTTACCATCTGGGGCAAATTCCCATCGTGAGCTTTTAGAACAAATGGCGTTAAATATAGCTGATACTCGCCCACCTGTAATTTTGCAGGATACACTGGAACGCTTACAAGATTATCGAGGGTTTCGGCACGTAGCTATTCATCGGTATGGGTTTGAGCTTCGACCAGATCGCATTCGTGAGTTGGTGGAAATTCTCCCAGATACCGTAGAGATGTTGTCTAGAGACGTTAAGTCATTTTGTGAGTTTTTGATAGCCCTAGAGAAAAATATATGAACCGTACTGCCATCCGTAATTTTGCAACATGGGCGAGAACAACTTTGCTATTTCAGGTGCGATCGCGCCTTAATACCTATGGCATAAGCGAAAAGGGGATTGTAGAGCCACAGGTGGTGGTAGGGGGCATAACGGTAAATGGGCTGACTTTGAATGATGATGAAGCAAAACATTACCAGCAGCTAAGATCGCAAATTGGCGGCAATATAAATATAGAAGTAATCGCCAAAATCACGGAAGAGATTGCCTATAAATGGTTTAACCGTTTGGTTGCCTTGCGCTTTATGGAGGTAAATGGCTATTTAAGCTATCGCTGTTTGAGTAGTAGCGATCCGCAGTTGGTCGATCCCGATTTGTTGCGCGAGGTGGGGGCGATCGCAGAAGGTGGAGATTTTGATGATCTAAATTTGGCAAAGCTGAGTGCATGGCGGGAGTCGGCGAGTAAGCAGCCCAATCCTGATGAGTGGCTATATCGCCAGTTATTACTTTTACAGTGTGGGGCTTTGGCAGATGCGATCGCCTGTTTGTTTGACCGCAATCACGATTACACGATGTTATTTTTGCCGCCCAATTTGCTGAATAATGATTCGATTTTACGGCGATTGGTGGGTGATATTGCGGAAGAGGATTGGCAGGATATTGAGATTGTGGGCTGGCTCTATCAGTTTTATATTTCTGAGAAAAAGGATGAGGTAATCGGCGCAAAGTCAAAGGTAAAAGCAGAGGATATTCCAGCCGCAACGCAATTGTTTACGCCCCATTGGATTGTGCGTTATATGGTGGAAAATTCGTTGGGTCGATTGTGGCTAGAGTCCCATCCTGAGTCAAACTTAAGGGAGAAGATGCCCTATTATTTGGAGTCTGCTCCTAGTTCTGGAGGTGTAAAAACTGTGCTGGTTCCCCAAGACCTCACGGTATGCGATCCTGCCTGTGGAAGCGGTCACATTTTGGTTTATGCCTTTGATTTGTTATTTGAAATCTACAAAGAGCAGGGATATGTAGAGCGAGATATTCCAGCTTTGATTTTGGCGCATAATTTATTCGGTTTGGATATTGATAATCGTGCCGTGCAGTTGGCTAGTTTTGCGGTATTGATGAAGGCGAGGGCAAAGAATTCACGTTTTTTACGGAAGGTGCCGAAGTTAAATATTGTGTGGGTGCGGCATACGCGGCAGTTTTTTAGTGAGAAGGAAATTGCAAAAACCGAACAAGTAACCATTGTGAGTCATCAAATGTCTTTGGCGGGGATGGGTTTGGTCGACCAGTTACCTTTGGGATATGTGGCTCCAACTAAAAAGACTTCGTTTGTTTCGTTTTTAACCGATCAACGTTCTATTTCTAATTCTCTTGTGGCTCTGTTATCTGCTTTTGTGGATGCGGATAATTTGGGTAGTTTGATCGTGCCGCCTGTATTTAATGCGGATCGAATTTATGCGGAATTGAATGAACTGGAAGGGAAGTTTTCGCTGTTTGCGGATTTTGCGGTGTTGCGAGATGTGGTGAGGTAGGGAGACAGTATTTAGCGGTGGTAGCGAATCCTCCTTACATGGGAAGTAAGTCTTTTAATGACAAATTAAATGCTTTTATCGTTAGCAATTACAAAAAAGGTAAGTCTGACCTATTCGCTGCTTTTATTGAACGCTTACTACAAATGATGGATTCATCTGGTCTAACAGCAATGGTGGTAATGCAGTCTTGGATGTTTTTAAGTAGCTATGAAGATTTACGGACTGATTTTTTAAAGAATTACGAGATTCCTTCATTAGTTCACATGGATAATTAAGTTATCCAAATTTTAAAGGAGCGTATAGAGCCTGTTTCATATCTCATGAGTAGCAATTCTTTTTAGCATCAAGCGAATAAAGCAAAGATTGAGTTTAGCTGTAGCATTAACGAGAGTTCTCTCAAAGTTCTTAACTAAGATTTTGCATCTTTCAACCCAAGTACCCACCTTGTCGGCACAACTACAAACCCAGACAGACCTTTTTCTGCCTTCTGTTGCTTTGATACCTTAGGAGAAATTTCAAACCTAATCTTAGTCATAATCTCAGGATAAACCTTCTGTAAATCAGTCGTCAATTTTTCGATATGATAACCACTATCCAGCAATATCGTAGTTAGCGTAATGTCATCTGGCTTCGATTTGAAGTAATCAATGTTAATCGTTAACATTTCAATCAGTCCTTGGTCATCTGATACATTTGCTCTTGTTAAATACCCAGAGTGTCAACGGCTAAATGTCTTTTGATCCCGTTAGTTGCTTTGTAGGAGCAGAAGCCCTTGGATTCTATACTTGCATTACAAGTATTTTTCACTGCTTGTGAGTCAATGATGATTAAAGTTGTCCATTTTGATTTTTTTTGACTGTTCACGGGCTGTTGAATGCAAAGCTTCCATAATCGCAGTAAATGTACCTGTATCTTTCCACTCCTTGTAGTATCGATACACTGTAGAGAATGGTGGTAAGTCTCGGGGCATATCTCGCCAATTACAACCGTTTTTGAGTTGGTAGAGTATGCCGTCTAAAATTTGTCTTTTTGTCCAAGTTGGCGGTCTAGTTTGCTTTTTCTTTGGGAGCAATGGTTCTATAATTTCCCATTCTTTATCTGTTAGGCTACTTGAGTATGGATTTAGCATTTTCTAAGCATCATAAATCTTGCTCATAATAGATATGAAACAGGCTCTATAAAAAGTAAGCTTAGGCTTAGCAAGAATATAAAAATATTTTAGCTATCCCATTCAAAATGCTATAGTAAAGATTTGAGTTTGCTAAATTAAAGTTATGTCCTTACCCATTGTTGCTGTTGTTGGTCGCCCGAACGTGGGTAAGTCTGCTTTAGTGAATCGCCTGACTGGGGAAAATTATGCCATTGTTTATGATCAGCCAGGTATAACTCGCGATCGCACCTATCGACCAGCTTTTTGGAATGGACATGATTTTACCATTGTTGATACGGGCGGTTTAGTTTTTGCCGATGATACGGAATTTTTACCGATGATCCGTCAACAGGCTTTTGTGGCGATCGAGCAGTCCTGTGCTGTGATTTTTGTGGTTGATGGCATGACAGGCATTACTGCCGCCGATTGGCAAATTGCCCAGTGGCTAAGGGAGCAGTCTGTCCCAGTGGTATTAGCAGTCAACAAGTGCGAATCCATGAATTTGGGCATGGCGCAGGCAGCAGAATTCTGGCAGTTAGGACTAGGTGAGCCGATCGCTTTGTCTTCTTTGCATGGTAATGGTACGGGGGAATTATTAGATGCCCTAGTGCAGCACTTACCTGATCCAGATACGGTTGAGCCAGAGAGCGATGAAATTAAAGTGGCAATTATTGGTCGCCCCAATGTCGGTAAATCCAGCTTACTAAATGCCTTTACGGGTGAAGAACGCTGTATTGTTAGCCCGATTGCGGGAACTACCCGTGATGCGATCGATATGATAGTCTCTCGCACTGTAAATGGAGAAGAGCGCAATTACCGTCTAATTGATACCGCAGGAATTAGGCGCAAACGTGGGGTAGAATACGGGGCTGAATTTTTTAGCATTAATCGAGCTTTTAAGGCGATCAGCAGATCGGATGTGGTGCTTTTAGTAATTGATGCGATCGATGGGGTTACAGATCAAGATCAAAAACTGGCAGGCAGAATTAACGATGAAGGTAAAGCCTGTGTGCTAGTAATTAACAAGTGGGATGCGGTAGAAAAGGATTCCTATACCATCTATGACTACACGGAACAGGTACAATCTCGGATGATGTTTGTGGACTATGCTCCAGTGATATTTGTCAGTGCTTTGACTGGGCAAAGGGTTCCTAAAATCTTGGATCAAGTTGATATTGTGGCAGAGCAGCATCGGCGCAGAGTTCCTACGGCAGTTTTAAATGAAGTTTTAACTGAGGCTGTTTCTTGGCATTCTCCTCCCACTACTCGTCAAGGGAAACAAGGTAGAATCTACTATGGTACCCAAGTTTCAGCTTCCCCACCTGCAATTATTCTCTTTTGCAATGATCCAAAGCGATTTAATGATAGCTATCGTCGTTATGTGGAGAATCAATTTCGCACTTCCTTAGGGTTTACAGGTACCCCGTTGCGATTAATTTGGCGTGGCAAGAAAGAAAGAGAAATGGAGCGAACTGCTAATCGTGCCACTAAGGTAAAGCTCTCTTAAAACAGTGTGTAAGGCTCGGTTCTCATCCAAGTGGATTTTGATCTCGTATAAAATAATATATCGTCACTATATCTAGTAAGTAAGAGTTAAACATTATGGCTATTTCAAGAGATCAAACAAAGGATCAAAACTTTGCTGTTACCAAAACTGAAGAAGAATGGAAGTCAATTTTGACCCCAGAGGAATTTCATGTGCTGCGTAAGCATGGTACGGAGAGGGCAGGTACAAGTCCATTGGATAAGGTTTATGATCCTGGAACTTACGTTTGTAAGGGTTGTGGGACTCCTTTATTTACCTCTGATACCAAGTTTAATAGTGGTACGGGCTGGCCCAGTTTCTATGATCCCCTTGAAAATAGCGTGGAAACCACTACGGATCGGAGCTTTTTCATGACCAGAGTGGAAGTGCATTGCCGTAACTGTGGTGGACATTTAGGACATGTATTTAACGACGGTCCTGCACCTACGGGGCAACGCTACTGTATGAATGGGGTTTCTTTAAAGTTTGTGCCTGATGCTGAGGCAAGTTAATTATCTTCTTGGGGTTGGGGATGGTTGGCGTTGATTTCACGGGAAAGCATAGTTTCTAGGCGTTGAATTGTCTCATTTTGCATGGTCAGCATACGGTTGAGTTCAGCAATTTCTCGATCTTTTAAGCTATCAATTTTTTGATGTAGAGATTCTATTTCCATTTCTGCCTTAGTATCAATATCCAAGTCTTGTTTTGCTTTAAGGCGATCAATTTCAGACTGGCGATTTTGGCTCATTAAAATAAATGGCGTGGCGTATGCAGCTTGAAAACTTAAAGCCAAGTTCAAGAGAATAAAAGGATATTCATCCCAATGTTTAATCCAGCCCACAACATTCAAGACTATCCATAGACCCAGCAGAAAGCTTTGAATCAGAATAAATCGCCATGAACCAACCGTAGCTGTCACAATATCAGCGATGCGCTCTCCGCTAAGTGACTTAGATGATCGAGTATGGGGCGACTTACTTGATTTCATTATTTATGGGCAGATTCACTAAATCAAGGCTTGAGTGTTATACCATAGTGACACAATTCCCCAGTTAGTCATTTATCCCTATGCCACAGGTTGAATCACAGTTAAAAAATGTATTAGGTGAGCCTTTACAGATTTGTTGTACTGCACCGATGACGGGCTTTTATCGAAATGGGAAATGTGAAACGGGGGCACAGGATCGAGGAGTGCATGTGGTTTGTGCGGAAGTTACCAGTGAGTTTCTTGCTTTCACTAAGTCTAGGGGCAATGATTTAAGTACCCCGACTTTTAGTTTCCCCGGTTTGAAGCCCGGCGATCGCTGGTGTTTATGTGTATCTCGTTGGCAAGAGGCTTTAGAGGCTGGCGTGGCTCCCCCAATTATTTTAGCGGCTACCCATGAAGCTACCTTAAAGTCAGTAAGTTTAGAAGTGCTGAAAGAATATGCCATTTGATTATGAACAGCCTTACCATCGCACAGTTCACTTCCAAGATACAGATGCGGCGGGAGTGGTTTTTTTTGCCAATATTTTAACGATCTGCCATGAGGCATACGAGTATTCATTACAGCTACAGGGGATTAATCTCAAGCTGTTTTTTAGTAATTCGGGAGATTATGCTGTTCCGATTGTGCGGGCTGAGGTGGATTTCTTTAAACCCATATTCTGTGGAGATCGCCTGCTAGTCGAGCTTAAACCCCAACAAATAGATAGTTATAGTTTTACAATTAGCTATAAAGTTACTAATGAGGACGCCAAGGTATTAAGTACTGCCCAAACTAAGCATGTATGTATTAGTACTAGTGATCGCACTAGGCTAGAAATTCCCGAAGAACTACAACAATGGATTAACGGATTATGAACCTGAAGGCAGTTATACCTTAACAGAGAAGGGAAAAGAGTTAACATTCAAGCACTACCTATTTACCCACTCTTTTTTATAGCCCAGCCCATTAATACTACAAAAATCTTTTAACAACTTTGTAACATTATTCCCAGTTCAATCAAGATTAGGACAAACTGGATTATATAGTCAGAGAGGAGCTACACCAATCAAGCCTATGTATCTTCTAAAATCTACTTGCATTCTCGGCATAATTGCGATCGCTCCCTCTATAAGTAATGGAGTTACTGGAATTGCTCGACTTCACCCTATTACCACTATTACTATTAGTCAAACTTCTAATCAGCTTAATCAAGAGTATATTCTTAAAGGCACTGAGTTAACTGATCGAGGTAAATATTTTGATGCCATTCTTGAGTACACTAAAGCGATTGATCAAGACCCTCAGAATCCTCTGCTTTACTATGATCGAGGTGTTGCCTTATCCCATCTCCACAAATACGAAGCGGCGATCGCTGATTATACCCAAGCCATTAAATTAAAATCTAACTTTGTAGAAGCATATAAAAATCGAGGTTTGGTTTATGCCCAGTCCCAATCCTATCAAGAACTGAAACAGGCAGTTATAGACTATGATCAAGCCATTAAACTAGCTCCCCAAGATGCCACCAGCTATTTAGGCAAAGGTTTGGCTTTGTTTCGCCAAGGGAAAAATGACGCAGCTATCATGGCAGTTACGCAAGCTAATGAAATTAATCCGGAATTAGCGATCGCTTATTTTTTAAGAGCAAGTATTTATATCGAACTTGGGAACAGGGAATTAGCTTTAAGTAATTATCAAAAAGCCGCTACTCTCTATGAACAACAAGGTAATCAATCAGGTTATGACAAGAGTTTAGAGGCGATCGCTGAACTTGATTTGAAATAGAAGTCATAATAGTTTCAATCTTGATGTGTGAAATATTCTGAAAATCTTTAGGATTGTGGGTTACTAAAGTTAGCTGATAGTCTAGGGCTGTGGCTGCTATCCATTAGACTTAATTGGAAATAGCAAAAGACCTGATATATAGGGGTTTCAGAGATCGGCAAAAACAAGCGTGAAATACTCTCAGTCCTAGGAGTGAATGAGTAACCGCTCAAGAACTAGGATTGTAACAACGTGGGAAGTTATCCTTAGTAAAAAAGCCCAATACGAATAAGTTTTAATAACTTGTAAAAAAAATTTTAGGTACCAGAATAAAGGTATTAAAAATGTGGCAATAGGTACTGTATATTTTGCGATCGCCACTAAGCTATAGAATTAGCGTAAATTGATCACACCATACCTCCTCTCAATATGCCAAGACGTAACGACATTCACAAAATTTTACTGATTGGGGCAGGTCCCATTGTCATTGGGCAAGCCTGTGAGTTCGACTATTCAGGGACTCAAGCCTGTAAAGCATTACGAGATGAGGGCTACTATGTCATTCTGGTCAACTCCAATCCCGCCACGATCATGACTGATCCAGTTACTGCTGATCGCACCTATATTGAGCCTATAACTCCAGAGATTGTGGCACAGATCATTGAAAAAGAGCGTCCTGATGCCCTATTACCAACTATGGGGGGACAAACAGCCCTAAATACAGCAGTGGCTCTGGCTAAAAATGGCACCTTAGAAAAATATGGGGTCGAATTAATTGGGGCAAAATTACCTGCGATCGAAATGGCAGAGGATCGTAAGCTGTTTAAAGAGGCAATGGCACGGGTCGGAGTTGCGGTTTGTCCTTCGGGTTTAGGTCACACAATGGCAGAAGCTAGGGAAATTGCCGCAGAGATCGGGACTTATCCCCTAATTATCCGTCCAGCCTTTACCATGGGTGGTACAGGTGGTGGGATTGCCTATAACCAAGAAGAATTTGAAATGATTGCTGCCTCTGGGCTAGAAGCCAGTCCCAATTCCCAAATTTTAATTGAGAAGTCTCTGATTGGTTGGAAGGAATACGAGCTAGAGGTAATGCGGGACTTGGCGGATAATGTTGTAATTATTTGCAGCATTGAGAATATAGATGCGATGGGCATACATACAGGGGATTCTATTACCGTAGCACCTGCCCAAACCTTGACGGATAAGGAGTATCAGCGTTTAAGGGACTACTCTATTAAAATTATTCGGGAAATTGGCGTAGAGACAGGCGGCTCAAATATTCAGTTTGCGATTAATCCCGTCAATGGTGAAGTGGTGGTAATTGAAATGAATCCCCGCGTATCTCGTAGTTCTGCCCTTGCCTCTAAAGCTACAGGGTTCCCGATCGCCAAGTTTGCGGCGAAGTTAGCTGTAGGCTATACCCTAGATGAAATTCCCAATGATATTACCAAGAAAACCCCTGCAAGCTTTGAGCCGACCATAGATTATGTGGTCACGAAAATTCCGCGCTTTGCCTTTGAAAAATTCCCCGGTTCCCAAGCTGTCCTAACTACCCAAATGAAGTCCGTGGGTGAAGCGATGGCAATCGGGCGCACTTTCCAAGAATCCTTCCAAAAGGCATTAAGATCATTGGAAACAGGTAGATTTGGCTTTGGTGGTGACAAGGATGAAGTGATTCCTACCCTAGAACAGATTAAAACCAGTTTGAGAACTCCTAATCCTGATCGGATTTTCTCAGTTAGACATGGATTCCTTTCGGGCTTATCCGTGGGAGCGATCGCTACTTTGACGCATATTGATCCTTGGTTCTTACAGAAATTACGGGAATTAACGGATATAGAGTTAGCTCTTAAGGATCGCAGTTTAAGTGATATTCCTGTGGAAGAACTCACTGAAGTGAAAAGGATGGGATTTAGCGATCGCCAAATTGCCTATCTTACCCACTCCACTGAAGATGAAGTGAGAACTTATCGTAAATCCCTCGGCATTATTCCCTCCTATAAAACCGTTGATACCTGTGCGGCAGAATTTGAGGCTCTGACACCTTACCACTATTCTACCTATGAAGAAGAGTCGGAAGTTTTGCCCTCTGAGAAACGCAAAGTAATGATTCTGGGGGGAGGACCTAACCGCATTGGACAGGGGATTGAGTTTGATTACTGTTGCTGTCATGCTAGTTATTCCCTCAGGGCGGCAGGATTTGAAACGATTATGGTTAACTCTAACCCTGAGACTGTCTCTACTGATTACGATACAAGCGATCGCCTGTATTTTGAACCCCTAACCCGTGAGGATGTATTAAATATTATTGAAGCAGAACAGCCCGAAGGTATAATCATTCAATTTGGTGGGCAGACTCCCTTAAAGTTATCGGTTTCTTTGCAAAAATACCTAAATGAGCATCAAGATACCCTGAAAACCAAGATTTGGGGAACATCACCTGACTCCATTGATACAGCTGAGGATCGGGAAAGATTTGAAGCAATATGTCAAGAATTAGGAATTAAGCAACCTAATAACGGGCTAGCTCGTTCCTATGCCGAAGCTTTAGAAGTGGCACAAAGAGTCGGCTATCCCGTGGTAGTTCGTCCCAGTTACGTTTTGGGTGGTCGAGGTATGGAGGTGGTTTACTCCGATGCGGCACTGGAAGAGTATATGCACAAAGCGATTCTGATTGAACCAGAACATCCAATTCTCATCGATCAATTCCTAGAGGGAGCAATTGAAGTTGATGTTGATGCGATCTCCGATCCCACTGGACAGGTGGTAATTGGTGGCATCATGGAACATATTGAAGAAGCGGGTATCCATTCGGGAGATTCTGCCTGTGCTATTCCTACATTCTCGCTTTCAGAAGACGTGTTGACAACAATTCGAGAATGGACAGTAAAACTGGCAAAGAGTTTGAAAGTAGTAGGTTTAATGAATATTCAGTTTGCCGTGCAAGTAAATCCCAACAATCCAAAGCAAGAACAGGTATTTATCCTTGAAGCTAATCCCCGTGCCTCGCGCACTGTTCCCTACGTTAGTAAAGCCACGGGAGTTCCTTTAGTTTCCTATGCTTCCCAGATTATGTCGGGTAAAACTTTAGATGAGTTGCGCTTTACAAAGGAAGTAATTCCCACCCATATTTCCATCAAAGAAGCAGTCTTACCTTTTGCTAAATTTGCAGGTACAGATATTATTCTGGGACCAGAAATGCGCTCCACGGGTGAAGTCATGGGCATTGATACGGAATTTGGTAAGGCATTTGCTAAAGCTCAGATTGCCGCAGGGGAGAGGGTACCTCTGGCTGGGACTGTATTTATTTCCGTTAATGATCGGGATAAGGCTGGGGTAACTGCTGTTGCCGAAGGCTTTATAGAATTAGGATTTAAGATTATTGCTACCGAAGGCACCCATAAAATCCTGTTACGTAAGGGCATTGACAGTGAACTAGTCCTCAAAGTCCACGAAGGGCGACCTAACATTAGTGATGTGATTAAAAATTCCCAAGTTCAGATTATTATTAACTCCCCCAGTGGCGAAGATGCTAGTTTAGATGGCAAATTAATCCGTAGAAGTGCTTTAAGTTATAAAATTCCAGTGATTACGACCCTAGCTGGGGCAAAGGCAGCGATCGCCGCAATTCGATCTTTACAAACCCAACCTTTGCAGGTGCAAGCCCTTCAGGATTATGCCTAACAAAACTACTCATAATGAGCCATAATCAGCAGTGGGGATTAGGTGAAAATCAAAAATCATGGAATGGCATAAAAGTGATGTCCAAGGACTAGCAGTAATTGATGCTGAACTTGACGGCTATCAACCAGCTCAGTATGAAATTATCCGTCAGGTGATCTATGCTACGGCTGACTTTGAGTATAAAGACTTAATTCAGTTTAGCGATCAAGCCATAGAAAAAGGGACGGCAGCGATCGCAGCTAGAACTTCTATAGTTGTGGATGTGGCATCTGTGCAAATAACGGTTGCGCCAATACTCCAGTCCACCTTTGCCAATGGTGTATATGCCTGTACGGGCGTAATTACTCGACCTCAACGCTATAAATCTCAAGCAGCTTGGGGGATGGAAACTTTAGCTCAGAGGTATCCTAGCGGCATTTTTGTGGTTGGAGAGTCTCAATCTGCCCTTGAAACCTTAGTTAATCTGATGACTAGCCAAGTAATTGCTCCATCTTTGGTAATTGCCACACCATCGGAGTTTGTAAATGTGGGGATAGCTAAATCTCAACTCCAGCGATCGTCAATTCCCTATATTCTTATTAATGGGCAGAAAGGCGGGGCAATGGTGGCTGCTAAAATCCTCAATGCTTTGGTATTACTGGCATGGGAAGTTTACGATATCAAGGATGACTTGTAGGTAATTTGCGGATAATTTTTTAGGTATGACGGTTTTAACTGATATTAATACAGCTAGTTCTAATCGGACGGTCTTAGCGATCGCTCGATACTGGCAACTGTTGAGGGTTTTAATTGAACGTAATCTTAAAGTCCGCTATCGTGGCTCTTTTTTAGGCATATATTGGTCTTTGATTAATCCCTTGATTAGTACAGGGCTATACACGGCTATTTTTGGTGCTACCTTTGCTTCCTATTATGGCAATTCCATTGTTAACTATGTTTTGGCAGCTTTTACGGGGTTAATGGTGATGACTTTCTTTTCATCCTCCACATCCCAGGCACTACCCAGTGTGGTTAATAATGGAGCATTACTCAATAAAATTTACCTGCCCGTTAGTATTTTCCCGGTCTCAATGATAGGCTCTAACGTGTTTCAACTATGTATGGGGACGCTACCCCTGCTGATCATAATCACTGTAATTACCTCTAAAAGTATTGTTAATGTGCTGGCACTGTTTGTTCCCTGCCTAGGCTTAGTCTTTGCCTCGATGGGGGTATCATTTTTAGTTAGTGCTTTGTATGTATTTTTTCGAGACTTATCCTATTTCTATGAATTAGTGATTTTTGTGTTAGGAATTAGCACGCCAATTTTTTATCCCTCCGCAATTGTTCCTAATCAAGTTAAGCCATTTTTACAGTTAAATCCCCTTGCTCCCATAATTGAGAGTATTCGTCAAATTGCGCTGTCGGGAAATCCTCCTGATTGGCAAATGGCAGCACCTGCGGTTTTAAGTGGTTTAATCTGTCTGACTGTAGGATGGACTTGTTTTAGGTCGTGGCGATCGCAGTTTATGGACTTACTTTAAGCATGAGGTAATGAATTAAATTATGAGAGTCTATACCAAACTTTTTGAGACTTTACCCAAAACTATTTATTTCTGGCTGCCCCTAATCGCTATAGCTGTGAATTATGGCTTGTTTGGTTATCTACTCAGAGTGTTAATAGTGACTAGCGCAAATCCCATAACCTTAGGACTGCTTTTGGCTTTAGCGATCGGTAATACGTGGGCTTTAACCTTGGGCAATGGTGGATTAGTAGCGACAATATTGGCTTTAGGATTGGGTTTTAAGACTGGTGGTGTTAATTTGGGTGGTATAGCGATCGCCTGTGCTGGATGTATGATGTGGTTGGGTTTTTTTCACACTGATCAGGAACGTGTATCTGAACAAAAACTCAGCATTGGTGAAATTCTCTCTACAGTAGTGATCGTGATTTGGGCAGTTGTAGGGACTCTAGGAATTTATGAGATCATTAGTGGGATTACTGCGGCTGTGGTACTTGGAGCGATCGCTGGCAGTTATAGTGTGATTGGCAATCAAATTAAAGCATCGGGCATTACCCATATCCAGTCACTCCAATTAATTGGCAACATTGCGGGCATTGGCTTAGCGATCGGGTGGATTTATGCTTGGCTAACCTTTAAAGTATTTATACCTAGTTAATTTCTAGTTGATGTTAAGTAAAAGCAGATACCTATGAATATTCGTGCCTGGGGCAGTTTATGGCGAGAGTGGCGTGATCTTGATCTAATACTGCTCCTATTACCTGTATTCCTGACTGTAATTGGTGGTATGAGTATCTACAGTACAGAACTAAATGCGGGCTGGACAGATTGGTGGCAACATTGGTTTATTGGGGCGATCGGCATAATTTTAGCTTTAGTTATTGCGCGCTTTGCCTACGATCAGCTTTTGTATTACCACTGGTTTACCTATGCTATTACTAATATTTCTTTGTTGTTAGTTTTAATTATTGGTCGCTCTGAACTCGGCGCACAGCGATGGATTCCCATTTTGGGTGTTAATGTTCAACCTTCGGAATTTGCCAAATTAGGCTTAATTATTACCCTTGCCGCAATTTTACATGATCGCCCCATTCAACAACCCTTTGATATATTTAAAACCCTGTCGGTTACAGTTCTACCTTGGGGGTTAATTTTTTTGCAACCAGATTTAGGCACTGCCTTGGTATTTGCGGCAATTTCTCTGGGAATGCTGTACTGGGGGGGAGCAAATATCGGCTGGCTGCTGCTGTTGGGATCACCTTTAATTTCCATGATTTTGTTTAATGTTTATATTCCCGCTTGGTTAGCTTGGGTTGCCTTAATAGGAGCGATCGCTTGGAAAACTCTGCCCTGGTTCCGCTTAATTGGAGGTATCACCGCCGTCGTTGTAAACTTAATTGCTGCCGAAGTGGGACATATACTCTGGGGATTACTGCAAGACTATCAAAAGCTAAGGATCACCCTATTTCTTGATCCCAGTCAAGACCCCCTTGGGGGTGGGTATCACCTAATCCAGTCTCGCATTGCCATTGGTTCTGGCAGTCTGTGGGGTAAAGGTTTTTTGCGGGGGACTCAAACTCAGTTAAATTTTATTCCTGAACAGCATACGGATTTTATTTTTTCAGCGATCGGTGAAGAATGGGGATTTGCGGGATCAGTGCTAATTTTATTAATATTCCTAGGAATTTGTTGGCGATTACTATCGGTGGCAATGGCAGCAAGGGATAATTTTGGTTCTCTGTTGGCGATCGGAGTATTCTCGATGATTTTATTTCAAACGGTGGTTAATATTGGCATGACCATTGGTGTTGCCCCTGTGACTGGGATTCCCCTACCTTGGATTAGCTATGGGCGATCGGCACTACTAACTAACTTTATTGCCCTCGGTTTAGTCGAGTCTGTGGCATTACATCAGCGGACAATTAAGTTTTAGCAAGTTTTAGCCTTACACAAAGACTTTACACAAAGAAATGTTAACTTAAATGTTAATTTAGTTAGTAACGCAAGTATAAAAACCTAACCCATGCCCCAATGTGTAATTAACAGACGTGCTCAATTTTCCGCCAGCCATCGTTATTGGCTCAACCAACTATCAGAAGCCGAGAATTACAGGCTCTTTGGTGCCTGTGCAAATTTTCCGGGACATGGGCATAACTATGTTTTATTTGTCTCGATGTTGGGAGAGGTGGATCAAAGTGGCATGGTACTAAATCTGTCTGAGGTAAAACATATAATTACTAAGGAAGTTACCTCTCAGCTTAACTTTAGCTATTTGAATACGGCTTGGAAAGAATTTGAAGATACCTTACCCACCACAGAAAACTTAGCGCGGATCATCTGGCAGAGACTTCAACCCTATTTGCCGATCGTTAATATTCAACTGTTTGAAAGTCCAGAACTTTGGGCGGATTATCAAGGAAATAATATGGAAGCACATTTAACAATTAGTACCCACTTTTCGGCAGCCCACCGTTTGGCTCAGGATCATCTCAGCTTAGAGGAAAATACCGTCATCTATGGTAAGTGTGCCAGACCCAACGGACATGGTCATAACTATCATCTGGAAGTGACGATCAAAGGCGAAATGGATGCCCAAACTGGGATGATTGCTGATCTAGGCGAGTTTCAAAATATTGTGGATTACTATGTACTTCAGCCCCTTGATCATACGTTTCTAAATAAAGATATTCCCTACTTTGCTCATGTGGTTCCAACTGCGGAAAATATTGCCCTCTATATTCAAAATGTCTTGACCCAGCCCCTAATTAATTTAGGCGTGCAGTTGCATAGGGTTAAGCTGATTGAGAGTCCAAATAATTCCTGTGAAGTCTATGGAAATGGTGTTCCCATCGATCAAACCCTAGCTAGGTCTTTATTTACAGTCTTGGCTTAGGCTGAATTTAAAGAGGCTAATCACCTACTATCACTTGATTCGGAGGATAAATTAGTAAGTAAATCGGGGCGGCGATCGCGGGTTCTATTTAGACTTTCCTGTTTTCGCCATGCTGCAATGTGGGCATGATTCCCAGATAAAAGGACTTCAGGTACTTCCCAACCTCGAAAATTTTGAGGACGAGTATATTGGGGATAGTCTAGTAATTCGGTTTCAAAGCTTTCTAGTTTCAAAGATTCAGGTTTACCAACTGTACCCGGTAGCAGTCGCACCACCCCATTAATTAAAGCCAAGGCGGGAATTTCTCCGCAGGTTAGGACAAAATCTCCCAAGGAAATTTCCCTAGTGACTAAATGCTGACATACCCGTTCATCTACGCCTTCATAGCTGCCACAAATTAGTACCAGTTGATCGTACGTAACTAATTCCTTAAGAAGATTTTGTTTGAGTGGTTCGCCCTGGGGAGTCAGAAAAATGATCTCCCGCTTTGGTAAAGTTGGTAATGACTCCACCGCCGCAAAGATTGGGTCTGGCTTCATCAACATTCCCACCCCGCCACCGTAGGGTTCATCATCGACTCGATGGTGCTTATCAGTAGTAAAATCACGGGGATTAGTTAAAACCACTGTGGCAATTTCACGGGCGATCGCCTTACCCAAAAGGCTAGTAGATAGGGGTGAAGTAAAAAAGTCTGGAAATAATGTAACAACGTCAATTCGCATCAGGCATGTATTAACTATTTTTTTGCCTTAATTGTTCTAGCTCTGCCCTTAACTCTGCTAACTGTTGGGTTAAATCCTGCAAATCACTTTGCACATTACTATCAACTACCGTAGTTGCCGTAGTTGTGATAGTTGTCGTCTCAGAATTAGGAATTTGTTGAGCAATTAAACTATCTACTAATTTACGCGCCTCAGATTCTGTGACCGCCCCTTTATCTGCCAGTTCATCGGTAAGTTGACCAAAGTCTTGAAACAGTGCGTTAACCTGTTGATCCAGCTTGCGGGGGTCTTGGAGTACTTCAATCAAATTAGCTGTAGCACCTAAGGTGACGTAGTATCCTCTTTGCAACAGCTTAGCTATATCAGTAGAGTTCATAGGAGCTTGGCAATATTGTGTAGTTTTGTTTCTTAATTCTACTCCCTTCCCACTAAAAATAGACTTAATTTAATCGGGTTAAGGGGTGAAACCCCTTCGTGGGGGCGCAGACCCCAAACCCCCGACACCCTAATTTGACTAGGAAAGGAGTAACCGATGATCTAGCTAATTATGCCAGTTACTAACTTTTCTGGTAGTGCATCAAGATGAGGTAGTATAGAGAAAAGAGATAGTAGATAAAGACATGGAATGCCTATTGTGTGGACATCATAAAGTTTATGGACATGGTACAACCAGCAAAGGCAACGTCAGGTATGAATGTCCTAAATGTAAGAAGACATTTGTGGAGACCTTGGATACGATTTACTATCATCGGCATATAGATGCAGAAAAGATTCATTTAGTCCTGCAAAGCCAAAGTGAAGGAGTAAGCTTACGAGGTATAGCAAGATTGAGTGGATTAGCATATAACACAGTGGTTAGCATAATTAGACAAGCCTCACAGAAAGCCCAAATGGTTCATAACCAAGAAGTTAAAGCAGTAGAGACAGAAGAAATCAGTAGTGATGAAATGTGGTCATTCGTAGGAAAAAACAGAAAAACTGCTTACCAACAGAACTTGAGTCAGGAGACTGTTGGATTGGGGTAAGCATAGGTAATGATAGTGGATTGATTTTAGCGGCAAGAGTAGGAAAACATACGGATGAATTAATTGAGGAGATAGTTAGGAAAGACCGATTGCCAGCATTGGAATACTGATGGGTGGGGAGGATATGAGAGAGTGTTGGCAGAATATGTAGAACACTATATCGGCAAAGATCGCACTCAAAGAATAGAGAGGACGAATGGTATTTTAAGGCAACAGACAGGTAGATTTCATCGACGACAGCATAAATTCAGCAAGTTATGGGAGTGGACTGAAATAGCAGTCAGATTATTAGTCACATTTTTTAATTGGATATGGATTCACTCTCGAAAAAAGACAACTGCTGCCCAGAGAGCTAATTTAACCAATAGAAAGTGGACTTGGGATAATATTTGCACCTACTCTACTTTACTTTGACGCACTACCACTTTTCTAGGCTCTGAACAGGGGTATCCGATGTTGAAACTATTTCTAAAATTTGATTCTGTGCCTGCTCACAAAATAGGGAATCAACACAAACCTCAGCCACTTTAGATCGAGGAATACTACCTTCAAATAGAGTATCCGCTTTACCAAGTACAACTCCACCGATCGCATCTTGATTTTTTAATCCACCGGGACGCACGATTGTATAGGTTACTCCACTGGCTTTGAGATGATTTTCAGCTTGTTTTTTCCAAAATAGGATCAGCCAAAATAAATTCAAAGGGTGAAATAGCCGAGATACACACAACGAAGATACCAGCACAAATTGCTTAACGCCATTGGTTTTAGCAATATTCACCAGATTGTTGGTACCAACGTAATCTACTAAAAGCGGAGCAGTAAAATTAAAACTGGGCTTAGCTCCAGTGGCACAGATAATTACGTCACAGTCAGCGATCGCTATACTCGCTTTATCCAATACATCCCCAACTACTAATTCCGCCTCCTTAGGTAATACCTGCTGTGCTAGTTCTAAATTTCTAACTAATGCCCTAACTGCGATCTGTCTTTTGACTAGTTCTGAGACAATGCGGCGACCAGTTTGCCCAGTAGCTCCTGCAACAAATACTTTCATACTGTTAACTATTCCACTAACTGTTCCACAATTTACTGATATTAGTCTCTAACCTTTGTTCTGCCTCAGCTAAAACTTGCTCACGCTGATCGATAAATTCACCAGCATGATTTTCCAAAATTTTAGTAGAAAGGGAAATCCGATTACGAGATTCATCTATATCCAAAATCACAGCTTTAATCGGTTCGCCGATCGCAAATACTGAATTTACATCACCTATATACTTTTGGCTAATTTCCTTAATATGCAGCAGTCCCGTCACGCCCCCAAAATCAATAAATGCCCCAAAGGGTCTCAGGCTGGTCACTGTTCCTGTCACTAGTTGCCCCTTAGACAGTTGACTCATTGCCGAGGCTTTCACGGCTTGGGTATTAGAAAGTACGAGCTTATTGCGAGTTTGATCCAATTCAACTAAAACTACGGATAAAGTTTTACCAACTAAGTCATTCATATTTACCTTATCTACAAGGTGCGATCGCGGAATAAATCCCCTAATTCCCTGCACATCCGCAACTACACCACCTTTATTGACATTGATAACTCGACAGTTAAAAGCTTTTCCTTCTGCTTGTAAATCCTGTAAATTTAGCCAAGCTTGCTTGATTTTCAGGAGTCGAATCGATAATTTAACCTCACCATCAGCATCTTGATCGCTAATAATCATGAACTCGCGATCGCTATCTATGGGTAATAATTCCGCTAAATCTGAGGCAGAAATTCCCGATGCCTTAGTGGTGGCTTCATCAATGGGTAAAAATCCGGGCGACTTACCGCCAATATCAATGTATGATCCTCGACTTTCGTGGGCAATTACCTTGCCTTTAACAATTTGTCCTACCTTAAATTCATAATCATGAGCAACTAAGGCATCAGCAAAATCACTCATGGAAAAAGATTGTTTAGGTGTTTTGGTATTCATGGAGGACTTGGTATTTATAGATGACAATAGCGAAAGACAAGTTTTAATGTATAGAGAATTCTAGCAGTAAAAACAAAGTCCCCAAAAAAGTAATTGACAAATGCTGATTTAATCGGCACAATGTAGATCGCTCAAATTTGAGTGCTTGCATCTAAACAATGTAATTGGGATTGTAGTTCAATTGGTTAGAGCACCGCCCTGTCACGGCGGAAGTTGCGGGTTCGAGCCCCGTCAATCCCGTTCAATATTTCAAGCATTTCTAGGCTCTCACCCTATACCCTTTTAGGACAATTTTAGGACAGGGGGATGCTCTAACCAATTGAGCTACATCCCAGCTACGCTTTTGCCAGCTATTAGGTATTTTCTAAACTGACTAACTGTTTCTAAGCATTAGGTTTAGGACAGTACTTAGGACAGTGAAAGAAATTAACCCAATAAACAATAATGGTAGTATCCAGCTAAAGTTCACCGTTAATGGTAAAAGATATAGCTTTAATCCTTTTCAAGGTGGGCAGTTTGACAACAAGAGGGACTTAGCTCAAGCCAAAGCAATTGCAACTAAAATCCAGAATGATATCATTGCTGATTGTTTTGACAATACTCTCAATAAGTACAAACCAAAAAATCTTAACTCACTAACAAAGACTGTCAATCTTAAGACGGTTAAATCTTTTATAGTGGTTTGGGACTCATGGGTTGATACTCTAGACCTGTCAGCAGCTACAAAAGCCGACCATTATGAAATGATTAGGCGAATGATTGTAAAGGCTGATGCAGGGGGAGATGATATTTCTTGGTTCATCAATGCCAAACTTTCTCCAAGTACTTTTAACAAGCGTTTAGGCTATCTAAAATCCTGTTGCCAATGGGCAGTGTCTCAGAAATTATTCGTAAGCAACCCTTTTGAGAGAGTCAAGGCTAGAAAATCTACTAAGGCTGAAATTAAACCGTTTACTATCGAAGAGATTAGGGCAATTATTACTGAGTTCGATATTAAATATAGCCACTATTCAGCTTTTGTTCGGTTTCTGTTTCTTACTGGTACAAGAACATCAGAAGCCATCGGATTACAATGGAAACAAATTGACTTTGAACGTAAGCAAGTAACAATTTCAGAATCTATGCCAAAAGACAGAACAGGGAATGGCTATCAGAGAATTAGGAAAGAGACTAAATCTGGAAATGTGCGCTATTTAACAATTAATTCTGAGTTAAATAGCTTGCTGTTAGACATTAAACCCGATAAAGTAAATCCTGACGACCTTTTATTTAAGTCTTCGAGAGGTTTTACCATTGATAGTGGCAATTTTAGAGAGGACTGGAAAAAAGTACTTAGCAATATCGGTATTGAGTACCGTAAGCCATATACAACGAGGCATACTTTATTAAGTCACGCTATTGAACAAGGCATCCCTATTACTGGTGTAGCCTATTTAGCAGGGCATACAGATACAAGAATGGTTATGCAGACTTATGGACACATGATTAACCGTCCTGTATTACCAGAATTTAAGCTTTAGGTTGTTGTTGAAATGGGGGAAAGTTTTAAGGTCAGACCATAACCCCAGAATGGCAATAAATGTTAGCAATGTATGTTAGTTGGAATGTTCTTTCAGCTTATTTTAGATTGGCGGGATGTGGGGGTGCTACCTCTGCCTCCAGTATTAGACAAACCTGCCAAAAGACTGTAATTAGATAAGCAACTAACATAATGGACAAATATAATTTCAAAAAAATTATATTCGACAGAAAAATAAGGTATCTATATAAATCCACTAAGTTGTTATTCGACAAGCTTTTGGGCTTTAGAAAGAAAGTTATTATGGTTGATAGTATTTACTGCGTTTTAATCACTAACTACCGTTTGCTAACGATTAAGCAGTGTCGTATCCCTTTGTCTCAGATTTATATTAGAGCTAAATTTTATGATTCAAAATAATACAGACTACTTAAGTGATGATGATTTTCAAGATGAAGAGATTGTTCAAATAAGCAAACACAAACTTTTGCTTGATAAAGTTGAATATTCTAGTAAACCCAAAGACAACGAAATTGGAATAATTACCAATCGAATCATTAAGTGTCCTGTAGAAATAACAATACAAGAATTAGCTAAAGCCGCCGCCTCAGGACAAACATGGGTATCAAGTTTATGTAAAATAAAGAGAAATGACGCAAGCTTTATATCTAGTTCTGTCCTAGCTTTAGATTTTGATAGTGGTATTACATTAGATAAGGTATTAGAGCGATTAAAACAACATGGCTTAGATTGCACCTTTGCTTATAGCACTTTTAGTAGCAAACCTGAGCTACCAAAGTTTAGAGTCGTTTTTCAGCTTGGTAAAGTAATTGATAAGTTAGCTGAACGTAGGAATATACAACTAGCTGTAATGGCACTTTTCCATGAAGTTGACCCAGCACCTAAAGCACCCAGCAATTTATTTTTTGGTGGAAAATCAATTATTTATCCTAACTATGAATACTTTTTAGATTTAGAAAATGATTTCATACAAACTCAACTGCTTGAACAACAGAAAAAAATAAGAAAACGAATAAGCGGAGCTATTGAAAAAGTAGCGAGTGAAGTAAAAAATAATAAAGGTATTAGTAAAGCCTTACAAAATCATGACAAGGAATGGGAGAAAAACGATGGTCTCTATAATAAATATATAGACAGCATCGGAAATCTCCCACTTTCAGACACTACACAAACACAAAAACAGGTTGATATTGACGCACTTACAAAAAAAATTCATATTCTAGATGATTTAGTAAAAGGTAAATGGCTAACTTATCCAGACTATTTTGGTTTAGTTACAAATTTAGTTCCTATAAAAGGTGGAGTTAAATTATATAAAGAATCATTAGATAAGATGGTAGAAATAAACCAAGATAAGATTGAGTTTAAGCAAGCCTTGCTAGAGAAACCTAATTTTCTTAACAAATTATATTTTCTACCATCAGTTATTAACTATTACGTTAGAAATTATGATTATCATCCTACTAACTTAAAAAACTTTTCGCCTTATAAAAATGATTGGTACTATATCAATCTAATGATTGCGTCACAAAAAAAGCGACCTGTCAGAATACATGAATATGAGACTATTTCAATTAGGGAAGCAAGACAAGAGCTAAAAAGAATTTTTGATTATGTCATTCAATCAACTGATAACAAAGTTCATGTATTAAAGGTAGCTACAGGATTAGGTAAATCAGAATTATGCACAAACCTAACTAATGTCGTCCTAGCATTTCCTAATCATCTTCTTAAAGCTGAAATGTCAGAAAGAATGAAGATTAACCATGAAATCACCCCTAACCAAGAAGAACTTCCTACAGAGATTAAAAAACACCTAACTTATTTTTATTCTATAGGTGCTTATTCGCAAGCTGTAAAATACCTAGTTGAACATTCGGAAAACAATCAGCAAGTAAAAGAGTATTTAGAACAAATTCATGATTGCTATAAATATACTGAGACGGTCTTAACCACTCATCAAAAATCTTTATTCGTACCTTGGAAAAATCATAATACGATAATTTTTGATGAAGATATAACCACATCTTTACTTCCTACTGGTTTTATTAAAATAGATGAATTAAATGAACTAGAATCAAAAATCAAAAATGCTAAAGACAAGAAAAATCTTGCTGAATTTATTAAAAATATCAATAATGGAAAAGCCAATACCCCCAAAATATTAGACCTACGCTTTGAAGATTTCAGGAGTATTGAGAATGAATTACTTAATAACAAAATCTACACAAGCAATATTTTACAATTTCTAAAATCAAAAATTTATGTAACCGATTCTCAAGATAAAAATACAATTCACTTCATTAGCAGACTTGAGCTACCTAAAGACAAAAAAATCATTATTCTGTCAGCTACTGCAAATGAAAATATATATAGAACTTTATTAGGAGAGAGACTAGAGTTTTACGATGTAAGTAATGTAGAGCCTGATGGACTAATTATTCAAGATACAATATATTCTCTCAGTAGGAATTCTTTAAAAGAAGAAAATCCTCTTAAGTATATTGTTGATATTCTAAAACCGAATCAAGTTCCAACAATTACATTTCGAGGCTTCAGAGACCGATTAAAAGCTCTAGGAGTTAATGTTGTTGAAGATATATATTTTGGTAAAACCACAGGCTTTGATAAGCTAAAAGGGCAAGATATAGCTGTTGTGGGAACTCCCCATGTAAATTCAATTACTATTAAGTTGTATTGCAAGTTGCTAAATGTCGGATTAGCACTAGAAGAAGGGGATTATAAAACTCGTCAACAAGAAGTTGAGCATAATGGTTTTAGATTTTTGTTCAAAGCATACGATAATGAGTATCTAAGAAACCTTCAGTTTTTCTTCATTGAGTCAGAACTAATGCAAGCAATCGGAAGGGCTAGAGTAAATACTAAACCTTGCACAGTAACTGTTTATTCTAACTATCCTTTGCCTGAAGCTTGTATTAATGAAAATGAGAAAGTATTAGGTGAAGAGCGTTCTATAAAGAAAATACTAAAAACTTCTTCATTATTTGAAGATGATTACAGGGAAATTGAGGCATATAATCAACCCAACTCTGGAGAAATTGAAGAAGAAGAAAGATTTTCTAGGGATATTGAAGACTACCATGATACTTTTTTTTATTAGCCAAAAAAGAATATGGTGAAAGTAGTTTGCAAAAAAATTATTAGGTATTTCTTATATACTTCCATGAAAGAAAAATCACCTAATTTTGTCTAAATACGTTTTCACCTTACCTATCAACTATTTTTCCTTTCTGTCACCGAACGGAAGCGTAGCGAGGTGAGGTTCCCATTTTTAAAGTTATGCTGAGGTCTACGCTGTAGAGTCTCACTGCGTTCGCTCTACCTACAGAAAGATAAAAAGTATTTGGATTCTCTGTTAGGTGTAAAAAATATGCCTAGCTATAGATACTAATGTCTTTGCCTGAATAGGACTCAAATATATGCTGATAAACTTCTTGGCATTTTTGCTCGTAAATTTCTATGGTGTAACGCCTTGGGAGCTTATCTAGAATGTATTTAATGGTTATGTCTACTTCTGCTTTGCTCTGCTGACGTTTACGCCAGTCTAGGACTAATTTATCCTGTTTCAGTGTCTCCAATAATTCCTTAGATACATTTTTGACTTCTTGCCTCTCTTGATTAGTTAGCTCAAGCTCAGGCTTAGTGAGCAAGTCAAAGATAACTAGCTCTTCATCGGTCAGTTTTTCTGCTAGTTTTCTCCTGTCTTCCACATTTAGTTCATCATGGAATTTAAGTAACTCTCTAAAAAATATTTCTTGGTTTCGAGAACCTGAGTTATACTCATCAATCATTTTCTGGAACTTTTCTAGATAGTTCATCCTAGTTCGATTGACTTGAATCATCTGCTTAAGATTTTGGCTAATATTGCCTTTGAGCTTCTCGATAGCCGTTTGTTTGTATCCAGAGTTGAACTTGGCTTTAAGAGCTTCAACATCAAGCTTAAAGTCTATTTTAGTAATATCGACTATAGGGTTTAAACCATGAATAATAAACTCACCAGCAGTAATCGAATCATCTAGTAGCTCATTTACTTCTTCTAGTACCTCTGAAATATCTGTCACCTCAATTTCTTGACGGATTTTATCGGCTAATCTTTCTAGCAAAAATCTAGTGTTAGCAAATTCATTTGCTGAGGTATCTGGTAAAACTGCTTTGAATAGGCTATTTACAGTATTGACTATAGAAAAGTAGTTACGCTTTGATTGTTCATCAGCCAAAGAATTTACAGCTTCATCCCATAGCTTTGTTCTGTTAAATGGGTCTTTTGTTGTATCTAACTTAATGAGGTCTATATTTCTAGTGTTACAAAATGCTAAAGCTTCAGTTATTGCCTTTCTAAGCTGCTCTACAAGGGCTTTCTTATCTTTTACTGGTGTATCACCTTCACCTGCACTAGAGCCATAAATAGCTAAGGCATTTTGTAGGTCTCTAAACACACCTATGTAATCTACTATCAATCCGTTGACTTTGCCCTCATAGACTCTATTAGCTCTAGCGATAGTCTGCATTAGCGTATGGTTACGCATGGGCTTGTCTAGGTAGATAGTGGAGCAGTTGGGTACGTCAAAGCCAGTAATCCACATAGCACAGACAAAAACTATCCTCAGTGGGTTATTTGGGTCTTTAAATTTCTCATCTAGTTTAGGTGATTCATTAACTATTCTTTTTCTGTGAGGTGTGATGTCTAAATCTTTTTTCTGAAAAGCTTCTACTTCATTCTGTGATTGAGATATGACAACAGCCATATCTGTTTCTTCTACATATTTAATTTGCTTGGATAATTTCTTAATCTCAAACTCGCTGATTATTGGTCTAGCTAATTGGGCTTTAAGGTCATCTAGATATACTTGCCAGTGGTATTTAACCTTGTTGTACATCTTTACGGCTGTAAAGCGGTCTATGGCGATAAACATTGCTTTACCTTGATAGCCTCTACCTAGAAAATGAGTCACTAGGTCAGCAGCAATCTTTTCAAGTCGGTCATCTCTGACAATTAGTTGATATTGTCTGGTACATTGACGCTCTAGTTTTTTCTCTTCTTCTTCATCTAGCATCGCAGCTTCAACAATCTGCTCCATATCACCATTAATGTCTTCATTGCTTAACTGTAGTTCTGGTATGCGATTTTCATAGTACAAAGGAACGGTTGCACCATCTTCTACTGATTGCCTAAAGTTATAAACGCTGACATAATCGCCAAATACTTCTCTGGTTTTCTCTTCACCAGATATTAAAGGTGTACCCGTAAAGCCAATAAAAGCAGCATTAGGCAGGGCATTTCGCATATTTAAAGCATATAGAGCCTGTTTCATATCTCATGAGTAGCAATTCTTTTTAGCATCAAACGAATAAAGCAAAGATTGAGTTTAGCTGTAGCATTAACGAGAGTTCTCTCAAAGTTCTTAACTAAGATTTTGCATCTTTCAACCCAAGCATTTGACCTTTCAATTACCCACCTTGTCGGCACAACTACAAACCCAGACAGACCTTTTTCTGCCTTCTGTTGCTTTGATACCTTAGGAGAAATTTCAAACCTAATCTTAGTCATAATCTCAGGATAAACCTTCTGTAAATCAGTCGTCAATTTTTCGATATGATAACCACTATCCAGCAATATCGTAGTTAGCGTAATGTCATCTGGTTTCGATTTGAAGTAATCAATGTTAATCGTTAACATCTCAATCAGTCCTTGGTCATCTGATACATTTGCTCTTGTTAAATAGGTAAAGAAAGGAAATCCCAGAGTGTCAACGGCTAAATGTCTTTTGATCCCGTTAGTTGCTTTGTAGGAGCAGAAGCCCTTGGATTCTATACTTGCATTACAAGTATTTTTCACTGCTTGTGAGTCAATGATGATTAAAGTTGTCCATTTTGATTTTTTTTGACTGTTCACGGGCTGTTGAATGCAAGGTTTCCATAATCGCAGTAAATGTACCTGTATCTTTCCACTCCTTGTAGTATCGATAGACTGTAGAGAATGGTGGTAAGTCTCGGGGCATATCTCGCCAATTACAACCGTTTTTGAGTTGGTAGAGTATGCCGTCTAAAATTTGTCTTTTTGTCCAAGTTGGCGGTCTAGTTTGCTTTTTCTTTGGGAGCAATGGTTCTATAATTTCCCATTCTTTATCTGTTAGGCTACTTGAGTATGGATTTAGCATTTTCTAAGCATCATACATCTTGCTCATAATAGATATGAAACAGGCTCTATATATCATATTGGCTTCTATGTGCCTCATCAGCGATAACTATGATGTTTGAGCGGTCTGATAGTTTAGTGTAAGTAGTTCCTTTTTCGGTTCTGAATTTCTGGATTAGTGTAAAGATATAGCGATGGTCTTCTTGCAGTAGTAATTTTAGGTGTTCTGCACTATCTGCTCTGACATCGGTTTCAGGCTCTGTAACTGCTCCTGAGTAAGCAAAGTTTTTATAGATTTGCGAGTCTAAATCATCTCGGTCAGTGATGATAATAAAAGTCCAGTTTCCTAATATTTTGCGTAAGATTTTCTGAGCAAAAAATACCATTGAGTAACTTTTGCCACTGCCTGTGCTATGCCAAAAGATGCCTAACTTGCCTTGATTGTGGCTAATTTGGCTTACGGCTGCAATTGCATTGTTAACACCTAAGAATTGATGATTTTTAGCAATGATTTTTGAAGTTGTACCACCTGAATTATTGAAAATGGCAAAGTTTTCGATGTAGTCCAATAGCTTATTTGGGTCACAAACACCTCTAATCATGGTGTCTAGTGAGATAACTCCTTCTTCACCCTCATTATTTATCTTTTTCCAGTGGCTAAAGTGTGAATACTCAGCAGTTAGACTGCTGATTTTGCTCTGACTGCCATTAGACAGAATAATTATGGAGTTGTACCAGAAAAGCTGAGGTATTGTGTTTTTATAGTCTTTGAGGTTATTGTAGTAGGCATTTACTAGCTTTTGATGGTGTGCTTTGAGTTCGATAAATACTAACGGGATACCATTAACAAAGCCGATTAAGTCAGCCCTCCTAGTGTAAGTTTCGCCTGTTACCCAAAATTGAGAAGCTAGGAAGAAATCGTTGTTTAATGGGTTATTCCAGTCAATGATTTTGACAGTTTCGACTGTTTCAGCGTTATTTTCATCTCTATAGCGAACCTTTACCCCTGATTTCAACAGTTGATAAATTTCTTGATTGGCATTGACTAGACTTAGGGAATTACGACTACCTTTTATTTCTTCTGTAGCAAGGTGTAACGCCTCATTGGGTAAGCTTGGGTTTAATCGCTGTAGTGACGGTAGTAATTTAGAGACTAAGACCACCTCATCTTTGCTACTTCTGCCTAGAGTGCTATTAGTAGCTCCTACAACCTCATTAAAGCAGTTTGCACTAGTCCAGCCTAATTGCTCAAATACTAGCATTGCAGCATTTTCTAGGGCTTCTTCTGAGTCTGGATGAGGTGCTTTAGGCATGGCTAGTTAAAATACTGGTTTGCAAAGGTTAGAAATAGGTTTGCTCTCTCAATTTGTTCGATGGCTTCTATTTCAGTTGTATTAAAACTAGCATCATAATCTGCTCTAAGCCTTGATTGCTCTGCTTCGATAAGGTGACGATGAAACTCTATGGGTACACGATTTGTTTTAGCAAAGTATTCTCCAAATTTGCTGATAACGGCTGAATGTTTAGAAAAAGATAAGCCCTCTCCTATTAAAAATGCTTCTGCTATATAAAACATGGCATAGTAGGCACGAGATACTGCAAAATCATTTAACCCTTCGTTGGTTAGTAGTTGAGCAGCTTTGATGCTATTAGCGGCTTTTGTTAATAGTTGCTGTTGCTCAGTTGTCATATTGGTATGCCCTCTCGCTTAACATTACGCATAAGGGCTGTATTTTGCTCTGAGAACTGTTGAGCAGAAACAAAGATATTGTTAATCAAAATATTATTTTCAAGGCTTAGTTGAGCTATAAATCCACCTGTACGCTTAATTTCTGTCCATGAGTCAACTTCATCTTTAAGGATAACCAAAATGTCAATATCAGAGTCTTGGTTAGCTTCACCTCTTGCTTGTGAACCAAATAAAACTAAGCTATGCAATCTATCTGCATAAATTTCTTTCATGTGGAGTTGCAGTTCTTGTAGGATTGGAGATAGTTGTTGCTGTGTCATGGTGTTTAAGCTGCCATTTCTAAGGTTTCAATATCTAGTTTTTCTACATCAATTTCGCCTGAGATGAGTTTAGGTAATAGTAAATCACGGGTTTTCTGGAGATTGATATTTCTTTGGTTTAAATTGTAAATTAATGAAAAGTAAGGAGCCACTAGAGTAGAGAAGTATTGAATTATCTCTTGTGTAGGATGAGCAAACATAAATGAATTAAAACAGATTTCTCTTACCCTTTGTCTACCTGTAGCACCAGACATACTTTTGATTGCGTTATCTCTAAAACTATCAGAACGAGATAGTAAATAGACATATTCAGGACAAAGTGTTTTAGAGCGAAGAACAATAAATTCAGTAGAACCAAATGCAACACTATCTATAGATTCTAAGAATTGAACAAATCCAGTCTTACCATTTTCTAGGCATGGTGTAATTCTTGCAAACAAAGTATCGCTATTCTTAAATTTTGAGCCGCTATTACCTGTACGAGACTCAATATCATTTATAAGCATTGAATCGTTCGACAAACAACCCATAGGAACAAAGGGCTTTATACCTTCTTTGGGCACTTGAGTTTTAGGATTAACAAAAATAGCTTCAGTAATAGGTTTAACCTCCCAACCTTCAGGAATTAACCCCAACTCAGACTCAACCATTTTGACATTTTCATGATTAGGAAAGCGGAAATTAACAAACCACTCACGATAGAGCATCTGTGCCATTTCTTCTAATATCTTGATGCGTCTGGTGTTGTTTTCGATTAGGTCATCATAGCCTGAGAGGATAGAGGCAATTTTGCGTTGAGTTGGTAGTGGATAGTAGGGAATTCTCACTTTTCTTAGTTCGGCTTGCTTGATTCCAAGAACTGTAGTTCCTGTAGACCTTGCATTTAGCTCTGCTTTCACAAAATCGGACTTTACAGCCTGAAAATAATATCTTTGGTCTATCTTTTTTGGATTACCTCTGAGCAAAATGACTCTTTGAGCAAGAGCAATTCGTTCAGCAGTCTTAAGCTGAGCAACCTCGCCTAATGGAGCCTCTGTAGTTATTAAAATATCACCTTGTTTTGGAAATCCTCTTTTCATGTAAGTTGAATATGTTTCTTCAGAAATATACTCATGGTTTCCATCTGATATGCGTCCATCTTTTATGACTTTTGCAGTAATTAACTTAATACCTTCATTAGTCTTTGGTGGTGTCTTGCCTCGGTAGTCAATTAACACCTCTGTAATTTCTTCAATAGTTTTAGTTTCTGAGACTTTCATAAATTAATTAATTAAGAAGTAGTTGGATATTTTGAGAAATTCTTTCTTCTATCTCTCTTGCCTCACAGTTTAAAACCTCTAACTCTTCATTCAACTCCTCCAACCTCTCAGAAAAAATAAAATCATCTACTTCTCTTTCTGCTACTCCTACATATCTGCCAGCATTCAAACTCCAACCCTGAGCCTCAATTTCATCAATAGACGCAACCTTACACAAACCAGCAATATCTACATAAGCATTATCAGGAAATTTCTCATATAGTAAAGCCCTACTACCACTAGTCACTTCAACGGCTTCACCCCTATATAACCTGACAATATTTGCTAAAAATTCAATTTGCTCTGGTGCAAACTCTCTATGCGCTCGGTCAACTTGTGTATAAAGGTGTCTAGCATCTATAGAGCCTGTTTCATATCTATTATGAGCAAGATGTATGATACTTAGAAAATGCTAAATCCATACTCAAGTAGCCTAACAGATAAAGAATGGGAAATTATAGAACCATTGCTCCCAAAGAAAAAGCAAACTAGACCGCCAACATGGACAAAAAGACAAATTTTAGACGGCATACTCTACCAACTCAAAAACGGTTGTAATTGGCGAGATATGCCCCGAGACTTACCACCATTCTCTACAGTGTATCGATACTACAAGGAGTGGAAAGATACAGGTACATTTACTGCGATTATGGAAGCTTTGCATTCAACAGCCCGTGAACAGTCAAAAAAAATCAAAATGGACAACTTTAATCATCATTGACTCACAAGCAGTGAAAAATACTTGTAATGCAAGTATAGAGCCTGTTTCATATCTCATGAGTAGCAATTCTTTTTAGCATCAAACGAATAAAGCAAAGATTGAGTTTAGCTGTAGCATTAACGAGAGTTCTCTCAAAGTTCTTAACTAAGATTTTGCATCTTTCAACCCAAGCATTTGACCTTTCAATTACCCACCTTGTCGGCACAACTACAAACCCAGACAGACCTTTTTCTGCCTTCTGTTGCTTTGATACCTTAGGAGAAATTTCAAACCTAATCTTAGTCATAATCTCAGGATATATCTTCTCTAGTTCTTGGATCAGTTTCTCGATATGATAACCACTATCCAGCAATATCGTAGTTAGCGTAATGTCATCTGGTTTCGATTTGAAGTAATCAATGTTAATCGTTAACATCTCAATCAGTCCTTGGTCATCTGATACATTTGCTCTTGTTAAATAGGTAAAGAAAGGAAATCCCAGAGTGTCAACGGCTAAATGTCTTTTGATCCCGTTAGTTGCTTTGTAGGAGCAGAAGCCCTTGGATTCTATACTTGCATTACAAGTATTTTTCACTGCTTGTGAGTCAAT
The DNA here is from genome assembly GCF_000317085.1 of Synechococcus sp. PCC 7502. NCBI lineage: Bacteria > Bacillati > Cyanobacteriota > Cyanophyceae > Pseudanabaenales > Pseudanabaenaceae > Pseudanabaenococcus > Pseudanabaenococcus habilitatus. Next base: position 1,422,669 of record NC_019702.1, read on the forward strand.
GATGATTAAAGTTGTCCATTTTGATTTTTTTTGACTGTTCACGGGCTGTTGAATGCAAGGTTTCCATAATCGCAGTAAATGTACCTGTATCTTTCCACTCCTTGTAGTATCGATAGACTGTAGAGAATGGTGGTAAGTCTCGGGGCATATCTCGCCAATTACAACCGTTTTTGAGTTGGTAGAGTATGCCGTCTAAAATTTGTCTTTTTGTCCAAGTTGGCGGTCTAGTTTGCTTTTTCTTTGGGAGCAATGGTTCTATAATTTCCCATTCTTTATCTGTTAGGCTACTTGAGTATGGATTTAGCATTTTCTAAGTATCATACATCTTGCTCATAATAGATATGAAACAGGCTCTATAAACAAAACCTTATTTTTTCTGATAGTTCCAGTTTTCCCTTTATCCAAAAACCATAATGTACACGGAAGAGTCACTGTATAGAAAAAATTAGAGCCAACAGCAACCATCACATCGACAGAACCAGACTGAATCAACTTTTTACGAATCTCTAGCTCAGAACCTCTTGCATCACTAGCCGAATTAGCCATGACAAACCCAGCCCGACCTTTTGGACTCAAAGAGCTATAGAAATAATGAATCCATAGATAGTTAGCATTATCAGCCCTTGGCATTCCAAACGCTTTAAGTCTTGGGGCACTCTCGATTCTATCCTTATCAACCTTATCCACATTAAACGGTGGATTTGCCATCACAAAGTCAAACTTGCCTAGACTGTCGTGAATATCGTCGTAATAGCTGTTACCTTCCTTGATGTCGCCAGATAAGCCATGTACGGCTAGGTTCATGTGACAAAGACGAACCGTCTCACCTACCTTTTCTTGACCGTAGATACTAATTTCTTTATTAGCTTCCTTCTTATGCCTTTCGACAAACAAAGCACTTTGGACAAACATACCCCCCGAACCACAAGCAGGGTCAAAAATACGACCGTGAAAAGGCTCGATGATTTCTACTATTAGTTTTACCACTGAGGTAGGCGTAAAAAACTCTCCCCCCTTTTGCCCTTCACTCCTAGCAAACTTGCCTAGAAAATATTCATAGATTTTCCCAAAAGCATCACCTTCTAAGTCAGTCCCCATATCAATGCTGCTAAACTTCTTCAGAAGCTCAACTAACAAGTTGTTTTCTAGCTGATTGTAATTTTTCGGTAGGACATTATTTAGAGCAGGATTATCAAGTTCAATCGCTCTCATTGCCTCATTGATGGCTTTACCTGTGTTTTCACCTTCTGGCAAAGCTTGCAGCCTAGAGAACCTTGCAGTATCAGATAGGTACATAACCCCTTTAGCTTGATAGTCCGTTTTAGTAATTGCTCTTCTACCAGTACCTTTACTTTTTAGCTCTTCTTCTACCTTAGAAAATTTCCAGTCAGCGTAGCGTAGGAAAATAAGCCCTAAGACAGGTACAGAGTATTCTGATGACTTTAGTTTAGAGTTTGCTCTTAGTTCATCTGCTGCTTCCCATAGTCGTTTCTCTAAATCAGTTGTATTAGCAGCCATAGCGGACAATATAAATAAAATGCAGTTACTCTTAATTAGCAGAGTTTAAGCATTTTGTCATGTCTATACTTAAAAACCTTCAAGAACTATATGGAGAAAGTCAAAGATTATTAAATTCTAAACAGGTATTTATATTTTCTGGGAAAATTTTTTAGTGTAAGGAAATTGCTATCAACTTTTACTTTTCTGTAGACCGAACGCAGTGAGGTTCTAACTTCTTGGAGTTAGGGACAAAGCCCCACAATCGTTTATGTCAGTCGTTAAATGAAGCAGGTTTTTGTAAATAATGGGAAAAAATCATCGCACTGGTATGTACAAATAGGTTAAGCTCTGCTAAGAAAATTTCCCATGTATGTATACGAATTATATGAACATCACTGCCATGATGTTTACAGAAAGATATAGCTATGTCTAGGGGATATGTAGCCATTCTTATTTCCCAATACTTTATTCAAGAAATAGAAGAGACTGGGTTTGAGGCTGTTAAATTTTTTTGGGCAGATAGTATTGACTATTTCCCTGAATTAGAAACTCGTTTGGAAGATTGGATGGCAAACCTTCATCTTTTACTATCAGGAAGCGAAAATTTTTCTATGCCATCTTTCATTATTTCTCATGATATGGAGGGGAAAGAAGTTTTGCTAATCAATGCTTTGATGGGATGTCATAACATTGAGAATAATGAATATCATGCTTCATATTTGTATCCATCAGAGGTAAAAGAAGTGTCCAAACACCTACCAGAAATATTAAGTGAGGATTTAAGTATTAGGTGGAGCCACTTAGAAGGTAAACAGAGACTAGCTTGGGATTGGGATTTAGATAAAGCAAAAGAATACATTAAGGAGAAGTTAATACCGTTTTATGATAAAGCCTCTGACTATGAATCTGGCATTTTAGTCATCTTATTGCCATTCCCTTAGCTACAGATAGAATTGAAGCTCTGTGCCTAAAAAAACAGCAATTCAGTCAATCTATCTTTAATGTCTATCCTGAGATTTTGGATACTGTTGAGAATGAGATTAGAAAATAGAGATAAATACTTCTTTTTCTGTTATCCGAACGTAGTGAGGAGGTTTGAGAGTTCACTAATTATATTGACTAGGCTCTAGGCTAATTGCCTTTTCTCCTCATCTCATAACATACTGAGTTAAGCTGGTCAATTTAGCTATTTCAAAAGAGTCTTTAACTCCTGCGATAGTAAGTTCTGTTCTTCTCCAATTAATTCAAGTCGGCTTAAAATTACTGCAATTCGTTCTTGACTTTCAGACTTTTGCATCACCACACTATCCTTTTGAAAATAATTTGAAATTAGCCTATATACACTCGACATCAGATTAAATGGATAAGTCAAAATAAATAACCAAAATTTCTCTGTTATTTTTGATATAGCCCCTAGTAAACCTAAGAAGAAAAACAACCCTAATAGCGATATGCCAAGACTTTGTAATGGATGATTGATTAGCCAAATCAACTGTGGATGGTTATCAACCCAAGTCTTTAAGGAAGTATTAATTGATGCTTGAATACCCTCAGAAAGCGTTTGGTTAAGATTATTTATCTTTTCTAAGGTTGCCTCTAGAGATTTATTTATATTGACAGTTGTATTGCTTATCCCATTGATTAATTGACTGGTTTTTTCTGTGACAGTACCAGCAGCCTCAGTTAGATTTAGCTTTGCTTTTTCTGCTAGATTGTTGACAACTTCAATAGATTGACTGCTACGCTCTAAGAATACAGTTCTGGCTTGTTGAGCGTCTTGACTAACAGAGTTTACCGTAGCATCAAGAAAGTCTTTAGTATTTTGTGTAACGCCTTTTAGTGAAGGGATTTGCATAGCTAATGTCAAAAATTTTGAGTTATTTTACCACTAAGATTTAAGAGCTATTTAGTAGGTATGTCTCTTGATGGGGGATATTTACAGTGGTATAGAGTATCCTCTATGATATTATCAAGAAATCATAGTATTTAATCTATGCAGTCTTGACAGGATGACCGTAATGACCAAAATCTAAAGTTAAAGCTTTGATTGCAATGATTTTCACGACCTACCTTTTTTTTTATTCTGTAGAACGAACGTTAGTGAGGCTTCTTGATTTATATCGAACGTATCTCGCTATAAGTCTCATACTATTTTTGCCATAAATTGACTTTAAGGTGTGTAAATGATAATATTCTTTATAGTTAAATCACTTGTGTCAAGTGTATATGTTAAAAACTAGAGGGCATGAAGCAACTCTTAAGAAATTTTTACCTGTATGGAAACATGGGAAAACGAAAACTATACGAGTACCTATAGTTCTGGCAGGACAAATTCTTGAGTATGCTAGAAGCCTAGATGCAGATGAAGCTATTCTTAGCGAACATCAGAGTCAAGGTAATGTCTTATTAACAGTGGTGGAAATGTTAGAGTCCGTTGCTACAGCGAAGTTTAACAATTTTACTACGGAACATGAGTTGAAGCTGTCAAAGGCTATAGAGATGCTCAAATATATGAAAACAAAGTGATTTACAAGTAAACGTTTAGGACAGATTTAGGACAGTTTAGGAAAATATTTAGGTTTGTTTGGCTGAAGTTATGTTCTAAAAGGCTTATTATGTCTAGAAGTTAGTGTTAGAGCACCGCCCTGTCACGGCGGAAGTTGCGGGTTCGAGCCCCGTCAATCCCGTTCTTTTATTACTTTTCATCTATCCCCTACCAAGCCCCTGTCAGGAATTTGCTATTTATTGATTAGCGATCGTGAGTCATAATAGCCAATATTGCTGATTATTTGCTGACTAAAAACCGCTATGACTTCCTCTGATTCCAACTCTAGTTCTAAAGTTGACTATAAAGATACTGTTAATTTACCTCAAACTAATTTCTCCATGCGTGCCAATGCGATCGCCAAGGAGCCAGAAATTCAGAGGTTTTGGGCAGAGGAAAAAATTTATGAAGACTTAGCAGCTAATAACTCTGGCGAGAAGTTTATTTTGCATGATGGTCCTCCCTACGCCAATGGGAGTCTGCACATGGGACATGCCCTCAATAAGATTTTGAAGGATATTATTAACCGCTATCAAATCCTACGGGGCAGAAAAGTCCGCTATGTTTTGGGCTGGGATTGTCATGGATTGCCTATTGAGCTTAAGGTGATTCAAAATCTAAAACCCGAAGAACGTAAAGCTTTAACCCCTTTAGAATTGCGCCGTAAAGCCAAAGATTTTGCCTATAGTGCGATCGCCGAACAGTCAACAGGATTTAAACGGTGGGGCGTGTGGGGTGATTATGAAAATGCCTATTACACTCTAAAGCCAGAGTATGAAGCTGCTCAGATTGGGGTATTTGGCAAAATGGCATTAAATGGCTATATCTATCGAGGCTTGAAGCCAGTATATTGGTCGCCTAGTTCTCAAACCGCTTTAGCAGAAGCAGAATTGGAATATCCCGAAGATCATGTTTCCAAAAGTATCTATGTTGCTTTTCCCGTAACTAAGATTAGCGATACCTTTCAATTAGTTCTAGGCGATCGCCAATTCTCAAATCTTCATGCTGTAATCTGGACAACCACGCCTTGGACAATTCCTGCTAACTTAGGCATTAGTGCCAATCCCCATTTAAACTACAGTATTGTTTTGGCTGGCGAAAAACACTATATTATCGCCACAGATTTAGTTGATAAGTTATCTGCTACCTTTGGGGAAGAATTATCCATTCAACTGACTTTTAAGGGAGAAGTTTTAGAACATACGATCGCCCAGCATCCGATTTTTGATCGTCTTAGTCCGATCTTGCTTGGAGATCACGTTACGGCAGAGTCTGGGACTGGCTTAGTACATACTGCTCCTGGGCATGGTAAAGATGACTTTATTGTTGGGAATAGATATGGTTTAGGAGTTCTCTCTCCTGTAAATGACTATGGCATTTTTACGGAAGAAGCAGGGCAATTCTCTGGCTTAAATGTCCTAAAGGAAGGGAATACTAAGGTAATTGAAGTGCTTAGTGAACTAGGAGCATTAGTTAAAACCGAAGACTATAAACATAAATATCCCTACGACTGGCGTACCAAAAAACCGACAATTGTTAGAGCGACAGAACAATGGTTTGCCTCCGTTGATGGCTTTAGAGACATTGCCTTAGGTGCGATTAAAGAGGTAAATTGGATTCCTGCGATCGGTGAAAATCGGATTACAGCTATGGTGCAAGAGCGATCGGATTGGTGTATCTCTAGGCAACGCAGTTGGGGGGTGCCAATTCCCGTGTTCTATGACATGGATACCAATGAGCCGCTATTTACCCCTGAAACCATTGCCCATATTCAAGAAATTTTTAGAGTTAAAGGTTCGGATGCTTGGTGGGAACTGAGTTTAGAAGAACTTTTACCTCAGGAATATCAAAATAATGGTAAGAATTACCGCAAAGGCACAGATACGATGGATGTCTGGTTTGATTCTGGTTCCTCTTGGTCAGCAGTAATCAAGCAAAGGGAAGAGTTAAAGTATCCCGCCGATTTATATTTGGAAGGTTCCGATCAGCATCGGGGTTGGTTTCAATCTTCGCTTTTAACTAGCTGTGCCACCAATGGCATTGCCCCCTATAAGACAGTTTTAACCCACGGTTTTACAGTGGATGAGAATGGTCGAAAGATGAGTAAATCTCTGGGAAATGGCGTTGACCCGATGGTGATTATCAATGGTGGTAAAAACCTGCAACAGGAACCAGCTTATGGAGCAGATGTTTTAAGGCTATGGGTGGCAAGTGTTGACTATAGTTCTGATGTCCCCATTAGTAAGAATATTCTCAAGCAAATTAGTGATGTTTCGTTTAAGATTCGGAATACTGCCCGCTTCCTTTTAAGTAATCTGTTTGATTTTAATCCCAGTGAGAATGCTATTGCTTTTGAGGAGTTACAGGAAAGCGATTGCTATCTTTTACATCGACTATATGAAATCACCCAAGAAATCACCGAGGCATATAATAATTTCCAATTCTCTCGCTTCTTCCAGCTAATTCAGAATTTCTGTGTAGTTGACCTATCTAGCTTTTATTTAGATATTGCTAAGGATCGACTATATATCAGTGCCGCAAATTCCCCACGTCGTAGAGCCTGTCAGACGGTTTTAGCTTTGACCGTACAAGCGATCGCTACTTTAATTGCCCCTGTCCTTTCTCATCTAGCTGAAGATATTTGGCAACACTTACCCTATCCAGTCTCTACTAAGTCAGTGTTTCAAGCGGGTTGGGTAACTAGCCCAGAGCAATGGCATAATCCTGAACTAGCAGCAAAATGGGATATTCTCCGAGATGTGCGATCGGAAGTGAATAAAGTATTGGAATCGGCAAGAAATGCTAAGGCGATCGGATCTTCTCTTGATGCTAAGGTTTTACTTAAAGTTGAGAACCCTGAACTTAAAGATAAATTAATTTCTTTGGGTAAGGATTTAACCTATTTGTTTATTGCCTCGCAAACTGAATTAGCTGAAAACTTACCCAACTCAGAATATACGGGTACAGCCGCAGGTTTAGGAATTGCCGTAGTCAATGCTGATGGTGAGAAATGTCCCCGTTGTTGGAATTATTCTACGCATATTGGCGAATCTACTGAACATCCTCATTTGTGCGATCGCTGTGTTGATGCGATTACTAATTAGATGTAGGTAGAAAATCATTATCACCTAAGACTAGTTTCGGCATGAGATTACAAAACAATCACTGTAATCTGAGTCTGTCAATACTAATGGCGGGACTATTGGCGGAGATTTTTAATTTGCTGCTCACTAGCTTCTGCCCATTGACTATTTTTCTGCACATTAAATAAAGCTTGGGCAGTAATAAAGGCTTGCAGAGCCTCTTGTTTTTTCCCCAGTTGTACCTGAGCAATTCCTAAGCCGTAATAAGCATTGGCGTAATCTTTTTTGTGAACTAGAGCCTGTTGGAAATAGCCGATCGCTTCTGTAATTCTTTGCGTAATTTTTTCTGGGGGTGGACTTTGGAGCAGAATAGCTGCGGCTAAGTTATAGTAAGCCTCGGCATATTTAGGATTAATCACTAGAGCTTTGCGGTAATAACCTATGGCTTGATCAAAATTGCCAGTTTCCTGAATTAATAAACCAAGGTTATAGGCAGTTTGGGAAGATTGAGGATCAAGGCTTTCTGATTTTTGTAGTTGAGCGATCGCTCCTTTTATATCCTTTTGCTGTTTTAACCCTAGTCCGAGATTATAGTAAGCAATGGCAAGGTTGGGAGCTAATTCTGTGGCTTTTTTCCCATAAAGAACTGCCGTAGTCGGATCACCAACTTCTAAGGAGGCAGCCGCAATATTGCTATAGGCGATCGCCAAGTCGGGTTTAAGCTGAATACTTTGATAAAAAGCTTTAATTGCCTCCTTGGGCTTTCCTATTTGTGCCAGTGCTAATCCTAGGTTGTAATGGGCTGCAACTAAGTTGGGATTTTTTTGAATAGCTAATTGAAATGTGGCGATCGCCTGCTCCAGATTTCCTAAACGCACATAGGCAGCACCTCTTTCCAGCAGTTGATCGGAGGTTTCTGTGGTTTTGAGATTAATAGAGCTAGGTTGAGAGTTTTTAGGTGAATTTGTAAGTTTAGGCTCCGCCATTAAAGGTGCTATTAAAGGCTGAAGATGTAAAAAAAAGATAGATGCCACACCTAAAGTAAAATACACCAGCCCGTGATTCATAGCTTGTAAATCTGAAATTTAGTGTTTACTAGTGTTCAAATGCTAAGGATAAATTAGAGACTTGGCTAAATACAACTAGAACCAGTAATTCCCGTACATTCACTATTAATTTGGTTAACTAAATCTTGGGGAAGTTGGTTACGTTTGGCGATCGCTGCCCGATATTGTTTTTTAGCTGCCTCTAGGTCATTGCGTAGCCAGAGTATTTGTCCCTTTAGATAAATTAATTCAGGATTTTGAGGTGCTGCTTCAATCGCCTTATTCACTGCTTCAAGAGCCTTATCCGTATTTTTAGCATCCCGATAACCGATCGCTATACCCCGCCATTTTAAGTAATCGGGAGAAGATACCCGCAGGCTAGCAAGGGCAGATTCTAAATCCGTTAGGGGTAAAGCTGTGGCAATTAGCATATCCATATAGCCTTTAATCACGTTAAGTTCTGGATCATTAGGGGCGATCGCTTGGGCGGATTTAATTTCATCAAATAACTTTTGGACGAATCCCAATGCTTTAGGTGCACCATTGACAATGCCATCGGTTTTAACTATGGAGCCAGCCTCGATCAAGTAGCCAACTGCCATGTAAATATGACCACGCAATTTATCGGTAGCCATGAGCTTTTCGGCTGCGGCTCTGGTTTTAACGGCATAGAGCTTCATTCCCACAAAATCCTGATCAATATAGGCAAAGGAAGCTTTCATTCCCTGTACCAATGGATCATCTGCCTCTGTGCGTAGAGCCTTGTCAATTTGCTTAGCGGCGGCGGGATAGTTACCATCACGAAACATTAACTCAAAGGCTTTTTGCGCCTGATTGCCTATGGGTCTGGGATTACTGGAGCGAAAGGGATCGCCAGCATATATAGGAGCAGTGGCGATCGCTGCCGAGGTAAATGCTAAAGTGGCAATGGAGAGTAAAAGCTGAGGTATGGGTTTGAGCAAATTCATGGCAAGGTTATGATTTTAAATTCTTTTTAAATTCTTGAAAGTATAGGTATGGGATGATTTTAGAAGTTGCCAGAGGTATTTGACGCAATGGGTTAGGTTAAAGTTGCTATAGCACTAATGCCAATTTTAGTCCTAATTCCTAATAATTTTAATTGATTATGCTGCTTGTTCAAGGTCTTTCCTACCATCCGCCCGCTACAATGCACCCAGTCTTGGATAATATCTCCCTAGAACTACCTCACCAACAATTGGGTTTAGTGATCGGTGCCAGTGGTTCGGGTAAAAGTACGCTCCTCGAAGTCCTAGCTGGATTTATCACATGGCATAGTGGTTCAGTTTTGTGGCGCAGTCAACAGTTAGATACCGAAGAGCTAGAGCAGTTATGTGGTTTGGTGTTTCAGTTTCCAGAGCGACATTTTTGTGGTGCCACGATTTTAGAAGAATTACGCCTTGGACATACCAACTTAGATGGCGATCGCATTGATCATGCCCTAGAATCCGTGGGATTAAGTCAATTAAGCTTAAGTGCTTCGCCCCAGTCCTTGAGTGGTGGACAGCAGCGACGTTTGGCTTTAGCAGTACAACTTATTCGCCAGCCCTATTTACTGCTTTTAGACGAACCGACGGCGGGACTTGATTGGTCAATGCGAAAACAGTTAATTGCCCTATTGGAAAAACTCAAGGAAAATTGGACAATTCTAGTGGTTACCCATGAACCCGATGAACTTAAACATATTTGCGATCGCTCTTGGCAAATGTCTGCAGGTTGTCTTACCCCTTTGTATGACTAATGCTTGAACTCACCTGCCGTCAATAACTTTGGATAATATTGATAACTTGCAATATGGTCGGGTGTATTGATTTATTATCCCTCTTACATCTTAGCTATTAATTTGTCATAATCTTGGTGTGAGCCTATCCAAATCCACAAATATCCATCTTCAACCTCTGCGGATACTGCGCGATAACTTATCCCAACTCTAGCAGACCAGACTCTGCCTACTTTCTTGAACTGTAATGATGGATGATAAATATCGCTCTTAAGTAGCTCAAAGTTCTTGTTAGCAAGATTGCGAATTTCTATAGGCAGGTTTTCATAGCATTTCCAAAAGCTTTTTGCTGTTTTGTGTATCACAAGTCTTTTGCTTTCCCTTGATGATACTCAGTCAATGCGGCATTAATCAAGAAATCCAGTTTTCCTGTGGTAGAATCTGCTTCGATTTTCTTGTCCCAAACAGAGTGATCAAACTCAATAAACCAGTCCCGTAATCTGATATAAGAATCACGATCAAGTTCTGCAATCTGTTTCTCTATGGTTTCTAGTTGATTCATGTCCATCTAAATTAAAAAATGACTCCCTAGTCAAATTAATCATAAACTATGTCTTCCCAGTCTGGCTCAGGTTTATAGTACTCATTCCTTGGCATAAATAAGAGTTATCGTTTTTGCTGTGCCAAAGCTCATAATTCATTTGATTGGTTGGCATAATATATGACTAACTAGCTAAATAAAATAATTATGTCCGATCAAACCATAGCGATCGCTGCGCTGCAATGTGCCTTAAATGATGATCTAAATACTAATATTTCACGAGTTTCCGAATTAGTAACCCAAGCTGCAAGCCAAGGAGCGCAGGTAGTTTTACCACCAGAATTATTTGAAGGTAGTTATTTTTGTCGGGAAGAAAAAGATATTTTTTTTGATTGGGCATATCCCATCGATCAAAGCCCAGCGATCGCCCATTTTCGGGTTTTAGCAAAGCAATTAAATGTCATAATTCCCCTGTCGTTTTTTGAACGAGATCGCCAAATGTATTACAACAGCCTCGCCATGATTGATAGCGATGGGGAAATCCTCGGCATTTATCGTAAAAGTCATATTCCCGATGGACCTGGCTATGAAGAAAAGTTTTATTTTCGTCCCGGTAACACTGGGTTTAAGGTGTGGCAGACCAAATTCGGTAATCTCGGTGTGGGGATATGCTGGGATCAGTGGTTTCCTGAATGTGCAAGGGCAATGGTATTAATGGGTGCAGATATTTTATTTTATCCGACAGCGATCGGTACTGAGCCAGAAGAACCAACCCTAAATACCAAAGACCCGTGGCAGAGAGCCATGATCGGGCATGCTGTTAGCAATGTCATTCCTGTGGTGGCAGCCAATCGCATCGGGACTGAGGGCAACCAAACTTTCTACGGACATTCCTTCATCGCCAACCAAAGGGGTGACAAAGTAGCGGAACTGGATGATCAGCAAAGTGGAATTATTACTGCTAAGTTTAACCTAGGGGAAATTCGCCGCAATCGAGCTTCCTTCGGCTTTTTTCGCGATCGCCGCCCCGAACTTTACAGCATTCTTACAGAGAAATAACCACTAATCCTAGCCTAAGCGGTAGCCGAAGCCCCTGACCGTGACTAGATATTTGGGATCACTGGGATCAGCCTCTAATTTTTCCCGCAGCCAGCGAATATGCACATCTACGGTTTTACTGTCGCCGACAAAATCAGCCCCCCAAATTTTTTCTAATAACTGTTCCCGTGACCAGACTCGACGGGGATGGCTCATAAATAGTTCTAAAATCCGAAATTCCTTGGGTGCTAGGTTTACCTCTTCGCCTCTAACCGTAACTCGACATTCTTGGGGGAAGATGGTGATGTCAGCAAATCTTAGGGTTGAACCTTGGGTTTGATAATTTTGATTTTTGCGCCTTACCAGAGCATTACACCTGGCTAATAACTCTTTCATGCCAAAGGGCTTAGGTAAATAGTCATCGGCACCAACCTCCAGCCCTATAACCCGATCGGATTCATTGCCCTTGGCACTTAACATTAATATAGGAACGCCATTCCCTTCGTGGCGGATCATCCTACACAAATCCAGCCCATTAATGTAGGGAATCATGACATCTAAGATAATCAAATCTAGGGTATCGGTGCATTTATGGGTAATACTTAGGGCGTTATAACCATCTTCTGCCACTAAAACTTCGTAGCCTTCATCCCGCAGGGACATAACTACCATTTCTCGAATTATGGTTTCATCCTCTACGACCAAGACAGAGCCTAAAGAAGAACTGGACTTCGGCTTAGATAATGCTTCTGTGGCAAACATAGGATTTTATGATTTTAGTCTGTAACCAATATTACCAGATCAAGCAGATGAAACAGAATGATTGATTTTACTTAAATTAGCAAAGCTTAAATTAGCAAACCACAACCTAGGCGATCGCTTGTCCCGCTAACCAACCCGTTGTCCATGCACTTTGAAAATTAAAACCACCAGTCACACCATCTATATCTAAAATTTCTCCCGCTAAATATAAATGGGGACATTTACGACTTTCCATCGTTTTAAATTCCACTTCCTTGAGATTTACCCCGCCACAGGTGACAAACTCTTCTTTAAACACCCCTTTACCAGTGATGGTATATTGTCCTTGGGTGAGTTCGGTTAAGAGTTGATTCACTTGTTTTTTGGATATATCTGCCCAACGCAGGGAACTATCTATGGCGATCGCTGCTAATAAACTCTGCCATAACCGTCTGGGAATTTGCTTAAATAGACAATGCCCTGTGATTAAACGTTGAGCCAACGCTGATTTAGCTGTATTTAATTGTGATCGCACCGCTTCAGTACTTAACTCAGGTAACCAATTAATTTGCAGATGTGCTTGATAATGGCGATCGCCCAACCATCTGGCACCCCATGCTGATAGCTTTAAGACCGCAGGTCCACTTAGTCCCCAGTGGGTAATTAATACGGCTCCCGTTTGCTCTAGGTTGGGATCAGCTTTTTTTACAGACAGATCAGGATCAATCAATTTAATTTTTACTTGATCGGCACTAACTCCAGCTAAGCCCTCTAGGCGCCGATCGCTAATATTAAAGGTGAAAAGTGAAGGTAAAGGTTTAATAATTTCATGCCCTAAGCTTCTAGCAATCTCAAAGCCCGAAGGATGACTACCCGTTGCTAAAAGTAAGCGATCGCCATTTAAATGCTGCCCTGACTGTAACTCTACTAAAAACTCAAATTCTAAGTCTTGATCATTCTCCTCTGCAAAAAAGGTTGACTTTGCGATCAAAGGCTGTTTTCGCACTGATCTTACCCCTACCCCTGTCCAAATCTTCACACCCAAGGATTCTGCCGATTGGATCAGACACTGCACAATGGTTTCCGAATTATCAGATACGGGAAAAATCCTGCCGTCAGCTTCGGTTTTTAATTTCACGCCTCGAGACTCAAACCAAGAGATCGTCTGCTGGGGCTGAAACCGACTAAAAGCTCCCCGTAGGGCATTGCCACCTCTGGGGTAATTTTGGCTTAATACATGTGGATCAAAACAGGCATGGGTAACATTACAACGCCCACCGCCGGAAATTTTAACTTTAGCTAGGGGTTTTCTTGCGGTTTCAATTAAGGTGACATCACTTCCCTGTTCTGCTGCGGCGATCGCTCCAAAAAATCCCGCCGCTCCGCCCCCGACTACAATTACTTTTATGGGTTTGCTTATGGGTCTACTCCGCAAGGTTTTTACTCTAAATCTAGTTTATTGAATTTAATTGATCAAGCCGAACCTATCTGGAAGTTTAGGTATACTCAATCCTAGGCGATTTTATGCAATCAATTCACTCATCAAACCCAATTATTGCTTATGCTGGAGCATTTGAGAGATTTCTACATTCCCCATGGACATTGCTATCTGTGGCAGCCAGTTTTGGTATATCTCAATGTTGCAGGGGACGCAATTATCGGACTTAGTTACTACTCTATTCCGATTACGATTATTGATTTTGTGCGCCGCCGCCAAGATTTACCTTTCAACTGGATATTTGTCCTATTTAGCATATTTATTCTCGCCTGTGGTTCAGGACATTTTGCCGATATTTGGACATTGTGGTTTCCCGATTATTGGCTTTCCACAGGGATTAAAGTCATAACGGCTGCTGTTTCTTTAATAACGGCGATCGCCATAGTTGCCCAAATCCCTAAGGCACTTGCCCTACCTAGTCCTGCCCAACTGCGTGATGCCAATACTAAGCTCGAAGCTGAAATCTTACAACGGCAAAAAACTCAAGAGTATTTAGAAAAAAGTGAAAAACTCTTGGCTTCCTATAATCTTGATCTCGAACAACTAGTTAAAGCTAGAACGCAAGAACTAGAACTAGCTAAACAGGCAGCCGAATTTGCCAATAAAGCCAAAAGTAGTTTTCTTGCCAATATTAGCCATGAACTGCGCACTCCATTGAATGCCGTGATTGGATTTACGGAGCTAATGCTTAAAGATAGTAGCTTCTTAGAATCCCAGCGTCAAAATCTTAGAATTGTTAATAGTAGTGGTTCCCATCTGCTGTCTTTAATTAATAACGTCTTAAATATGTCTCGGATTGAGGCAGGTCAAGATCAAACGGAAATTACCTTAGTTAATCTACCCGAACTCATGGAAACTTTACGTTCGATGCTGAGCCTTAAAGCTAAGACCAAAAATATTGATTTGTCTATTATCTATGCTCCAAATTCACCAAACCTGATAGAAACCGATGAACGTAAGCTTAAACAGGTTTTGATTAACTTAGTTGGTAATGCCCTCAAATTTACACACCAAGGTCATGTGCAGGTTTTTGTCGGCTTTAATTCTCAACCCGATCGCTCTAGTCTCCAGATTGCAGTTAAAGATACGGGCATAGGTATTCCTGAAGTTGAAATTTCCCAAATATTTACACCCTATAATCCTGTTAGTGGGCGATCGCCAGACGGTACGGGCTTAGGACTATTTCTTAGTAAAAAATTAATTGAATCCCTCGGTGGTACCATTCAAGTTTCTAGCCAACTTGGACAGGGAACAACCTTTAGTTTTGATCTGCCCGTAACCATTATTCCTGAGCCTAATATTGCCAAGACTGAGCAAATAGATAAAACTGGTGAAGTAAGGGAATTATTGGTGAGGCTGGCTCCCGATCAACCTCAATACCAAATTTTAGTAGTGGATGATGAATATACCAATCGCCAACTGTTAACTAGAATTCTCACTGATATTGGTTTATCGGTACAAGAGGCAATTAACGGGGATGAAGCGATTAATTTATGCTGCCTTAATAACTACGATCTGATATACATGGACTGGCAAATGCCGATTATTGACGGGGCTGAAGCTACTAAAACTATTAAGACCAGAGCTAATAAAACTAATCAACTCCAACCTAAAATTATTGCCGTCACCGCTAACATTTTTGTAGATCGTCAAACTATGTTGGATATCGGCTGTGATGACCTAGTCCATAAGCCATTTAAGCATCAAGATATTCTGGATATGCTAGCTAAACATTTAGACTTACAGCTAGTTTATGAGACAATAAACCTAAACGTTGCAAATGCTACAAATGCACTAACACAAAAGTCTTTACTTTCTTTATCACCTCAGATAGTTACCGATTTAGAGGGGGCAATTCACAGTGCTGATTTGGATACTGTTAATCATGTGATTACCCAGATTCGCTCCCAAAATGCAGGTTTAGCAGATATTCTCGAAATTTATACTAAAGAGTTTGCCTACGAACTAATTTTGCAAGCGATCGCTGACACCAAAACCATAGACCTTAATGACCAAGCCTAATATTCTGATCGTTGACGATACGCCCTTAAATTTAACCCTTTTAGTAGAAATTCTAAATAAAGGTGGCTACCACGTTCGTCCTGTGCCTAGCGGTAAGTTGGCATTAATTGCCGTTAAAAAGGCTGCCCCAGATTTGATTCTACTGGATATTATGATGCCAGAAATGAATGGCTATGAGGTGTGTCAGGCTTTAAAACAGGATGACTTAACTAAATATATCCCTGTAATCTTTATTAGTGCGATCGACGAATTGTCGGACAAAATTAAAGCCTTTGAAGCTGGAGGTGTTGATTACATTGTTAAGCCGCTCCAACCCCAAGAAGTTTTAGCAAGGGTGAAAACCCACTTAGAACTGCGATCGCTTCAAATCCAAATGCAGCAAAGTAATGAGAACTTAAAAAAACTGAATGAAGAGAAAAATTACTTTCTAGGTATAGCGGCGCACGACCTGCGTAATCCCCTAGCTGCCATTACATCTATGGCACAGTTATTATTATCTGAAACTAATCTCCAAGACGAACAAAAAGAATTAGTAACGGATATCAAGTCTGCTACTGATTTTATGCTATCTCTGCTCAAGGATTTATTGGATATTTCGGCGATCGAATCGGGAAAGCTTAATTTGCATCTTCAGCCTATAGATGTGCAGAAGTATGTAGAGCGAATTGTCTCCCGTTATCGGATGATTGCCCGATCAAAAAATATTCAAATTGAACTGATCGTCACCAATCAAGTACCAATTATTAGTGTTGATCCCAATAAATTTGAACAAATTTTGAGCAATTTGATTAGCAATGCCATTAAGTTTTCCCATGATCACACCGTAGTTAAAGTCTCCATTTCCGCCCAAGAAAATCAAGTTTTATTCGTGGTTGCAGATCAAGGACAAGGTATTCCCGAAACCGAACGAGAACAGCTATTCAAACCTTTCTCCCTGACTAGCGTTAAATCTACCGCAGGAGAAACTAGTACAGGGCTAGGACTGGCAATTACCCATAGGCTAGTCTCTGCCCATAATGGTAAAATATCTGTGGAAAGTGAAGTGGGTAAAGGGTCAGTTTTTTCCGTGGCATTACCTTTTTAAGTGCGATCAAATTCTTCTTGAATAACAGTCATACTAAAACTAGTATTGACAAACTTACCTCAATTTGCGATGCTTAATAAACACAAAATTATATGCGGGTGTGGCTCAGTGGTAGAGCGTCTCCTTGCCAAGGAGAATGTCGAGAGTTCGAATCTCTTCACCCGCTTACTAAATCCATTCTTTTTTTGTTAAAAAGGTTCAGTAAGACACTTAATGTAATTAGATAAGTAAGCAACGTTGCTTATTTTGTTACTTAGATTTTATCCTCTTTAATCTTAATTCTATTTGCTCAATTTGTTCTATTGCCATATGGCTTACAGACAAAAAGAAGACCCTGAGACTCAATCAGGGCTAGAAGTATTGATTTATCGGATATCGGGATGGTAGGGATTGAACCTACGACATCCTGCTCCCAAAGCAGGCGCGCTACCACTGCGCTACATCCCGTGCGTAAACACTATATTAACCCATGTTGTCAGCAAGTGCAAAAAATTACTTGACATTTTACGACTCTAAGTCTGAAATATAGTTGGGTAAGGAGTGAGTGTGAAATTAAAACAATGAAATTATTTGGCGCATTATTTGGCACTGATGGAATTCGTGGTCATGTCGGCACTTTTTTGACGGCTCCGATCGCTTTACAGGTTGGCTTAGCGGCGGGTTTAGTTCTGAAGGAAGAAGCTAGTTGCAGTGATCGCCCCGTGGTTTTAATTGGTCAAGACTCTCGCACCTCTGGGAATATGCTAACTTCGGCTTTAGCGGCGGGTTTAACCTCTGCGGGTTTAGATGTGTGGAATTTAGGCTTATGTCCCACCCCAACTGTGGCATATTTAACTTCTTGCTTACCTGAGGCGATCGCTGGGGTCATGGTGTCTGCCAGTCATAATCCTCCCGAAGATAACGGGATTAAGTTTTTTGGTGCCGATGGGACGAAATTAAGTAAGGCTCTACAAGCTCAGGTGGAAGAGACCTTACAGGCATCATCTTTAGGCACAACCTATGGCTCTTGGGGGAATTATAGTGAGCGATCACCCCTAGTGGAACTGTATCAGCAATCGTTGTGCAAATCGATTTCTACGGACTTACAAGGAATCAAGGTGGTTTTGGATTTGGCTTGGGGGGCAGCGAGTTTTGTCGCTCCTAAGGTATTTACTAGTCTGGGGGCAGAGGTAATTTGTTTACATGATCAACCCCTTGGCGATCGCATTAATGTTAATTGTGGCTCCACTTGCCTAGACCCTCTACGGGCAGCAGTACAAGAGCATAAAGCTGACATGGGCTTTGCCTTTGATGGGGATGCGGATCGAGTTTTAGCAGTGGATAACTACGGCGGAATTATCGATGGAGACTATATTTTGTACCTGTGGGGACAGCATCTGCTGGAATCACAACGCTTACCTGAAGCTCGACTAGTCACTACGGTTATGGCAAATCTTGGCTTTGAGAAGGCTTGGCAAAAACTTGGTGGTCAGATGGTACGCACTGCTGTTGGCGATCAGTATGTCCATGCGGAAATGCTCAAATCTGGAGCAATGCTGGGAGGTGAACAGTCAGGGCATGTACTATGCCGTCACTATGGAGTTAGTGGTGATGGTTTACTTACGGCAATTCATCTCGCAGTTTTGGGTAAGGAGCGATCACCGTTATCAGACCTGATGGCACAAAGTTTTACCCCCTATCCGCAATTACTGAAAAATGTACGAGTTGAAGATAAATTGAAGAGATTGCATTGGCAGGAATGTGAACCCGTATATCAGGCTCTACAGGCAGCTATTTCCGATTTAGGCGATCGAGGAAGAGTTCTAGTCCGCCCCTCAGGCACTGAGCCACTGATGCGGGTAATGGTGGAAGCAGAGACCTTGGATTTAGCACAATACTGGACTGATGAACTTACCCATAGAATTAAACTGCATCTGGTTTCCTAATGCGACCTAAGACTCCTAAGGATTACGAAAAGCTCAAAGCAGAACTCAAGACTCCATTTTTGGGATTGCGGCGATTTATTTATTTAGCCTGTGGTACCTCTGGTGCCTTGGGAGCTTATATATTTTTAACCCAACTATTGGCAGGGAAGTCCGAGGTTAGTACTACCCTGAGTAATTTAGCAGTGCAAATGGGAGTGATTGGCTTAATGATCTTGCTCTACCGCATAGATCGACCCAAAACCCCTAAGGTTTAACGGGTTCGTCACGGTACCACCAAGCCAAAATTTGTACCCAGTTCCAGCCTCTTTGTGCCATTTGCTGACTAATTTTTTGATCAAGATGCTTACCATCGGATACGGGCATAAACCCATTACCCCAATTAATCCAACTCACAGGCAAACTGGCTCGATAATAGCCCTTAAATCCATCGCGTAAGACGTATCCTGCGGTTTCAACTACGGCTAGGTCGCTATTTTGATGAATGACTGGTACTGGCGTAGGTTGCTTGGGATCAAATTTGAAGAAACCACTATAAACTTGATCACGGGTATCGCTGACTAGATCGTAGGGTGCAGTTCCCCACTTACGTTGTTTTTGAGTATTAATGGCATAACTGCGAGCAGCAACAGCTTGTGCCTTAAGTGCGTCTAAGTGCCAACTAGCTGGCATCTCCGAAGGTACGACACTACGCAGATATTCTTCGAGAGGTAAAATGTTGACAGCGATCGCTTTGCTATTCCAAGACCGAATTTCGATATTACCTGGGTAAAGGCGATCACCAATCTGGGTTAGTCCGTTGTTAGAGGGCTGAATTAGATTAACTTGAGTTCGAGGCAGAAAGTACCATTTACCCGGATTAAGTGTAATAGGTTCAGAGTTATTACCAGTGGTTAAGGTTGCAGGCTGGGTTACAGCTACAGGCATTTGTGCATCTGCTTCTTCTTTGATGAGAACCCGTAAAATAGCAGCATTAGCAGCAGCACCAAGGTTAGCCGAAATTAAGCAGACACACAAACTCAAGAATACTTTTTTAATCATTAGGTAACTCACAGGATCACTCACACACGTTACTTTCGTAAACTTAATGGCTAAACATTATGATTAAACATTAAATTACTGAAAAATTTAGTCTAATAATGTCAGTGTCCCTAAGTTTATGTCAAGACCTAAGGATTAATTACATAGAATTAATTGAACCTTTTTTTGCGGCGGCGGGCGATCGCCTTACGCTTTAGTTTTTCAATTGGGGTCTCGAAATGTCTTAATCGTTTCATGTCGGCAAAAATTCCAGCTTTGGCTACCTGTCTTTTAAATCGCCGCAAAGCTGACTCAATTCCTTCATTTTCCCCAATATTCACTTGTGTCATTCTGTATTACTCAAAAAATTTTTAACTAGGTTTTAAGAAATTTTACTTTAACGAACTTTATAATTACCGAATCCATAGACTCAGAAGAGTCAGGTTATAGCGATCGCATCAAGTACTTACTGATTTAAGTTGCTGGTTATTTAGTTTTCGTTATAGCTACCTTGAAATTCACTACATACTCCCTTACTACTATAAAAACACAGCTAATTAAAAGGGGTAAAGGCTACACGCCCATACTCCCAATACGGTAATCTTTCACTACGAAGGGAGTATATCTAAATAATCGATCAAAATATTTAGATAAAAAAGTGAAGCTGATATGAACTAGATGAATCCATGTCACTTCACGTTAATTTAATTTTGTGATTAATTTTTTGTGATTAATTAATGATCGATTTCGACAAAACTAAAGCAGTGCTTTGCATCGAGTTTAGTAACGGCGAGAAAATCCATCTCTGTTACCACCACGTCCACCACCACCAGGAGCTCTTTCTTCTCTAGGTTTGGCTTTATTAACCTTAAGGTCACGCCCCATCCACTCTGCACCGTCTAGGGCTGAGATTGCTGCTTCTTCTTCGGCATCAGTATTCATTTCCACGAAACCAAAACCGCGCATTCTGCCAGTTTCACGATCTGTAGGGAGTTGAACACGCTTAACACCGCCATACTCGGCAAAAATGTTAGAAATATCTTGTTGAGTAACATCATAGGAGAGGTTACCGACGTAAATAGACATGAAATGTATCTCCAGAATCAAATAATTATTGAAGAGATTTAGATTCGGGAAGATGATTGCTAGATTAGAGAACCTGTCAGCCGAATTAATGCTCACGGAAAATCATAACACAGGTAGAGCTATTATAAACTTAATTTATCTTAACTATCAAAAATTCATTTACAAATTCATTTAGAAATTTAAAACTTTTGGAGCTTGGCAATAAAGAAGCCATCCATATTAGATTTATGGGGTAAAATTTTTAGCCACGGATGACTAGAATCTGATTGTAACTGGGGAGCAATATTTGGAGTCACAAGTTTCCAGTGGGGGTGGGTTGCCAGAAACTGCTTGATTACAGCTTCATTTTCATCTGGATGAATTGTACAAGTTGAATAGACCAGAATACCTCCATTTTTAACCCAAGTTGCGGCTTGATTCAGGAGTTCAGTTTGTAAAATGGCTAGTTTTTTTGATTCCTCTGGGTTTTGTCGCCACCGAGCATCTGCGTGACGATGAAGAGTTCCTAATCCTGAGCAGGGGACATCTAATAAAACTCGATCCGCTTGATTTTGAAAATCAGCAAACTCTCTACTATCTCCCACTCGAATTTGCACAATTGATAACCCTAGCCGATCGCAATTTTGTTGGAGTTTTTGGAGACGGCTGGCAGTGCGATCGCAGGCATAAATTAAACCCTGATTGCCCATGAGTTCAGCTATATGGGTAGTTTTACCCCCAGGAGCAGCACAGGCATCAATTATAGTTTCATTAGGCTGGGGATCAAGAATTAAGCCAGTTAGTTGTGCGCTGGCATCTTGAACAGTCCATAAACCTTCCGTAAATCCGACTAGGCTGGGAATATTTCCCGATCCTGTATTTAGCCTTAGGGCATTAGGGATGAGGGGTAGAGATTGCACTTTAATCTCGGTCGCTTCAAACAAGGTAATTAATTCTGCGGTGGTTATTTTTAAAATATTTGTGCGCAAATCAATATGGGGCGACTGATTAAACCATTGACATAATTGATCGGTTTCTTCCCTGCCAAATTGTTCTATCCATAATTCAATTAACCAATCGGGAAAACTATGCAGAGTGCCTAAATCATGAATATTATTAAAAAGTGTGTGTTGTTCCTGCTCTCGGCAAATCTTTCTGAGGACTGCATTTACTAGTCCCGATAATCCCCCTAGTTTTACGGATTTAGCTAAATCGACAGTAGTATTCACAGCCGCAGAATTGGGAATCTGGTCTAAAAAAACAATTTGATAAATCCCTATGTGTAAAATTAATCGGAGATCGGGTGGTTGTTTTGCGGTTGGTTTACCTGTAAATTCGGCAATTAAAGCATCAAGGGTACGTTGCCTGCGGGTAATGCCATAGACTAACTCTGTTACTAGGGAGCGATCGCTTTTAGAAATATCTGGATAACTCTGCAATAGGCGATCGAGGGCGATATCAGCAAAAGCTTTCTGTTTATTTATGGACTTGAGGGCATCAAAGGCTAGTTTGCGGGCATTGGTCATAGATACCAATTAAACTGAAGATATTAGGCGTTATTTGACTGAGATTTACTGAAGTTTATTGAATATAGAGAGTATTTTATGGCTTGAGCCAGTAAATAATTTAAGGCATTGACACTGTATCTAAAAGCCTTTGAATGATCTGCTTGGGCGATCGCCGACCCGCAGGAATAATCCGATGTCCTAAAACATAGGGTGCTAGAAACTTAACATCATCAGGAGTGACATAATCTGCCTTGCGGTTGGGATCAAGGTTAATTCGTAAAAATGCCAGACTTTGAGCAGTGCGCTGTAATGCTACTGTGCCTCTGGGACTGGCTCCAAGGGTAATTTCACTATCTTCACGGGTTGCCCTCACCAAATCCACAATGTATTGGCTGGTGTTGCGGTTAATTTTAATCTGCCGACACTTTTGGCGCAAAGCCAGAATTTCCTCGGGAGTAATACAGGGTTCTAACTTAGTCACACCGATCGCCCCTGACTGCATTTTTAAGAGGATTTCAATTTCCTGATCACGGCTAGGATAACCAAGGGTAAAGGCAAGCACAAACCGATCAAGCTGTGCCTCTGGAAGGGGGAATGTGCCTTGATATTCAATGGGGTTTTGGGTAGCGATCGCAAAAAATGGAGACGGAACCGCACGAGAAACGCCATCTATAGTTACCTGCGCCTCTTCCATAACTTCGAGTAAAGCTGACTGCGCCCGTGGGGTGGCTCGATTAATTTCATCAGCTAATAAAATATTGGCAAATACAGGACCGGGTAAAAATTGAAATTGTCCCGATTGGGGATTCCAGATATTTGTGCCAGTGATGTCCGTGGGTAATAGATCAGGAGTACATTGGATTCTTTGAAAAGAGCCAGCGATCGAGGCAGCTAAGGACTTTGCCAATAGGGTTTTGCCAACTCCGGGTACATCTTCTAATAGGGCATGACCACCAGCCAGTAAAGCCACTAAAGTAAGCTCAATCGCCTCACCTTTACCCACGATCGCCTTACCTAGATTTTCGACTAGCTGTTGAATCTTGTATTGATCGTCCATGAGTTATTACTGCAGATGACTGGCTTATATTTTTAGGAACTTATATTTTTAGGAAATAGGTTTGAAATATATTTCTGAAACTATGATGTAAAAATTATGACACTAAAATTTACAAAACAATTTACAAAAGAATTTACGAAACCAGATTAAGACAACCAAAACTAAAACCGAAATCCTACACCTGTTTGAATTGCTGTAGCTGTACCACCAGCATTACGATAACCATCGATCGCAAAAATAATATTGCCAAAAACCACTAAATTACTATTAGGAATAGTGTAATCAATCCCCGGTTGGAAAACTAAGGCTGTTTTATTACCTACGGGAGTATTGGTGGAACTATTAGTAAAAGCTATGCCTGTTCCCAAATAAATATCCGTATCAAAGTTAAGAGGATAATCAAAGGAAACTGTAGGCACAATGGCAGTACTGCTCCCAAATAATACTTGAGTTCTCAGAGAAATCGGAATTTCTAAAAACTTATACCTCAATGCCGCTACAGCAGAAGTATTTCTACCTTCGTTACTATTGACATTACCTTCACTCACGCCAAAACTTAGTCCACCACCGATGTAACTACCATAGGCGGGTTGTGCCTGTACTTGAGAGGTAAAAGCGAGAAGACCTAGCCCAATTCCTAGTCCTAGTATGATTTTCATTGTAGTTCTCCATATTTAAAGACTTTTGCTTGGGATTGTATCAGATCAGCGCATAAATAGTTGATTTGGGGAGTTAATTGGCTAATGAATTGGCGATCGCTGACTTGAAAGTATAAAAAGCGTAAATAAATACATCTTATCTAAGGTAAGTGTAAGCTTTGTTTAGCCTGTGCAGAATTACTAGGGATTTTTAGTACAATCAGTGACTTACGGTGATTATTGGCAAGCTCTCTAAATGACTGAAAAACTTACTGAAAAAGTGATTGAAACAGGCGATCGCATTCCTTTAATTTTAATTATCAGCAGCAAGCCAGATTTCCTGTTAAATTTCAAGTTAAACCATATTCAGCAATGTGAGTCTATTTCAGAAGCCTTAAAACTGGCATTAGCATCACGAACGGATCAACAATCACAGTGTATTTTGCTTGACTGGGAATTATCAGAATGTTCTCAGCTTACCTGTATGAGCGTAACTACTTTGATCGAAAAGAAAGAGGTGCTTCAGCAGTTAGACAAAGCATCCCAAAATTTTGTACCAGTTTTAATCTTAATAGGGACAAAGCAGGAAGAAAAGCTTAAAGAAATAGTTACTCCTCTGCATCTAGATTATCTGCTTAAAGAAAGTTTGAGTCAGGAATTTTTAAATTTTGCTATTAATCAGGCGATCACTAAGGCAAATCTAAACCAAAAATTAGCAGAAACCGAACGGAAATTACAGAAATATGAACCTAAGAGAAAAAGTAGTAAAAGGATTAGGCTTAAATCTCTTAAATCTCCAGAAAAATCTCTATCCCTTTATCAATTTGACCCTCAGATTCTTGACCAAGTCAGTGATGCGGTGATTCTGATAGACAAAGATTATCGAGTAACCTACTGCAACGATTCTGCTTTAAATCAGTATAAGCTTCCAGCAGATAAAATGCGTGGTAAATACTTAAGCGAATGCTATGAATTTAAGTGGCTGAATCCTGAAGATGAACATAGAGCCATGGCAGCAATCGAAACTCAGGGCTATTGGGAAGGTGAAAATATCCATCGCCTTTTAAATGGGGAAGAATTATGGGTCGGCTCCAGAGTAGTTACACTTAGGGATGAAAGTGGAAATTCTATTGGGTTGTTGGCAACAATCCGCAACATCACAAAGCAAAAATTAGCTGAACAATCTCTCAAGGAAAGCGAATTAAAGTTAAGAAAACTAACTGATAATATTCCCGTTGCCCTTTATCAATTTCTGCTCAAACCTGATGGCTCAATGTCCTTCCCATTTACGAGTCAGGGTACTTTCTCGCTTTACGAACTTACCCCAGAAGCAATTCAAGCGGATGCCAATATCATTTTTACCTTAGTACATCCCTTGGATGTGGAACCTTTGTATCAATCCATCCAAATTTCGGCTCAAACCCTAGAACCTTGGCGATGGGAAGGCAGAATATACACGGCTTCAGGAAAATTAAAGTGGATTTCAGGGATTTCTCAACCCGAACTACTGCCCAATGGTGACATTCTTTGGCATGGCATGGCTAGGGATATTAGCGATCGCAAGGAATATGAAATTGCATTACAAAAAAGTGAAGCAACTAATCGTACTATGCTGAATGCTATTCCTGATTTGATCCTACGACTTGCCAGTGACGGCACCTGTTTATCCTATAAAAAGTCTGGAATTGGAGTAGATAATTGCCAACCAATTAAAAATCATATTTCAGAGGTTTTAACCCCAGAATTGTTGCAACAACAGATGCAAACTATTGAGCAAGCGATCGCCACAGGAGAATTACAGATTCATGAACATAAACATCTTAAACCCAATCGTATTGTTTATGAAGAGGTGAGAACCTTAGCGATTAATGATCAAGAAGTTCTGGTGATCGTGCGTGATATTAGCGATCGCAAACAAGCAGAAATTGAACTCAAAACCAAAACTACCGAACTTGATCGATTTTTCTCTGTATCCCTAGATTTACTTTGTATTGCGAATATGGACGGTTATCTCCTCCGCCTTAATCCTTCTTGGCAGACTACTCTAGGCTATAGTTTAGATCAACTGGAGGGGAGTTATTGCATTGATTATGTTCATCCCGAAGATGTAAAAAGGACTTTGGATGCGATCGCACTTTTTAATACTCAGCCGTACATTGCCAAATTTGTAAATCGCTATCGATGCCGTGATGGCTCCTATCGTTGGTTCGAGTGGAGAGGCGCAAGCAGTGGTAACTTGATTTATGCTGCCGCTAGAGATATTACTGATCGGAAACAAATAGAAGAGAAATTACGGCGAAGTCAAGAAAATTTATGCCAGAGTGAAGAGCTATTGAAACTAACAATTGACAATACTCCCGTTGGTATCTGCACTTTCAACCTTGAAAATCAATTTTTAACTGTCAATCAGTACTTATGTCAAATACTTGGCTACTCACCTGAAGAGCTTATCAAAAAAACTACCTTAGAATTTAGCCATCCCAGTTATGCAGAAACCTGTTTGGCAGCTATTTCCCGACTGTTAGCTAATATCACAAAACATGAATGTATAGAGAAACAGTATTTACATAAAAATGGAACTCTAATTGATGCTATTACTCGAATCAGTTTGATTAAAAATGCTAAAGGTGAGCCATCTCACTTTGTCGCCACTGTGGAGGATATTACCCAGCGTAAACGTACAGCGATCGCTCTCCACCAAAGAATAGAGTACCAAAATGTTTTAATGACCCTTACCCAACAGATTCGTCAATCTCTGAACCTAAATCTCATCCTAGAAACTACTGTAACCGAAGTCAAAAGAATCTTAAATTGCGATCGGGTAATCATCTATCAGTTGCTTGAAAATGGCTTGTCTAAAATTGTCCAAGAATCTGTAAACCCAACTTACCCAGTTATTCTGCATAGCAGTTGGCATGACACACATCTAACATCTGAAATGTTTGAATATTTTATTAACTCTAATATTTTGATTGAGAATAATGTTTCCGAACATTCCTTTTTTAAAGATTTATCAGAGTATATGCAGGAAGCAAAGATCAAATCCAAGATTATTGCTCCAATTGTGCATCATATTAATAATGTCAATAACGAGGTTAATAATAAAGTTGAAGTCACTAGATGGCAAAGATATGATAAACAGCTATGGGGGCTATTAATTGTGCATTCCTGCGGAGAATTGCGGCACTGGCAACCTGAAGAAGCTGAATTATTAGAACAGATTACTAATCAACTGGCGATTTCTATTCAACAGGCAAGTCTCTACCAACAACTGCAAAATCAAGCTAAGGCTGATCGCATCCAGACTGAGGTTACTTTAATAATTAATCAATCTAACAGCGTAAAAGAAGCACTAGATTTGATCTTAAAAAAAGCAAAGGATTTCCTACAGTGCGATCGCATTCAAATTTTTCAACTAGATGTCAACTGCAACGGCTATGTCCTAAAAGAGGAAGTCTGCTGTCCCGAATTATCAATGCTGAATACCGTATTTAAAGATAGTTGCTTTGCCCCCAAAGATATAGCCACAGAATATCTGAATGGTCAAGTTACCTATATCAATGATGTGGAAAATGACCCAAATATTGCTCCCTGTCATGCTGAAATATTGCGCCAGTATCAAGTTAGGGCAAATCTTGTCGCTCCTATTATCTTGGGCGATAGCCTGTGGGGACTATTACTCGTACATCAATGCACTGAACCAAGGTATTGGCAACCATTAGAAATCAGCTTTATCCAGCAAATAGGGATGCAGATTAGTACAGCTGTGCAGAAAGAGAATCTATATCTACAAATATGTAATGAATTAGATCAAAAGAAAATACTATTGCAAGAAATACACCATCGGGTGAAAAATAACCTGCAAGTTATGTCCAGCATCTTGTTTCTCCAGTTTCGTAATGCCCCACTTGCAACTCAGTTAAGCATAGAACAGTATCAAAGCCGCTTGGAGTCTATGGCATTAATTCATGATCAACTCTATCGTAGTGATGATCTTAGCCTCATTGATTTCTCTAGCTATATTCATAACTTAACCGCCAACCTATTACAGTGTTACTATCCCCATCCAGACCTAATTGAACTAAACATAGAGGTTAATAACGTATTTCTATCCCTAGATCAATCTATTCCTTTAGGGTTAATTATTAATGAACTGGTCTCTAATTCTTTGAAATATGCCTTCCCCAATCAGTATGGCAGAATCAATATTCAGCTAACAAAGACCATTCCGCTAAACAAGATGCCAATATCTTTAACACTCTTGGTATCAGATAATGGGGTAGGTATAAGGCAGGATTCAGCCCTAGACACTTCTCAAAATTTAGGATTACAGCTAGTCCAGAGTTTAACCGAACAATTAGAGGGAGATATTAGCTTTGATTATAAAAATGGCTTTAGCGTGCAAATAACTTTCCCGATTACTTAAAACCGCCATTCTGACTAACCCATTAACAAATACCTTAACTACAGAGAGATGATGGAATATACTGCTAAATAATCGCAAAGTTCGCCTTTTTATCATGAGGATCAATTGGTAATTACTGGTAACTAATAGTAGTGTATAAAATTAATAGTACTGTTTGGATGTAAATGCTTGAGGTTATGGGTACCAAAACATTAATTGTCGAGGACGAAAAGCTAGTCGCCCAACATATTTCACAGCTTTTAAAGGATGAAGATGGCAGTATCTGCGAAATTGCCTCTGATGGTAATACAGCAATCAAAAAAATTGCAGACTTTCAGCCTAAACTTATCCTCCTCGATATCCGCCTCAAAGGAGAAATGGATGGTATAGAAGTTGGTGAGCATATTCAATCTTTGTATGATATTCCTTTCCTTTACCTCACTGCCTTCAGCGATCGCGAAACTATTGAACGTGCTAAACATACCTATCCTGCGGGATATATTCTCAAGCCTTTTCGCCGTGAGCAACTAACTTCGGCAATTAAAATAGCTATGTCAACTCATAGCGCTCAAAAAAATGCTCAAATAAATAAGCTTGCCTTAGAGCATGATTCATCTCCAGCAGAAAAAGTACTAGCTAATTATCGGCTGAAACCAATACTTGACTACATCAATAAACATTTTGATCATGAGATTAATTTGGAAACTTTAGCTGATTTGATCAACATGAATCCTTCTTATTTTTGCCGATTTTTTAATCAAGAAGTTGGCTGCTCTCCCTATCAATATATTATTCAAACCCGTATAGAAAAGGCAAAAATTCTCCTGAAGCAAAAAGATTTATTCATTAATGATATTTGTTTTCAATGTGGATTTACTTCCCACAGTCAATTTAATCGCCACTTCCGCCGTTTTGTAGGTATGACACCCAAAGAATTTCGTGACTTATAGAAATTAATATCAGTAAGCTTAAATTCTATAGTTATTACAGTTTTTATGAAAAAAGGGACAAAGTAGGGTTGCAGGGCTAGGTTCCCCGTTATGGTTTTATATTTCTTTTTGTGCTGCTTAAAACTGATAAGCGCAATATAAATGTAGTTATAAATACTTAAAACTCATATCAATTAATAACTAGGTTGTAAAAAACGGGTTAACGCTTTCGGCTGGATTTACTCTAATGTCTCTGTGTATCGCAAAGGAGATGTACCAGTGCAGTTACTAAACAGAAATGTGAAATCCAGTTCCGTTCAGGAGCGATCGCTTGTGGTAGTTATTGCGGAGTCTGATTATTCAACTTCTCAGCTAGTGGTTGCAGAACTAAGGAAAGATCGGCATTTGGTCATAGTCCGTGACAACTTTGAAGATATTGATGTAGCTCTAAGTATTCAAATACCTGATCTATTAATTTTAGGAAATGTGCAGGGAGTTAGATTCTTAGATTCATTACGGAAATATTCTAAGTTACATCCGAATATGCGGATCATTTTACTCACTGGTGATGAGAAGGTAAATCAAACTTTTCGAAATTGGGCAATCTCTAAGGGATTTTATGATGTTCTTAGTTCCTACTACTCAAATTTACATCTATTGAGAGAAGCATTACAGGAAATTCTCTATTCATATCAGAACAATCCTCAAGAAATTCCAGAATTTAACACTTCAATTTCCGATTTAGTTATTCCTGAACTGCCCTTAGACCTGAATTTAGAAACAAACCTAACTTTAGAAACACTAAGCTATCGGCAAACTCTATATGCACTTAACCAGATCACCCAATTTAGCAAGCAATATTTTAATGAAATGATACTGGCTAATTATTGGAATAAGTCTTACAGAAGTCTAATTGTCGAACACCATTGGCTAGAGTCTTGGTCTATCAATCATAACGGCACAATTTCGTATTTTAGTGAAGAAATACCAGAGGGGCGACTTACCGAATCCGAATATGCAAGCTTAAAGTTATGGGTTCAGGGCTTTCTACAGGAATGCGA
This sequence comes from Synechococcus sp. PCC 7502, assembly GCF_000317085.1. Lineage (NCBI taxonomy): Bacteria > Bacillati > Cyanobacteriota > Cyanophyceae > Pseudanabaenales > Pseudanabaenaceae > Pseudanabaenococcus > Pseudanabaenococcus habilitatus. The sequence continues at coordinate 1,453,110 of NC_019702.1, forward strand.
TCGCCTAATTAATGACTACACCTCAATTTTACAAAAAGCTAAGTTATCGGTTCCAGTTAATCAAATCATTGGTTTTATAAGTTGACGAGCATAATGACCTTAGACCCAAATTCATCTCATAATTCCCATAATATAATTCCTGGTTATCACCTGAACCTATCAACCCTGCGGATAGTCATAGCTGAATCCAATCCAAAAATTCTGAACAGCTTACTTCAGAAAATGCTAAGTATTAGCAACTGGCATATTTATACCTGTGGTGAGTACACGGAATTACTTGAGGTTTTGAGTTTTGGTACCGTCGATTTATTGCTACTAGGAAATATTAATCAAAGTAATTGTCGGGAAATTTCTCAAATTTGTCGCCAAGAGTGGCAAGATTTACCAATAATTTTCATTAGTCATGATCCGATGATTCCGGGCTTTTATCGCAGCTTGATTGCCGACAGTCAAGGACTTGGCGATGTCGTTAGTAGTACTGCTGATAAACATGATCACTTTGTCAAAGTAATTCAAAATGTGACTGGTGTAATTCATGCCCAAAAACAAGTTCTATCTTGCCTATCTCTCGCTCCAACTACTGCCAAGGAAGATTTGATTTCACTAATAATTGATGGTAAACCTACTACTTCACCAAAGGGAACTCAACTGCTCAAAGCATTGTTAGGTAATCAAGCTAAATTGCTAAAAGCCTGTGGTGGGCAAGGAAGGTGCGCTACCTGTCATGTATTTGTCCAAGCAGGAATGGATTATTTAACGCCTCCAACTGCTTCAGAACTAATGACCCTAGACCTGATGGGGATTAAAAACCCTAATGCTCGCCTTGCCTGTCAATGTCAAATTCTTGCAGCAGGGGTAGAAGTTGAAGTCCCAAAAGGTAAATATATTGGTTCGGAAGCGGAACTGGAATCATTAATTGGTAAGAGGGCGCAACAGTCGTTTATTGATCCGAGCACGGGCGAAATTCTCATACATGAAGGTAAATTGATCTTAAGATCAGCCCTACAGAAGATGCAGGAAATTAATCAAGAGTTAGCAAAAAAGCTGGGTATTTTGTTATGCCGCAAATCTATGCAAAAGCCAACTTCAGTTACCTATTCCCTAAAAGACCTCTAGGTAAATCTTGAGATTTTTATTCGGGGTAAAATCTGGCTGTACTCATCTCCTCTAGGTTCAGAATTTCCGCTAACTGCTCGGCATTAAGTAACCCTCGATCTAAAACAATCTGGCGTAAGGATTTCCCCGTAGCTAGGGATTCTTTGGCAATATCGGCACTATTCAAATAGCCAATGTGCGTATTCAAAGCTGTAACTAAAGATAAACTTCCTTCGGCGTATGCCAGACAGCGATCGCTATTAGCAGTAATGCCACTAATACATTTTTGTGCCAAGCTATTCAGGGCATTACCTAAAATTTCCATGCTATGTAAGAGGTTATAGGCAATCAATGGCATCATCACGTTAAGCTCTAATTGTCCTGCTTGGGCAGCGATCGCAATGGCAGCATCATATCCCATCACTTGAATGCACACCATATTTGTCATCTCAGCAATTACGGGATTATATTTACCCGGCATGATCGAGGAACCCGGTTGCACAGGCGGTAGTTGAATTTCTTTAAACCCAGTTTTTGGTCCTGAATCTAATAAACGTAGATCATTGGCAATTTTGATCGAGTCTTGAGCTAGATTGCGTAAGCTTCCCGAAACATTAACAAAGGCGGACATACTCTGCATTGCTGCCATGGGATTAGGAGCAGGCTTCAAATTAAATTTAGTCAGTTCGCTCAGTTTCTGTGCCACTTTAACCGCATAGTCTGGATGGGTATTCATGCCCGTACCCGCCGCACTACCGCCCAGTCCCAGTTCAGTTAAATCTAGGGCAGCAATCCGAATCCGTTTAGCATGATCGGTAATAATTTGAGCGTATGCCAGAAATTCATCGCCTAAACGCACAGGTACAGCATCTTGGAGATGAGTCCGTCCAGATTTAATCACATCTTTAAATTCGGTGGCTTTGAGTTGAAGTTGACTGATTAAATGATCTAAGGCGGGATAAATATATTTTTCCAGTGCCATTAAACCACCAATTCGGATCGCGGTGGGGATAACATCATTGGTAGATTGCCCATAGTTGACATGATCGTTAGGACTGATGCGGTTGTAGTTCCCTTTGCGATCGCCTAGTAATTCTAAAGCTCTATTTGCTAGAACTTCATTGATATTCATGTGATGGGAAGTTCCCGCCCCTGCTTGATACACATCCACTACAAATTGCTCCCGCATTGCTCCTGCCAGTACCTGATCACAGGCGATCGCAATCATTTCGCCAACCTCACTGGGAATACAACCTAGTTCCGCATTAACTAGGGCAGTCGCTTTTTTAATCGTGATCCCTGCATCTATGTAAATCGGTAAAGGTTTAATACCACTAATCTGAAAATTGGCGATCGCCCGTGCCGTTTGAATTCCATAGTAAGCAGTTTCAGGGATTTGTAATTCTCCCATGGAATCTTTTTCGGTGCGATACTCAGTCACGTTTTACTCCTTTTAATTAATGCCACTTAATCAATGCCAATAGCAAGAATGCTCGAACCATTGTAAATCGAACTGCCTAATAAATATCCATAAATAGAAATTTCACTGTTTGTCATATTTGCTTTATGCTCAAAGCTTGTATCTGCTGGCTTTTGCAAATCCTTTTTTTGTTCCAGTTTTAGTAAGTTCTAAATTATGGTAGTGATCAAGAGGGCATGATGCAGAACTTAGAGTGAATTTCAGAATTGTAGTGATGGATAAATATCCAAATAGCACCGATATGATTTTCTAATTTCTTAGAAAAAGAAAGAGTTTTTCTAACAAGGCGAGAAATTCTTTGCCTTAAAGTACAATTGAACCTTTCAATATGATTAGTCTGTCCAGACTCTTTGCCCACAGCCTTATGGCGTTTTTAGGCAAAATACAGCTATAAGCTTGCCAGAAGTCAGTATAACAAACAGCCCATTGTCGATAAACGGTTGGTAAAGATTGCCATAACCCCAAGGCTGTTTCTTGGTCTCGACTACCAACAAACACTCCAACAATTTCTCTAGTATTTCGGTCAATTGCTAACCAAATCCATACCTTACATTTTTTATCCCCTACAAATGACCATAGTTCATCGCACTCAATGGTCAGGCGTGCTTTTTTTTAGGGATTACCTTAACTTGCGGCTCTACACTGACAGACTTACCATTTACATAACTCTGTAACCACTGTAATGACACCTTGGCAACACGCTTAATCCCTCGCATGGATATACGTTCTAGCAGCAGATTATCGACTAATTTAATTGTGGATTCAGCTATTGGCTGGTTTTTGGGATTAATCACAAATTGACGATTACACTTTTTACATTTGTAGTTTTGTTTTTTGTGACGGGTTATGCCATTCTTAACTATCTGGTCACTTTCACAGTAAGGACATTTTACTTCCATAGTTACTTCTATTTTGTTTTACCCCTTTTTTTATCTATCATGCCCTCTTGATCACTACCAAATTTACTTATCGATCCCAACCATATCCATGCCAAAATTCTAACTGAATGGCAAAAAAGCCTATGACCTACCTTATCCTCGACACCGAAGGTAAAGAATATCTGTACGAAATTGCTCTTATCGACCAAGCAGGTAACCTCATCTACGAAGCCTTCACCACCCTAAAACCGCAGACACCCGACTTAAACTCAAACCCCTAGAACAAATCCTACAAGAAGTCACTGCGATCGCCACAGGTAAAACCCTCTGTCATTACTCCAAACATGATCGCCAAGTCATTGAAAACAGCAACCGCTATGCCAACCTTACCATCTCCAAATTTTCCTACGCCTGCACCTGTGAACTAGCAAAGCAGATATTCCTCACCCTTCTCAGCTACTCCGTCCCTAATCTCAGCAGGCACTTTAACCTTAAATTTGAACCAATCCTAGTAGCTGCAAAATTTCAAATACTCCATCATTACTATCGACCAACTGGAATGCCCATCGAAGAATGCTCGTGGCTAGTCATGGTGGCTCATAAAGCTAGCTAATGGGAAATATCCCTTCACTTTCTTTCTGGGCGGCGATCGCACTCCATAAACATAAAAACTCTTTCAGAGTAATACTCAAATTGTGGGGGACGTGAGAAGAGTTAGCAGGATTATCCACCAAGGCACTCTAATATCTGGAATAAACTTAGCTTTAAGCATTGGCAAACCTTGGGGCAGTATAAATCTGATTGAGCTTAAAGAAGCTGGGCGACAATCGTATTCATCAACAATTCCATAACGAGCCGCCAATTCCGCCACAATATGTACTTTACCAGTTCGACGCATCAGATCAGGAGTATTAAATAAGGCAGCAATTACTCTACCCACAAATAAATGAGTTTCCCAATTAAACTTATCTAGGATTCTTACAGATGAGTTTCCCTTCTCGGCAACGCCAAGATTACTCTCAGTATTTTGAAGGTTGTCATCAACTAGCCTATGAAAATGCTCAGTGCCAATAATACCGGGATAAAGTGAAATCGAAACAACATTAAATGGCTTAAGTTCGACTGCCATATCTGCCGCAAGGCGATCGCAAGCAGATTTACCAGTTAGTTCCATAGGCTACTCCAAAGATAGGAGCTAATCCGCCCCAAGAAGATATGGTCACGATTAATCCTTGCTTGCGTTGGGTCATCATCTTCGCTGCCCAATGACTTGACACATAGTGACTGCTCAACCCAACTTGATTGCAAGCATCCCAAAGACTAATATCCGATTCCCAAAATGGCTTGCCTTTGCTCTCTATCAGCGATCGCACTCCGCCATAGGCATTGTTTACCAATAGATCTAATTGTCCATTTTGTTCCCTATCAATTTGCTCAAATAGAGATTTAATCTGTATATCATCACTGTGATCGGTGGGTATAGCAATACAAATTCCACCCGCCTTTTCTACTGCATTCTTAGTATCTAATAAGTCATTCGATAACAGTTCTGGAGAATTACTACCATCAAAACTGCGCCCCGTAATATAAACCAACGCACCTGCTTCACCCAAAGCGATCTCAATACCCTTGCCAATTCCCCGTGATGCCCCCGTTACAAGTGCGACTTTACCATTCAAATTTCTTGGCACGAACAATAACCTCCATTTTACGAACTACCTTACAAGTATCACTCAAAGAATAGAAAATTACATCAGTCCTTTGGTAAAAGCGAAGTGATAAATAAAGTGATAAAATGAAAATAGCAATAGTCGGTTCCAGAGAATATCCAAATCTATCCAAAGTTAGAGCATACATTCAAACCTTACCCATAGATACAGTAATCGTAAGCGGTGGGGCTAGAGGAGTAGATAAATGTGCTGAGAAAGTAGCAGAATCCATCGGACTCCAAACAGAAATCCACCCCGCAGATTGGCATAAGTTTGGCAAAGCAGCAGGAATGAAACGCAACCAGCAAATAGTCGAAACATCAGACCGAATCGTGGCATTTTGGGATGGAGAGAGCAGAGGAACTAAGAACACCATCGACACAGCAAAAAAACTAGGCAAGGGAGTTACAGTCTTTCAGTAAAAGCGAAGTCAAGAGGATAAAACAATGACAAATCGTGAAAAACTAATCTATTCCAAAACCGCAGCCAGTAGAATGCTGAACTGCCTACCCCATCAAGTCAGCAGATAAAATCATCCTAGCTAAAGCCAAGGGTAGAAGACCCAAATTCATGAGCAAAAGAGCATTTCAGAAACACTTTGTGGAAATCCACAAGCAGAAAGCTCTGGAAGTAAATCTTTATCAACAATCAGCTACAGAATGGCTTGCCCACAGCCCCGATAGTAAAACCTATCATAACATTGAAATAGCTAATAACCGCATCACTTGCACCTGTGAAGATTATCGAAACCAGCAACAAATACTGAGAAATGCCTGTTGTAAGCATATCTACTCCCTACTATTCCAAAATGGATTTAACTCCTTGAGAGATTATCAAGCCAAACAAGCAGCATAGTCCTTTGAGGTTTGGTGATTTTCATATAGAGCCTGTTTCATATCTCATGAGTAGCAATTCTTTTTAGCATCAAGCGAATAAAGCAAAGATTGAGTTTAGCTGTAGCATTAACGAGAGTTCTCTCAAAGTTCTTAACTAAGATTTTGCATCTTTCAACCCAATTACCCACCTTGTCGGCACAACTACAAACCCAGACAGACCTTTTTCTGCCTTCTGTTGCTTTGATACCTTAGGAGAAATTTCAAACCTAATCTTAGTCATAATCTCAGGATAAACCTTCTGTAAATCAGTCGTCAATTTTTCGATATGATAACCACTATCCAGCAATATCGTAGTTAGCGTAATGTCATCTGGCTTCGATTTGAAGTAATCAATGTTAAACGTTAACATCTCAATCAGTCCTTGGTCATCTGATACATTTGCTCTTGTTAAATAGGTAAAGAAAGGAAATCCCAGAGTGTCAACGGCTAAATGTCTTTTGATCCCGTTAGTTGCTTTGTAGGAGCAGAAGCCCTTGGATTCTATACTTGCATTACAAGTATTTTTCACTGCTTGTGAGTCAATGATGATTAAAGTTGTCCATTTTGATTTTTTTTTGACTGTTCACGGGCTGTTGAATGCAAAGCTTCCATAATCGCAGTAAATGTACCTGTATCTTTCCACTCCTTGTAGTATCGATACACTGTAGAGAATGGTGGTAAGTCTCGGGGCATATCTCGCCAATTACAACCGTTTTTGAGTTGGTAGAGTATGCCGTCTAAAATTTGTCTTTTTGTCCAAGTTGGCGGTCTAGTTTGCTTTTTCTTTGGGAGCAATGGTTCTATAATTTCCCATTCTTTATCTGTTAGGCTACTTGAGTATGGATTTAGCATTTTCTAAGCATCATACATCTTGCTCATAATAGATATGAAACAGGCTCTATAAGGAAAGAATCAGGCTAACCAATCAGCTAAAACTGTCCTAAATTGTCTGGACATTTGGGACTTGTAATCCATATCAAATCCATATTAGTGCCCTATCAAATCCTGAGTTAAGCTATGAGTAGACTTAGTCTTTCAGTACGAGTGAAATTAAAGAAAGGGCTAAATAGTTTGAAGTAGGCAATGGAAAAGTAATTGGCTGGATTGGTGAAGATAAGCACTACATAGGCAGAACGGGAAACGATATGAAAGGTTCGGCATTAGCAAATATATTTGTAATTGGTAAAGATGGCACCAGAGCAGAAGTTATAGAGCCTGTTTCATATCTCATGAGTAGCAATTCTTTTAGCATCAAGCGAATAAAGCAAAGATTGAGTTTAGCTGTAGCATTAACGAGAGTTCTCTCAAAGTTCTTAACTAAGATTTTGCATCTTTCAACCCAATTACCCACCTTGTCGGCACAACTACAAACCCAGACAGACCTTTTTCTGCCTTCTGTTGCTTTGATACCTTAGGAGAAATTTCAAACCTAATCTTAGTCATAATCTCAGGATAAACCTTCTGTAAATCAGTCGTCAATTTTTCGATATGATAACCACTATCCAGCAATATCGTAGTTAGCGTAATGTCATCTGGCTTCGATTTGAAGTAATCAATGTTAAACGTTAACATCTCAATCAGTCCTTGGTCATCTGATACATTTGCTCTTGTTAAATAGGTAAAGAAAGGAAATCCCAGAGTGTCAACGGCTAAATGTCTTTTGATCCCGTTAGTTGCTTTGTAGGAGCAGAAGCCCTTGGATTCTATACTTGCATTACAAGTATTTTTCACTGCTTGTGAGTCAATGATGATTAAAGTTGTCCATTTTGATTTTTTGACTGTTCACGGGCTGTTGAATGCAAAGCTTCCATAATCGCAGTAAATGTACCTGTATCTTTCCACTCCTTGTAGTATCGATAGACTGTAGAGAATGGTGGTAAGTCTCGGGGCATATCTCGCCAATTACAACCGTTTTTTGAGTTGGTAGAGTATGCCGTCTAAAATTTGTCTTTTTGTCCAAGTTGGCGGTCTAGTTTGCTTTTTCTTTGGGAGCAATGGTTCTATAATTTCCCATTCTTTATCTGTTAGGCTACTTGAGTATGGATTTAGCATTTTCTAAGTATCATACATCTTGCTCATAATAGATATGAAACAGGCTCTATAGTTAAATATCGGATTTGGTTAGAAGGGATAGTGAAAAAAGGTAAAGGTGCTGCATGGCATGAATTACAAGGATTGAGGGAAAGATATATAAAGGGCGAAAAAGTAATATTGCTATGCTATTGTCACCCATTGAGATGTCATGGTGATGTTTTGATGGAATACATAAAAAAGGAGTAAAAAAGTGAATAGGTTGAAAAGGCACGAAAGTCCCCGTTTAGAAGGGCGAAATAACAACGGTAAGGGTGGAACTGCCCGAAAACGCCAAATAGACAAACGCAATCGCCAAATCGCCAGCTCAGGGAGAAAATGAAAAATGGATATTTAGCAAGTGATTCAAATAAAGCTGAATTTGGTAAAGACCCTAGATATGGATTGCTCTGTTCACTTGAAGTGAATGGTAGGAAAGCCCCAATTTTTACCCAGCGAACCACCAGAGGTTACACCGTGCCGGGCAAATGTGCCAGTGCCAAAGATGCTCTAGTCCATTGTTTGAATGTTAAAGGAAAAGTAGATTTAGATTGGATAGTTGAAAGATGTTGATGTGTCAGAAATATTAACAAGTGGCATAATATAGATAAGATGACACTATAAGCAAAAAATTATGACAGGAATAATGCTACGGTTGGGCGAACAAGGCAGAATGGTCATACCAGTGGAACTACGAAAAGAGCTAGGGCTTGAAGTCGGAACGGAATTAGTCGCTACAATCGAAGGCGATCGCCTAATTTTAGAAACTCGTAAAGCAGTATTATCTAAACTTAAAAATCTTTTTGCGGTGGTGCCATCTGACATTAGTTTAGCTGATGAACTTATTGCTGATCGAAGAGCAGAGCATGAGTAAATATGTTCTTGATGCTTCCGCACTTTTGGCTTCACTGCATTGCGAAAATGGCTATGAGATAGTTGATGAACTCCTACCTGAATGTGCAATCTCAACTGTCAACCTATCAGAGGTGATTCAAAAAGCAAAGCAGAGAGGAATTGTAACAGACACAGTAGTAGATGGATTACAAGTAGTAGGAGTAGAAATAATAGATTTTACTATTCAACAAGCAGAAATAGCAGCTAATCTCTGGTCAATAACTAAGCCTTTTGGTCTATCCCTAGGCGATCGCGCTTGTTTAGCATTAGCTCAATCCCTAGATGCCATAGCCGTAACTGCGGATAAAGCTTGGGAAAATATACCAAATATTCAAGTACAAGTAATTAGGTAAATAAGTCCTTCGGTATTTGCGTAGTAAGCGTGAATGCAAATGGAACATATAGCTGAAGAACTATCCCGATTAGGACTAATATTCTATGACCCCGAAATACAAGAATGGGTAATTACTGAAAGGTATCTTTCTGGTGATGTAAAGGCAAAACTGAAAGTTGCCAAAACCGATCTTAATCTCCCAGATTGGATAAACAAAACTCTAACCCGAAACATCGCAGCCTTACAAAAAGTCCAACCCTTACCCTGCGTTCCACCCGCCAGCCCAAATACCAAAGCCGCCTGTGCCAGTGCGATGGGCATCGAAGAAATTACACCCGAACTTTTAGACAATACCATATTCATGAATCTACCTTTAAATTACAATTCTCATCAGTTTAGTCAAATATATTCCAGAGAGAAAAATCATACTTTTTCTAGGGGTATAACGGTATTATTGAGTGGCAAATGCTCCCCCTCAACTAAAAACCAAAATATCACAATATTGCCCCCTCCAATGATATGTGTCCCGATCTCTTTTCAAGTATTTTTCTTTGGGGAAAGCATCCTGAAGGGAATCGCCAAAAAACACTCAGAACTCACTAAAGAAGTAAATCATTTTTGAGTGCTAAATCTTTGCTCGAAACAGACAATTTCAACGAACGTATCAGTTTGGTATAACGTGTATAACGTTATTTTTGAGCGGCAAGGGTTGATTGACCTTTTTGCATGTTTGTATTTATTTATAGCTCATTTTTAGAGGTTCCCTTTGATTTTTTCATTAATTCTGAACAGAATCTCTGCATGTACCTCGCGGGTAATCGGATAGAGAGCCGCAAATGCAATTCCTAAAATCAAACATAAAGCTGGCAGGGGAGCAATCATAATCCGCAGGGTTTGGAGGACTAAATCTGGTTGTTGTAAAACTAATTGACCATGTTCGGGTTTAACGAATCCAGACCGATCTAAAGCAACCCCAACGCCTAGCAGGGCGATCGCCAAACCAACTTTTTGAAGCAACACCATAAACCCATAAAATACGCCTTCTCTTCTCTGCCCTGTCTTGAGTTCATCCAATTCAATTACATCGGCAATCATCGACCACGGAATCATATAGGCAGTAGAAACTCCTACCCCCGCGAGCATCGCCAGTACAAACATTAATGCAACTTGATTGGGCTGAAGAAAATATAAGCCAGTCTGAGCAAAAATCCAAACCGACATTCCAATTACATACACTGCCTTTTTGCCAATTTTCGCGCTTACCTTTGCCCACACAAAAAGCATAACCAATGCAGTACCCTGAACTGCCAGGATCGTAAACCCTACAAATTCAGTTTTTAACTTCATCCAGTAGGTGACATAGTAAGGGATTATAGTGGCTGTATTTTGAAATGCTAACCAAGAGCAAAGATAAATCCCAATTACATACAGATAGGGCTTATTGGTGAAAGCAATTTTTAACTGAGCGATGATTGGGATTTCAATGGTTTCCAGATGATATTTTTCCCATGTTCCCCATACACACCAAAATATAGGCAAAACTGAGAGAATACCCCAAATCAATCCAGCTATAAAATATCCTGTAGCTTGATTCTGGAAATATCCTACGATAAATGGATGCAAAACTCCAGAAAGGATGCTACCAATAATCGAGAAGGCAAAGCGAAAGCTGTTTAAACTCGTCCGTTCGTCATAATCTTGGGTAAGTTCGGGCGTTAGTGCCGTGTATGGTAAATTGACACAAGTATAGAGCCTGTTTCATATCTATTATGAGCAAGATGTATGATACTTAGAAAATGCTAAATCCATACTCAAGTAGCCTAACAGATAAAGAATGGGAAATTATAGAACCATTGCTCCCAAAGAAAAAGCAAACTAGACCGCCAACATGGACAAAAAGACAAATTTTAGACGGCATACTCTACCAACTCAAAAACGGTTGTAATTGGCGAGATATGCCCCGAGACTTACCACCATTCTCTACAGTGTATCGATACTACAAGGAGTGGAAAGATACAGGTACATTTACTGCGATTATGGAAGCTTTGCATTCAACAGCCCGTGAACAGTCAAAAAAAATCAAAATGGACAACTTTAATCATCATTGACTCACAAGCAGTGAAAAATACCTGTAATGCAAGTATAGAATCCAAGGGCTTCTGCTCCTACAAAGCAACTAACGGGATCAAAAGACATTTAGCCGTTGACATACTGGGATTTCCTTTTTTCACCTATTTAACAAGAGCAAATGTATCAGATGACCAAGGACTGATTGAGATGTTAACGTTTAACATTGATTACTTCAAATCGAAGCCAGATGACATTACCCTAACTACGATATTGCTGGATAGTGGTTATCATATCGAAAAATTGACGACTGATTTACAGAAGGTTTATCCTGAGATTATGACTAAGATTAGGTTTGAAATTTCTCCTAAGGTATCAAAGCAACAGAAGGCAGAAAAAGGTCTGTCTGGGTTTGTAGTTGTGCCGACAAGGTGGGTAATTGAAAGGTCAAATGCTTGGGTTGAAAGATGCAAAATCTTAGTTAAGAACTTTGAGAGAACTCTCGTTAATGCTACAGCTAAACTCAATCTTTGCTTTATTCGTTTGATGCTAAAAAGAATTGCTACTCATGAGATATGAAACAGGCTCTATAGAAGGTATTAAATAAAATGGCGATCGCCCCGTAATAAATCAACAAAGCAGTTTCGTTTCCGGGGAAAGGAACCCACCATTGGGCTATAAAAGATAGACCAAAAGGAATCGCCGCCCAAAACATCCACGGTCTTCTTCTCCCCCATCTCGTTCGAGTTTTATCCGTTAATACACCAACTATGGGATCGTTAACAGCATCCCAGATTTTACTTACAGCTAAAATAGCTCCTGCAATGCCCGGTCTAATGCCAGCGACATCGGTAAAAAAGGGCAAAAGAAAAAATATTAGAATGTTGGCTGTTATTGAAGTGCCAAAATCGCCTGCCCCATAGGCAAGCTTGGTAGTAAAACTTAGTTTTTCAGAATTTTCCTCTGTTATTATTCGCTTTGTCATTATAAGATGCTCCAAATTTCAATAAAAAGGTATTAGAGTTAAAAATATAAATTTGGTGATGTAGAAAAATGAACTTAATTCAATATTTTTCAATATGCACACTGTCTGGTGATTTATAGTCAAGTGAATGATAATCTTTCTCCTGATTTCAGAGCATTAGGTAGATATTAATTCTTTTTCAAAACGAGTGATCGCTTTTAACATAATGTCGAGGATATCGACTGCGAATAGCATTTTAACGAACTCAGCGGTTGCTGGTAACACATGTGGAATAGGGGGAAGTGGAAATTGATGATTTTAAGAGTCAATTATCCTTCGGTAATAGTTGAAGCAACGATTCAGGAAGTACACGATTTAAGAAAACTGCAATTGAATTGGAATTTTTCTGGTACTGCATCCCAGCCAAAATTATTAAAACGCCGACAAAGGAAGTTGCAATCGGAAACAATAGTGAATCGCGAAATACTGAATAGGAAAGATGTCCGAGATAACCGATAGTTCCCATAGCCCCGAAGATGACAAATATGCGCCGTCTGAGTAAGATAGAGAGAATAATCAAAAACAGATTGATTAGAAAGTAAAGGAAGCGTTCCCATTCGCCACCGCTATTCATAAACGTTAAACCTCCCCAAAAAGCCATCATTCCAGACAGGTAGAGCCAAAAGGCAAAGTCTCCCTGACTTCGGCGGATGCGCCTATCGATGAGAAAAGCAATAATGATATTGGCAATACCAAACCAGAAAGAAACAAGGCACCGTTCATTCCAAGTGAAATAATCCTTCCCAAAAAGCAGAGGCGTTAAATCCATTGACATGTACCACAGCGAGTATGCAATCGGTAGCGTCAGGAATGCAAAACGAATCCACCAGAGAGCAAATAATCCTGCGAGAATTGTACCCATTTCCATGTAAAACCAACTAGCTTTTACCCAGATATGGTAGTTTTCATAGCTGCCTGGATCGCCGTTGGGCCAAATACCTGTCATCCGCTGAAAGCCATAAATCGCAAGCGGTACCATGAACACGGCAATAGTGGTTAACAATCCACCTGGAATTTTTAAACCCCGAGCAAACCACATACGAAAACCCGCAAGAGCAAAAATTAGCAAATAGACACAAGCCAGGGTCAAAATACCCTGACCACCAAGTTTTTCCCAGGCGGAAGTGAGGCAGAAAAACATCCCAAAGATGACGACCAAAGCTCCGAAGTAGTAAGCCACATTGGCAAAATTAAATTGCGGTATGTGCCTTTTCCGTTCTTGCCAACCTTGCCAGAGTTGTTCAGCTATATCCGCATCGATCAAATCATCGTTAATTGCCCAATCCAGATCCTCTCGTTCAATTTTCATAGCCATACAATTATTCTCATTCCAAAATAAATTAACAAAGAAAAACGGTCATTTTGAGATCGATATTAACAAAAGTGATATAAAGCTCACTTTATCGAATTGAGTAAATGAGGAATTTGCTGAATGATGGATTCAAGAACTTTAGGATCCGTTGAAGAAATACGCACGTTGATGTACTTACCTTGCTTAGCGGTTGTCAGAATTACTGAATTAAAATCTGCTCCGTTAAAAGAGTATCGTAATGGTATATAGAGAAATGTTTGATTCCCAATTTTCCTCGTGGTTAGGGAATCAAATTGCACATTTTGGTATCTGCCATTCTGTTCAGAAATCTGAATATTAGAAATTTGCCTTTTTATTTCCGCATAGACATTATCATCAATGGCACCGGAGATGTCACTTCTTCCCAAAGTAAAAAAATAGACATCCATTAGAGACAAATCAAAATAATCGCGATACCATTTTGCGCTATACCCTAAACCGGTAGAGGTTGTTTCCCAGTCAGTAAATTTTATAAACTTCAGTCCTGCCACTTCTGGATTTAACCTAGCTATTGTCTCTAATTCTTGTTTGAGACCACCATTTGCAACCAAATCAAGGTTATTAATTTTAGGCTTCATTTCCTCTATTGCCAGAGTGGATGAAGTGAGAGAAAGAGAACAAGAAATTAGCAATAGTAGAGTAATTAAACTCAGTTTATTTTTCATAATAAATACCTCATGAATATATTTAATGAATTATCGGTAAACTTCCATCATTCTGGCGAAATCTGCCCAAGAATATGAATATTGAGGCAGATAATTACGATCAATTTTTTGCTTGCTTTCAAACACTTTAGCGGCGATCGTCCCCCCCGCCAAACCAAAGAACAATAATAAAATTAAAACTTTAACTTTCATAGTTGACATCTCTAACTCGTTGACATCATCCTAAAGTTATTAACTATGAAGAGTAAATTAGGTAATTTTGATATAGATCAAAAAAACGATATTTTTGACTTAAATCAAACTTTATTCCTTCTCCTTTTCTTAGCACGCAGGCGACTTAATGTTTCTTGACTAATTCCCAAATAGGAAGCCAAATACCCTAGATTTACTCTCTCTGCAATGTCTGGATGTTCTAGTAAGATAGATTCATATCGCTCTTTCGCAGATTGAACTTGAAATGATGTGACTCGATTTTGCAAGGATGTGTAATACTCTTCTAAAAGACGGCGATTTATATCTATCCAAATTGAATCTTTATCTAATAAGTATTGCAATCCTCCATAACTTAGCGATAAAAGTTGGCTATCGCTGAGAGTAATCATGCTTATATCACTTGGCTGACGATAGGAAAAGCTAAAATAGGGAACTGCGAAGTGATTAGGAAAACTAAACCACTGGGTTACTTCCTTATCATCATTTTTCTTAAAGGAACGAATCACTCCTTCTAATACAAAATAAATTTGGTCAGAAACCTCTCCTTCTCTAAGGAGATATACATCTTTGGGTAATATTTCATGTTTTAGTACTTGTTTCAAATCTCTCTGTTGAGCTAGGCTAAGCATCGCTAAGGAATTAAGTCTTTGAATTAGCGTTTCGTGCATAGGGTTTTAAGGTATATCTATAGCAAGCCTAACTAATTTAATAATTTAACTTATTTTTTTAATTAAATCACTGAGTTTTCAGAATTCTGAATCGAAAAAACTTCCATTCTCGTGTCTTTAAAGATGTGCAGATAAGGGCTTATAAGATCGGCAAAAACTTTTTCTCTAAGGAGATATATTAAATCTCATTTCGCTCGCATGATTTCTTATGTCTCTCCTATTTTAAGCTTCGATTAAAGAAATCAGTAACCTTAGCGATATAAGCTTGTGGGTTAGTGTTAAAGCTTTCAGGGTGTACTTTGGCATTGGTCTCCCAGTATTCTGCTTGGGGGTATGCAGCTTTGAGGTTGTATGCATTTTCTATTGGAGTATAGGGGTCAATCTTGCTATGTATGATCAAAACAGGTCGTGGGGAAATGCGACTGATTTCTTGCACAGGTTTAGATAAAGTGGGATCGTATCCAGTAAATAAGTGTCCAAACATCATCGTAGAGGGCAGAAATATCTCTGGTAAGCCACCCGAAGCTGATTGCCAATGTTTTTGCATAATTGGATAAACTTCAGCGTAGCCACTGTCTGTAACAATTGCAGCAATGTCTTTATCTTCCACAGCAGCTCCGATGACACTGGCAGAACCCAATGATACTCCCAAAGCTCCGATCTTTTGCGGTTTGAAGCCCTTTTGCTTGAGCCAGTTTACGGCGGCAATAACATCCCTTCGTTCTGTGATACCAAAGGTAATCCGTGAATCGGAGCTTTGCCCGTGTCCGCGCAAATCTATCATCAGAATAGAAAACCCTTGACGGTTCATTTCTGCCCCAAACTCGGAAAATTTATCCGCAAATTCATGGGTGCGGCTAGAATTTAAACCATGTACTAAGATTACGACTTTATCTGATTTTTGAGATTTGATATACCACCCTACAATCTCTTTCCCATCAGATGTCATTATCTTTACATCTTCAGGATTAGAGTTAAAAACAGAAATTTTCTTAGGGTCAAATACTCTTACTGCTGTAGAAAGTTTATCACCTGCGATCGCAGAAATTCCTAAATACCCAATAACTAAAACAGATGAGATAATAGCAACTACTTTAACAAGAACTTTAATATTTCTATTCATAGATTATAACTAAAAAATATTTCTGGAATTTTGATATTTTATTGAATATATTCACTTGGGTGCTTTACAGACATTTAAGACATTTAAAAGAGAGTAATTTCTGTAATAGGGAAGTTAGAAACGCTGTTGAATATTGTGATCAAGTCGGACTGTATACTCTAGTTTCTGCCCATATTAGCTTTTTATTGCGATCCCCCACTGGGAAATACCTTAAAAACTACTTAAAGCTCTACCCAAATCGCTTAATGAGAATGAATTTCTCCCTTCCCAAGTACTTAAGCTATTATCATCTCGAACATTTTGTTGGCTGCCATAGGCATTAATTCCAAAATACATTGATGTTGAGGTTATCATTAATAACATCACCACATTAAATACTAAATTCCTGTGCATATATATCCTCCACTATGTGAAGTAACTTTGATGTCATTACAATCTCAGAGTTTCTTCGTAGGATAGGCTCAGATTTAAGTTCACTTTTGTGCTCACTTTTACGCACTGTCGCTATGTTATTTACATTTTGGCGAGAGATCCGATCGAGGTAGCTAAGATGGCAATTTGAGTGCGGTTGCGCAAATTTAACTGGCTTAAAATGCTAGTAATATGATTTTTAACCGTTCTAGGGGAGATGTGGAGCTTATTAGCAATCTCCTCATTGTTGACACCCGTAGCTATGAGTTTTACTATTTCTTGTTCTCTGGGCGTAAGCTTATCCAAGTCGCTTGTCGCTACCTCTGAAATATCAGGAATTCGGGCAATTACCTTCCTACCCAAATTCAAATCCAGATGCATATACCCTCGATAAACAGCCTGAATTGCAAACGTTAACTCTTCAGGTGGGGTATTTTTTAAAATATAACCTGATGCCCCATATTTTAGTGCCTGTGAGATATATTCATCCGTCTCATCAATTGTGAGAATTAAGACTTTGATCGGACCTGAGAGATTGCAAATCCGTCTTGTCGCTTCTACCCCATCCATATGCGGCATTTGAATATCCATTAGTATGATATCTGGTTGGAGGAGTTCTGCTTGGGTAATAGCTAACATGCCATTTTCTGCCTCGCCCACAATTTCTAAAGAAGATTCATCTCCAAGGGAAATTCTCAAAGCGCGACGAATGAAAGCATGATCGTCTACAAGTAAAATGCGAATCATCGGAGTTACCTATCCAGTTATGAGATATCACCTAAGTTGCCTAAGCATAGCTGTTGCTAAAAAATCAAACAAGTAGCAATAGTCCTAAATGCACCTAGGACTTTAGTCCCATTTTATTAAGGACTCAGGCTTCATGTTTTATCAGGTTTTCAACTATAGGATTGGCAGGTAAAAAGTAAGAGGTGTAATTCTATGTCCAAGATTTTAGTGGTTGAAGATAGTCAAGCTCAAAGAGAAACTATTATAAATATCCTTAAAAGTCATAAATTTGAGATTGCCACGGCTAAAAATGGGGTGGAGGCGATCGCTCAAGCTAAATCTATCCAACCAGATGTGATCATTTTAGATATCGTAATGCCAGGGATGAATGGTTATGAAATCTGTCGACAACTTAGGGATAATCCTTTAACCAGTCATATTAGGATTGCGATCTGCTCTACTAAGTCAACAAAAGTTGATCGCTATTGGGGATTCAAGCAAGGGGCAAATGCCTATATCATTAAGCCTTTTTCAACTAAAGATTTAGTTGACACTGTACATGAGCTACTTCCTTCCCAATCAAGGAATAGGCAAAAAGTCGATCCCTATAATTAAGCTAGATATTATAAATACAAGCTCATTTAATGTTTAATATCGCACTGGGAACGGAGCAAGGTAAAATTGCGTTAGTCGAAAATTTCTTTAATAGATTGCTAATGTCATAATTTATTGCAGCTCCATTTTGAAATACCCAGTTAGCTGAATTAGGCGATAGTCCTGCCTCAAATCCTAATAATTGGGGTAAAATTCTTTCGAGGTTGGTTATTATTCTTTTAAGATAAAAGAGGCTTTAAGGAAATTCAAAAATGCCAAAACTCCTATCTACTGGGGCATACCAAATAGAAAGGCTTGGGAAAAGTTGAGAATAAATTAAGTAACAGCTATGTCAAACTCTTTAAAGGCATCGTTAGAAGGATTAGAGATTATCAATCGAGCGCGTCTGAGACATGGTTGGACTAAAACCAGAAGTGCGGCTTGGTGGATGAAAGCCGATGTTTCACAGATCACATTGAGAAGATTTTGGAGTGGTGAGAAGGTAAGGCGTGATAATTTTATCGCCATCTGTGATGCGGTAGGTATTAAAGATTGGCAGGCGATCGCAGTGCCTGTTGAAGAGCTGATTGCAGAAATCTATGAATCCACAATTTCAGCAAAAGTAAGTATGGCTAAGGAAATAAGTCTAACTGAGACAAAAAGAAATTTAGCAGCAATTGTGTTTACGGATATTCAAGGATTTACTGCGCATTTAGAAAATCATGAAGAGCAAGCATTAACAGCAATTGCCCGCGATTTTCAAATGATGACCGATATTTGTCAAAGCTTTGAAGGGCAAGTCTTAAAGTCCACAGGTGATGGTTTACTGCTCTATTTTACGAGTGCGATCGCTGCCGTTGCCTGCGCCTTAGAAATTCAAGAATCACTGGTGAAATTCTCTGAAACTATTTCAGATTCCATATCAGAACTTATCCTCGCGCATCGCATAGGCATCCATCTAGGGGATGTATTTTTTAGCGATGGTGATGTGATGGGGAATGGGGTAAATATTGCTTCTAGGATTCAAAATGAAGCAGAACCCGGCGGCATCTGCATATCGCAAACAGTCTATGATGTTGTTAAGCATACCCTATCCTTAAAAGCAAATTATCTGGGGGCAAGGGAATTAAAGAATATCTCAGAAGCAGTACCCATCTACGAAATTCTCCTTGTTTCCCAAGAGGCAAGAGCGAGAAATAGAGAACAAGTTAAGTTATCTACAACTAAGCTGCGAGCAGATATAAAGCAAGTTTTTCATCAAAGCCAAGATTGGGGAGAAGCTCCTGATGTTTCAGATTTTTATGGGCGCGATCGCGAAATATCACAATTAGAAAGTTGGATAATTAATGATCGCCACAAATTAATTGCTATCCTAGGTATGGGCGGAATTGGCAAAACTACTATAGCCGTGGCAGTTGCCGATCAGGTATCCACTCACTTTGACTGTTTAATCTGGCGCAGTTTGCGAAATGCACCACCTGTGGATCAATTATTAAGCGATTTATTGTTATCGCTTTCCACCGAGCAATTAAACGAAACTGAAGGCTTCGATCAAAAATTGTCGCGCGTGACAAGATATATTCAAGATCGTCGCTGCTTATTGGTCTTAGATAACCTAGAGTCGATTTTGAGCGAGGATGAAAGAGGGAGATATCGAAGCGGATATGAAGGCTATGCCGAATTGGTGAGATGTTTCGCCGAGACCAGACATCAGGGTTGTTTAGTCTTTACTGGTCGGGAGCCACCGTTGGAGTTATCTAGGTTTAATAGTGCGCGATCTCTTCTGCTGTCTGGAGTGTCAGATGCTGATGGGAAGAGAATCTGCAATCAAATCGCCGCTCTGGATGCTTCCGAACGAGAATGGCATCAGATTATAACCCACTACGGCGGTAATCCATTAGCATTAAAGATAGTGGTAGCAGGAATTCGAGATTTATTGGGTGGCGATGTAAGGCAATTTCTAGAATTATTATCCCAAGGCATTTTAGGTTTCCGAGATATTCAAGATGTGCTGTCCCGACAATTTGACAGGATTTCTATATATGAACGCGAAGCTATGTATTGGCTAGCGATCGCTAGAGAACCAATTAGCTTTAAGGAATTACACGAAGATTTAGTATCTTTAGGATCAAGACAAAAGTTACTAGATACTTTAGAGTCGTTACAGAGGCGATCTTTGTTAGAAACCTCTCATAACTGCTTTAACCTACAGCCAGTTGTGATGGAATATGTGACAAATTATTTGGTAGAAGAGGTTAGCCAAGAATTATCCCAAGGATTTAAAGCATGGGTGCTGTTTCGGAGTCACGCTCTAATTAAAGCTTCTGCGCCAGATTACATTCGTGAAATTCAGGTGCGCTTTATATTAAATCCAATTATTGATCGGATTGGGAACGATTATTTGGGCGAACTACTTTTACAATTAAAGGCGGGAAGTAAAAAAGACTATGCCGCGGGAAATCTCCTCAACTTACTTGTCCAAGCAGGTACGGATTTGACTAATTATGACTTTTCCGATTTGACGATTTGGCAAGCATATTTGCGTGATGTAAATCTTCATTCCACCAACTTCCGTAACTCTAACCTCACTCAATCCACATTCAGAGAAACTTTTCTCAATATCATTTCTTTATTATTTAGTGCCAATGGAGAATTTCTCGCCACAGGGGATAGCCACGGACAGATCGGACTCTGGCAGGTAAGCAATGGTAAGCGCATCTTAGAAATAGACGGACATACAGATATTGTGTTTGCCCTAGCTCTAGCGACGGATGGGAAATACCTAGTCAGTGGTAGCTTAGATCAAACTGTGAAATTATGGAATCTCCAAACTGGTAATTGTGAATCTACCTTACTTGATCAGACTGGTGGAATTTCTATGCTGGTACTGAGTCCAGATAATCACTATCTTGCCTGTAGTTGCGGCGATCGCTATATTCGTGTGCTTGATTTACTCGAACGACGGGTGATCCACACTTTATCAGGGCATACAAATATTCCTAGAGCGATCGCCTTCGATCCCCACAGACCGATCCTTGCCAGTTGTGGGTTAGACAGCACAATTCGAGTTTGGGACTTAAAAACTGGGGTGTGTTTGCAGGTTATAGCCGATGAAAGCGAACTCTATACCCTTGCCTTCAGTGCCGATGGTAAGTTGCTTGCCACAGGTGGCGAAAATGGGGTCATTAAATTTTGGTCAACTCACACTTGGACTTGTCTAAATACCCTAACTGGGCATAGCGATCGGCTTTGGTCAATTAGCTTTAGCCTCGATGGCAGGTTTCTGGCTAGTGCTGGCGATGACCTATCAGTACGGATCTGGGATGTAGAAACTGGAGTTTGTTTAAGAAATTGGTTGGCACATCAATCGCGGATTTGGTCGTTGGCATTTAGTCCAAATAGCTTGATTTTAGCCAGTGGTAGTGAAGATAAGAGTATAAAATTTTGGCACCCAGAAACTGGTCATTGCTTGCGCAAGTTACAAGGATGCTCAAATGAGATATCTCCCTTTGCCTTTAAAGGAAATAATTTGTATTTGTTAAGTGGAGTTGACGGACAAAATATTCAAGTTTGGAATATAAATACTGGAAAATGTGAAAAACGCATACCAACTCATAACGCCTTCCAAGCTAGTCTGAGTCCAGATTGCCGACTTTTAGCTTCTGCTAGTTTGGATAATTTAATTCGGATTTTTGCTGTAGAGACTGGTAATTTAATTAAAACTCTTACAGGGCATACGATTTGGGTCAGAGAAACTGTGTTTAACCCAAATGGCGACCTAGTTGCCAGCGCTAGTGGCGATAAAACCGCTAAACTTTGGGATGTGCAGACAGGTCAATGCCTGCATACTTTAATCGGACATTCGGCACCGTTGCAAGCGATCGCCTTTAGCCCTAATGGAAATATCCTAGCAACTGGGGCTTGGGATGCAGCGATCGGCATCTGGGATGCCCAGTCAGGTGAATGCCTGAGAATGCTTAGAGGACATAACGATCGCATTGCGGTTGTATCTTTTCACCCTAATAGTAATATTCTTGCCAGTGGCAGCCGAGATTCCACAATTCGTCTATGGAATATCCACACAGGCGAATGTATCCTGATCGTTCCTCACTTAAGCGTCAAACTTCATGCTCTAGCGATTCATCCTAGCGGCAATATACTCGCAAGTTCCGGATTAGATACTGCGGTAAGACTTTGGGATGTGCAAACAGGTAAGCTGTTGCATAGCTTAGATTGCAGCACTAAAATTAAGTGGATTTGGTCGGTGGTATTTAGCGAAGATGGACGACTTCTTGCCACTGGCAGTGAAGATGGCTTATGTCAGATTTGGGATGTGAATACTGCAACTTGTATTCAAACTATAAAGATTTCTCGCCCCTATGAAGGTATGAATATTTATGGAGTGCGAGGTGTGACCGAAGCTCAAATTTCCGTGCTTAGAGAGTTAGGAGCGATCGAAGATTATTTCAAAGGATGATGTTCAGCAAGAATTTTCTCAACTCTAGCTTCATCAATTCTTGCCATAGTTTTTACAGCTTCGTGATTATCTCGAACAGTCTTGGCAAGTGTAAAAGTGGAACTCACTGTAAATAAAAAAGTGGTGGTAAGCTGCCATTTCATCCAATTGTCGATAGGGCGATCGTTTGGCAAGTAGAAAATGCTGGCTCCCATTGCCCCCATAGATATGATAAAGGAAGCCCATACTTGAAAAATCCATGCGGCTGTATCTTTTTGCTTTAAAGGTTGTTGCATTGTTTTTTTCCATAAATCATTTTTTCTAAATCGCTTATTTTAGGAGGATATTGGCGAAATTGCAGGTTTAGAGGGCATTCCTAAAGTTCTTCTGATCTCATTAATTACTTCTTGAACTTTTACGGTTTGTTGAATATCTTTAGCCTTACGAAATACTGTTAAAGATTCCTCGTAGAACCTTAAAGCTTTTTCGCTATTCCCAAGACCGAGATAGGAATATCCAATCCCGCTTAGTAATCTTGCTTCCGTTATTAAATCCTTCTCAGAACGAGCAATCTTAATGGCACTCATCGCAAGATTAAATGATTTATCATATTCACCTAAACTCCAATAGACATTACTGAGACTGGCTAGAGCCATAATCTGAATATCTGGAAATTTATTCTTTTCGGCGATCGCTACTAATCTTTGATAGGTTTCAATCGCCTTAGCGTGTTCTCCTTTTTCAGAGTAAAGGTCCGCCATATTACCCGTAGCATCAAGTTCATAGTTTATATCTTTCAACGTGCGAGCAATTTCAATTACTTTTTGATAAGTGACGATTGCGAGGGCGGTATTTTTTTGTAATTTATAAATCTGAGCAAGATTTGCAATGATAATCAATTCTGTTGGGCGATCATCTGCTTTACTTGCCAGGGATACAGCCATACTGTAGTAATTTGCAGCACTATCATATTTTTCTTGATCTAGATCAATATTAGCTAACCCATTCAAGCCCTGTGCTTCGATTGAAGCATTTTTTGTAGCTCTACCAAGTTCTATGGCAATTTGAAAAAACTCTGCCGCCTTCAGAAAGCTAGCTAGTTTCTCATAGGTATATCCCAAACTTAAATAAGCTTCTGATTCGCCTTTGCGATCGCCAATTTGCCTATAGATAGTTAGTGCCTGCTGAAATGATTTGATTGCTGCTTCATATTTAACTTTATCAAACTGAACATCACCCCGATCCATTAGCTTCTTAGCCTCTATCTGTTGGGCTGATACTGCTTGGGCTACTAATGAAGAACTAGCTATAGATTCAGGATTAATAGATTTGGATGCTTCAACGCTAGTACAAGCGATCGTGGTTAAAAAAGTTAAGGATGCGACTCCGATGGATATTTTTTGTATTGTCTTTTGGGTTGTGATTCGTAATGTCATGGCTCTTTCCTTATGTGTTAGTTTTTTGGTTTGAATTTAATTGAGTTCTGATTTAGGTTAATTGTGAATCAGGATTTAGTAGATAAAAGCTCAGTTTTAAGTTCACTTTTAAGCTCATTTTTGTGTTATAAGATTATTCTGGACTATTTAGTTCAAATTCACTAGGGACTTAAATCTCAAATCAGAATAGTAATTTAGTCCTAGTTTTGACTTACTGCTTCTGGGCAATTCGATAACTCGCACGCTTTCTGAATATCTGAAATCTAAGGCACTCAAAGCTGGAATGTTTGAGGTCAAAGCTTAATTACTCCTGCTTAAAGCTCAACTATAAATGCTTAAAGCTTGATTTGCCATTTGGATTATTTCTAAACCTTGAGTTACACATACATCCCGCCAAGTGCGATCGCTAGGAGCGAATATCTCCTTAAACCAATCCTTAAGATTAGTATTTGTACTTGGCGAATACCAAAAAGCTCTATTTTCGGCACGTAGAGCTTTTACAACTTTAAGTGTGGGATAAGTTCCAAACTCGGCAGTGAGAAAATCATAATCGCATTGTGGGAATTTTGTTTTACACCATTTACCTAAGCCACCACGAATCGGATAGGAGATTCCTTGAGGAGTCCAAGTTTCGATTTTATCGACTCCAAACTGGGCGGTTAACGACTGAATTTTTTGAGGGTTATCAACTTCTCCCGCAAATAGTTTATAGGTTCCCCAAGCTCCCAGTCCTGTATGAAAGTCTATATGAATCACTTTTTGAGCATCACCGATCCAATTTTGGATATTTTCCTCTAGAATATTTGCAGTTTGGGAAGGCTCCTTCCCGCCAAAAAATAAACCCTGAGGATAATCATACTGCCCCACTGGTAAAGTCTCTTTCATAGCTTTGATGCCGTATCTGGCAATTATGGCGATCGCTTTTAATAGATAAGGTTCAAATCGTGGAGGAGGAGATGCAGGATTAAAAAATTGATTTAACTTGGCGTAGAGTGGAGGACTACCAGCATACAGATCGCCCTCTAAGAGAAAGTTCCGATTGAGGTCGATATTATCTTCATTAGTGCGACGTAAATACTTAAAACCATAGGGATTGAGGGCGTGAATTAAAATAAGTGTTGTTCTGGGATTGATCGCCGACTTTAGTAAACTCAGTTGTACTGCCGAACCTAAAAACCCCTCTGCTCCATGTAAACCGCTAGAAACCACCAATGCCTTTTGCGATGTCCCCCAACGAATAGCAACATCAATCGTTAGATCGTCATCGGTTTTAGTCTTGATTGGATAGGCGTAAATCTCACAATTAATCGATTTTGCTGCCTCTAAGAAACGCGATCGTGCCGTTATATAATCAGGTGAAAATGCGCTAGAAATACTATCATGGTTGGGTTTCATAGATATCTTTTAACTCACTAAATTATTAATTACTTTCTCTAGTCCGCTTACAACTCTGGCAAACTCACCATAACAAACGCGATCGGGTGTATCTTCGGGTCGGTGATAGTAAGGATAACGAAAGGGCGCAGTATCTGTAACCATCAATGCTGGATAACCGTTTTGCCAAAAAGACCAATGATCTGACATGCCAATGGCTGACATGAGTTCGCTTAATGCCGCTCCTTCCGAAGGAAATTGAGTATGCTGGCGAAATGAATCAACTACAGTCTCCACTAGCTTTTTAGAAGCAGCATTGCCAATAAAAGCGATGTAGTTGCCTGTGGAAGGATAAAAGGCTCCGAGGGGAAACGGAAACTTCTGACTACCAAGTTCGTTAGTGTAATAGCCAATAGTTTCAATACTTAGCATCCCCACAATTTTTTCCTTTCTCTGTTTACAGGCTTTGGCATAAACTAGACTTCCCATCATTTCGGTATGATAAAAAGGTGGCTCTTCATTCACAAATTGTACAAAGCGTAATGTCTTTTTAGGACTACTTCCACTAATTAATTTTTTACTAAAAAGTCTAGCTAGTTCTAAAACTCCCACTGCTCCAGAGCCATTATCATTAGCACCCGGACATCCAGCTACAGAGTCATAATGAGCACCAATGACAACAATCTCTTCAGCGCGATCGCTACCTAAGATTTCAATTTCCAAATTTGTGAATGCCTGTCCGTTAACTTCATAGATTTGTTTCTTTACCTCAAAGCCATAGCTTTTCCATGAATTACTAAGAAAATCCTCAGCAGCCTTGAGATTGGCATAGTTCAAATAGTTGCGATCGCCGATCTCTCCCGCTAAAATTTCTAAGTTTTGTTTTAGCGCATCTCGCAAACTTTCTTCTTCTCGATCCAAAGGAGGTAATTCTCCCTTATAGCTTTCTCTGGGCATATTCACGTACATAATTAACCTCATTTAATGGGGATTGAGGGGAATTTGAGGACGAAGCCCCAACTCCCTTAATTTCAGTAAAATCTCTTCATGTCTCAGCCGCGAGATGGGATATACGAAGGCAAAAAATATGCCACCTAATAATGCCAAAATTGGAACTAGACTTATCATCAGGCGGATTGCCCAAAGTGCAGATTCTGGTTGAATTGGCGGCGAGTTCTCCGCGATAGTTGGGATAAAATTGCTCCAATCTAGAGTTTTTCCTACTAAAAAGAGAGCGATCGCAATGCCAATCTTGAGTAACTGAGTCACAAATCCATAAAATACCCCTTCTTGTCGCTGTCCCGTTCGCAACTCCTCATAGTCAATAACATCAGGCAACATGGCACCCGGAATCAGATAGACTACAGAAATCCCTGCTCCGGCTAATACCGCTAAACCATACATCAAGACAACTTGCCCCGGCTGCACTAAAAATAAACCAATTTGAGCGATCGCCCACAGGGGAATACCAAGAAAGTAGACCGCCTTTTTCCCTAGTCTTTGACTGAGAATGCTCCAAGGAATCATCATGATTAAAGCCGTTCCTTGCACTGCGATCGCGGCTTGGGCAAAGTGTTGATCGGGCAATCCCATCCAATTTACGACAAAGTAAGGTAAAATCGCTGAATTAGTTTGGACGGCAATCCAAGAACAGAGATAAATACCCATCAAGATCAGAAATGGAATATTGCTTAGCACAATCCGCATCTGGGCAATGAGATTAGGCGAATTATCGTTATGATCATTTATACTGATGTGCTTATTCATCAGGCGCAATTGGGGGCGCGTTCCCCAGATGCAAACAAATATTGTCAATGTCGATAGAATTGCGAAGGCGATCGCCATCATCAAATATTTATCCTGCGGATTAGATATCTTAGCGAAGATGATCTGTGCCACGATTAAAGCGAAGATTCCCGCTCCTAGTCCAAAAGCGGCTTTAAACCCGTTTAAACCAGTACGTTCGTGATAGTCTTGGGTTAAATCGGGAATCAATGCCAAGTATGGCAAAAACACAGCCGAAAAGGCGGTATCTGCTAACAAAGAGATCGCTGCATAGTACCAAAAGAGGAATATTTGGTTGAGTTGAAGTTCGCTGCTAAAATTTGGTACAATCCATTGCATTACGGACAGGCTTGCAAAAGGAATACTGCCCCAGAGCATCCATGAGTGCCGCTTTCCCCATTTAGAGACCGTGCGATCGCTCAACCAGCCAATGACTGGATCGTTAACTGCATCCCAGATTCTGCCTATCAATAACACCGTACCGGCAAGGCTAGGATTTAACCCAGCCACATTCGTCAGAAAGAATAACTGAAAGAAGGCGCGAATAGTCACAAAGATAGAAGCACCAATTTCGCCAATTCCATAGGAAAGTTTGGTTTTGAAATTCAGCTTAGTTCCTAAATAATCTGATTGCATAACATCCTTCCTTAAAAACTTCTAAATGCTCTACCAAAATCGCTTAATGAGAATGAATTTCTAACTTCCCAAGTGCTTAAGCTATTGCCATCCCGAATCTTCTGTTGGCTTCCATAGGCGTTAATTCCAAAATATAATGATGCTGAAATCATGATTGATAACATCGCAGCTTTAAATACTAAGTTTTTGCGCATATCCAACCTCCAAAATGTGAAATAACTTTGATGTCATTACAATCTCAGAGTTTCTTGGTAGGATAGGCTCAGATTTAAGTTCACTTTTGCGCTCACTTTTAAGCAATGCCGTTATGAGTTTCCTGTTCTTCTCCGAATATAATCTCTTCAACAACTTTGTAACACCACCGATTTGTTGGACTGTCAGCTAATCTGTCCGCCTACAGACTTGGCTAATTCTTCGACTTAGTCATCTACGGTAATGTATATCATCACACCACTTCCGGTTCTACTAATAAACAAAATACTGAATCATCCTTGATTAATCCTGGAATCTCCAGCCAAACATCAATATGCCACAAAATAAAATAGAACCGGATATAATTTTCAATCCGAATTGTGGAAACGCCAGCAGATGGAATGTCAATGAACCATTCTTGCTCAATTCGGGAAACGCCGGGTAATATCGTTAGGGGTGGTAAATCATAATACTAAAAATATTTACCGTCGAAGTTTGTATCATTGGCAACGGCATACAGATAAACTTCTAAACAGATTAATCTTCCCCACACCTTACCGCCTGTCTTCGCTTCATACCCACTTAGTAAATGACGGCGGAAGGTCACAACCATAGTTTCACCTAAACGTAGTGAATAACTCTGGGGGATCAATTCACTAGGATTAGCCCGATTGAGAGTTTTTAGCTTCCTAGGGATTGCCCACAAAGTACGAATACCAAATAATATTTGCAATAAGCCGATAAGGAACATGAACAGAAAGAACAGATCCCTCAGACTAATAATCCCCCCAATAATGAAGACCCAAATATCCCAAGACTGGAGATTCCTGAAATCAGCATAAATATCCCAGTAAACAATTGAGCTTTAATTCCTGCTCCTTGACGCGTATTTTCCAAATCCGTAAACACAAATCCCCTTAGTTGTTTTGCGGGTTTATTATCCATGCGTCTATATAGTTTTTCTGCTAAAGTCTTGACGCGATTTTCTAATTTAGGAGGCTCTTGTGAAACAGACATCTGTATTTTTTCATCGCTACACACAAAATCTTTAGGCATAAAGCTGCTGGAACTAGATAAATGGTAGGGCTTTTAAAGCTCAGAAAGCTAAGGAATTATTCCTACTAACGTACCCTAATTTGCTGCTACCCTAGCTAGGATTGTGCCGCCTAACTGGGTATTATAAATAAACTATACGCATAAACACCTTGATTGTGCTAATTATACGGAAACCTTCTGGGTAGAATGACTTTCCGGTGTGTGATCAAGAAAAATGCTCGATTTTGCCGTTTTCTGGATCAAATACTGGAAAAGAGAATACTTTATGTGATCGCCCCCAAAGTAATGTTTATAGCGATCGCACATAAATCTAGGAGATATTTCTAAGAATCTCTGCGATCGCCCACCCCAACCAACGGCTTGCCCACCACATTACGCTATTCGCTCCTCATGACCCGCTCCATTCCCACCGCGCCGCAGACTCCCAAGCACAAAGGATGGTCATAACCCCAGATTGATTGGATCGTGGCAGACAGAAGACTGGGCAAATCTCAGCAAGGCTTCCAAATTCTAGCCAGTCATTACCGCAAATCCCCACTTCAAACCGTGGACTAAGACAAATACCTCATCATCTCAGTATTACAACTCTCAGCACTGGTAACAACTCTGAAATCATCAACCATCGACTAAACGCACGACTAGAACACATCAGATAGAAACAGGAGGGCAACTGCTCAAACTCAAACAACTCAGCAGTTCAGAAGATACCTTTGGGCATCCCAGAAAGAGATACAGATAGCGTAGACAAGCTAAACCATTACAGCAGTCAGATAGCTCTAAATCCCGTTCTTCAGTTAGGGGCGTTGGTCGAAGCGGTGTCTCTGTCATAAAAAAGTTGAACTACCTATACTTAAATCTTGCATCCTGCGCGTCTCTTCACTCCAACGGGTGAAATGTATCTGGATAAATTCACAGTTTCTAAGCGATTCCCTTTCAGCCCCGCAAGCGTGGATCACCAAGAACCAGTAAACGATTTTCCCCAGACCCCTTTCCGTGCTTCGGCTTGAATGCTGGCGACTTGTATAGAGTTCAACTAAATTTCATGACTATCAACAAATCCGCTTTATCTTCCAACTTCAAGCCCCTAACTCGCAAAGAACGTGATGAGCAAATCGCCTTCCGCAAATGGCATCGCGGAAGATGCGACCTTTAGAGTCTTCCGCGATGCCATTGAGTTTGGAGTGATCGAGGCAGTAGCTCCACCTGTCAAACTACCCGATGGTTCTCTCAGTCGTGCCGAGTTCGATGGTGATGACATCAAGGAGTTGTACGCAGAGGCTTGGGAGAAGTTCAATGCTGAGTTCGATGAAGCCTTTGTCAAAGCCACGGTAGATGAGATGGTGGACTTCGCAGGTAAGCACTTCGGCTACAAGCTAAAAGACCTGCAAGAGATGAATGCCCAGCGTTCTGCTGTCCGCCACAATCGCTAATCACTCTAGGGGGTTCTGCCCCCTTTCTCTCTTTTTTCCTTTGCCCACCCCCCACCCGTAAGAATGGATTCAGCCGTGTTCCCACCGCTTCAGTTAATATCTACACCACTTCCAAGCATTCAGTCGTGTCTTGAAAGTGATGAGGTAGTGATCACACTCACCAAAATCCACAACGAGAAATTTAACAACTTAGTGGACAGACATTATGCCAGAGTTCCCCATTACCTCCCCTATAAAGTTGGCTATGGTAAAACCTTCACGATGGTAGCCAAACAATATTCAATCGAACGCTTGCAGGCTTGAATAATTATAATAGTTGTAGTATTATGCAACTATTAGTATTAATGTAAGGAATGGTATCACTGCTGGTATGACACTTACAAATATTAGCAGAATCAAAAATTATATAAAAACTGCAGCCATTCCCAGTGCCTAGCATTTGGATATCTCCTAATTTATGTATTGGGAGATTAAGAGGGAACTTCTGATCAGTTTCGACTATAAATATTTCCTCACCACATTCAATTTTGTATTTGTATTTCATCTTATCTAAATCATTAGATTGCCTTTAACATAAACAGAAAGATATAGATGCTTTGGAAAGACTAAGTTACTCGACCTCCTACTAGTAGGAATTATCGGGAAATTTTGGCTTAAGCATTTCTAGCTCTTTAAAAACAAAACTTTTTTATTCGTTGACTATATCATAGTGTCCAGATAGTTGGAAGAAAAGCCAGAATATGGAGCACAAATACAAAACCTACAAATTGTAATATTTCTGTTGGCTATATAGTTTCTACTTGCAAAAACATAAGATTTCCACAATTACAGACGGAAGAATAGAAATAAAAAAATATGGAGGCAAGAACTGGAGTATCTTTAATACCTTTATCTTTTGCTAAGTATCGACAGTATGGAAAATAAATTGTGGAAAAGCTACCAATTAATAAACTAAATACACTAATTGCAATATAAATCAATTGGTAAAAGGTAAATAATTAAAGGATAATAGCTGCAAAAGCTGAGATGTCAAACGGAAAAATGCTTGGAGCTTTAGATATAGTTCTCAAATGAGTTTCAAAGTAAGAATTTACGAAGTGCCAAAGCAAAATGTTCAGTAACTCTAATGATAATCTCTTTAGGTCTATAGAGATTAATTACTTTAGAATGAAGCCAACCCAATTGATCTTGGTCATTTGAATCCCATGTAGAACGATTTGACCATTGAAATGATGGTTGATCAAAGTTGTAAACATAAATGACTAAATTTTCTTGTGGTGGAGTTAATTCCCATATCGAGGATATACCGCATTCCGCAGATAAAACAGGGTAGTTGTAATCACAATCTCTAGCAACTGTAATAATTAAGCTATATGAGGAGGAAGGTCCCTGCTTCTTATTAGTCTCTAGATACCATACATTAACAAAATTATCTCCAATAGCAGCATTACGCTCTAGAAACTGGACTTCATAATGCCAAATCTCAGGATTATTTTCATAATCAGCAGATATAATTGCATTATTTATTGCAATAGATTCTAAGGCAATATCTGTATAAATTTCTGGAAACTCAGAAATATTAAGTTGATTTAATGCATAATTGTAGGACTTTATAGCCAATATTTTTCTTTCTTTATTTAGATAATTAATAGAATTTAGAAAAGCAATCTCTAGTGCATTATTTCCAAAGAGGCTCTTACTTTGATCAATTCCACCAACTATTGGGTTGAAGACGAAATTTCCATTTTTGTAGCCGCTTAGAAAAATTTTATATGCCGAAATTGATTCTTCGTTCATACCAGCTTCAATGTATGAACTAGCGAGGGAAAGGGATGCTTTTGTATATTTTGGAAATAATTGGGTAAGATTTGTGTAAACTTGCAAAGCTTCTGATAATCTACCAACTCTTTTAAGAGTAGAAGCATAATTGTTGTAATACGTTGGCTCATTCCTATCAAGTGCAATGGCTTGAGAGTAATAACTTAAAGCACGGGTAAAATCACCTAATGATACGCAGACGTTAGCTTGATTGTACAAATTGCTAGCTTCAGCTTTATTTGTTGAATCAAAACCTTTCTCATCCATACGGTTGCTCCTAACATTGTTATCATTATTCAGGAAATTCTTATGCTCGATTATATCTTCGTTACGACCAAAAATATCTGAGTTTATTAGTTCATTTAATTCAAATCAAGAACCAGAGAATTTGTTAATTAACTGATTATCTTCCCGAGGACATCGACTTGATCTTGGAAGAATTGAACCACTGCCGAACCCAAAGTTAAAGTTGAAACTGTAGGAACTAGCTTCAGTAATGGGTTTGACAATTATGAAATCAACGGTATCACCTTCACTGGCAAACCCCGTCAATATCGTGCCGACTGTCAATCTGGTCAGTTCAAAATCGGTGGAGCCAAGATGCTTGGTAAAACTTTGAATCTGGAAATTCTTGCATTCCGTAAAATCCAAGATGAACTCTTTGCCTATGAATTCCAAACTTGGTTAGAGATTATCTTCATTGATGCTCAAAATATCATCAGCCACATCCTGTTTAAGACCGAG
Organism: Synechococcus sp. PCC 7502; assembly: GCF_000317085.1. Taxonomy (NCBI): domain Bacteria; kingdom Bacillati; phylum Cyanobacteriota; class Cyanophyceae; order Pseudanabaenales; family Pseudanabaenaceae; genus Pseudanabaenococcus; species Pseudanabaenococcus habilitatus. The sequence continues at coordinate 1,486,214 of NC_019702.1, forward strand.
AGTTTAGATAACTTTGATGAATTGGTACTTGAGCTTTCCGAACGTAAAGTGGCGATCGCTTGCGGAACTGTAACTGCCCAAATGCAATCTCGATCCAGTCGCACCAACGGCACTAATTACTATGCTGTGGAATTTACTTGGCAACCCAACCCCCCCGAGCGCATTGAGGAAATTAAGGCATTTGCTAAAACTATTCCATACGAAGCTCTAACCGTTTATGCCTTACCAGAGGCAGCTTAGTTAACTGGATAAACAAAACCTTCGGATTGGGTGGGATTAGAAATAGTCTCGCCCATTTATTTTATGAATATTCAAGGAGAAGCAAATGTCTTTACTACTTCATGTCAACGGACTATCGGCAACCAGAAACGAAGTTTATAATATCCCCACCCCCGACCATACAAGCACTTGGCAACCAGTGCCGCACCGAGACTTTATCGAAACTATCCTAGAAAATGCTGATAAAGCGGGGTTAACCATTCGTTCAGAAGCATACGGACTGGCAAATAAAGGTAAACGGCTATTTGGTGTAATCGCCTTTGACCAAGGTAACGAACATGGCTGGAGCATCGGCATCAGAAATTCCCACGATAAATCATTAAAAGCTGGCATCGTCGGTGGAGCCAGAATCTTTGTCTGCGACAACCTTTGCTTTTCTGGAGAGTTCAAGGCACAACGCAAACATACTCCCAAGATCGACATTAACTCTATGATTGGCGATGCCTTTAGCCAACTACCCGACCAGATTGATAACCTCTACAAGAATCTGGAACGGTTGAAGATGGAAGGTCTAACCGAAGATGAAGCAAAGCTGGCAATCTTCAAAGCCGCAGAGGATCGTATCGTTGCGCCCAGTGAAGTCTTGAATATTTGGCACGAGTTTCAAAAGCCAACCTATTCCGAGTTTCAAGAGCCAACTAAATTCAACTTATTGATGGCTTTTACCGAACAGGCGAAGACATACTCAGCAGGAAAACTGGATAAATTACATCAGAAATTGCCAGCACTGCTAGGTTACTAAGTCCGACAATTTAACTTTGAGTTAAAATTAATCCATGACCATAACAGTAACCATTCCCGAAGCCAGCCAACAATTCTCCCAACTAATGGGACAAGTCATGCTGGGCGAAGAAATTATCATCTGTGAAAACGGCGAAGCGATCGCCATAATCAAACCTAGTCCTAAAAAGCGACAACCCCGCATAGCAGGTCAAGATAAAGGGAAAATCTTCATTGCCACAAACTTCAACGATCCTTTGCCAGACGATATTTTGGATAGCTTCACAAATTAATTAGCAATGAGAATACTCCTTGATACCCATACCTTCCTGTGGTGGGTTGCTGACGACCCAAAACTATCTGTAAATGCCAAAGCTATTATTGCTAACCCAGATAACGATGTGTACTTCAGTGTTGTCAGTGCATGGGAAATTATTATCAAAGTGGGGACTGGAAAGCTTACTTTATCTGAAGCACCCGAAACTTATATTCCCAGTCGAGTCGCCTCAAACCAATTTGAGATACTACCCGTGCAGATGTCGCACATTTTGAGGGTTAATAGTTTACCCAATTTTCACAAAGACCCCTTTGACAGATTATTAATCGCCCAAAGTATGGAAGAGAACTTATTAATTGTGACAATAGATAACCTAATAATCCAGTACCCAGTTAAATCCATCTGGTAGTCCTTTGGTTTGGTTGAAATTAAGGACAAATAATATGAGTACCCTGTACCAAATCAACCACGATCTAAACGAACTAGAAAATCAACTAGAAGAACTTGACCTAAACAATGCCAGTCAAGACGAGCATAATGCTTTCATCGAACAATGGTTGTGCCTTGAAGGTGAACTGCATTCAAAGCTCGACAACTATGGTATTTTCATCCGAGAACTGGAAGCAAGGGCAGAAGTAAGAAAAGCTGAAGCAAAGCGATTGGATGAACTAGCTACAGTAGATGAGAATAAAGTAAAGGCATTGAAAGCATCATTGCTCTATGTATTTACAGCCCGTGAAATCAAGAAACTGGAAACCAAGCGATTTTCATTTTCTAGGGTAAAGAATGGTGGTAAAGCACCTCTAGTCCTAAATGAATTAACTCCTATTTCTGAAATACCTAAAGAGTTTCAAACTGTGATCGTCCAAGTCAGTAAAGAAACCGTGAGAATAGCTCTGGAATCTGGACGAGAATTACCTTTTGCCAAACTTGGTGAACGAGGGGAGAACATCAGAATCAAGTAACAAAAGTCTTACAGCGATATTGAAATCAAATTAGCAAGAAAACTATGACCAAAACTAAAATCGCATTAACTATCGTTAAATTACTAGGAATTACTGCATTGTTGGCGATCGCCCTAGCAACCATAATCCTAATTGAAACATTACAGCTAATTGCCCATCTAATCCATGCTCTAACCGAAAAACCAGAGATAACTCTGTCCATTCAACCACTTCTCAAACCTATAGTTCCCATCAAATTTCCCAACACCAAACCCCAATGGATGATCGACCTATTACCCAGAGAATACCTCACCATCAAATACCTGAAAGCATGGGCAAAACAACGGCGAATCAAAAACTATTCCAAACTCAGTAAATCCAACCTAATCCTTGCCCTCAGTCCTGCGGGTTAAGCAAAACTAAAAAGAAGTCAAATGATTACCCAATCGGATTTACAACAATTCTACGGCACAGAACAACATTACCGATACCTCAACATCCTAATCACCGATGGAGTCAAATATCTGGCTGACGAAGGAGAATGCCATTGGCTTCTAGGCATCATTGCCAGCTTCCATCATCAAATCAAGCGAAACGGCAGGCTCTATGAGTTTTGTCTATGGCAAGCCGAACGGAAAGGCGATGGAGCCATAATCACAGCCAGAGGAGATACAAATGAACCAGCATTCCTAGAACAACATCTCGACTATGCCGAACTTACCTTTAACATCAAACTCTATCAATGTGGAAAAGTGGTAATGCTACCCAGCGAATATTAAATATGCTCTACATCTAGTATGATGAGCCATAATAACAAATGGTACCCGCTAGATGTAGAGGCATTATGCAAACCACTCAACCCACATCTAAATTTATTAAAGAACTCCGCTTTCGTCTTGGCATGACCCAAGAACAGTTTGCTGCGGAGTTGGGGGTGACAGTTGCATCAGTAAGACGCTGGGAAAATAATAAAGCTACCCCTTCACCATTAGCTTTAAAAGTAATGGAATCTCTTAACAACCAGTAGTCTGAGTAGTCAGATGAGTACTCAAGTGAGCGGTCAACTGAGTAGTCATTTGCAGTGGTAATCCATAGCAAATCCAGAGATGATTCTGATCAAATCCAGATCAGTCCCATATCAACTCCATATCATGGCAAAAGTAACCAGCTTAATCAAATACCAAGGAACCCTTGATGGCGTAACGATTGACAAGGACGGCAACGCTAAAATGGCAGCCAAGTCTCGTACCATCACTTCCAATCGCACCAAAGAAAACAACTCCGAATTCGCAGTAGCCGCCAAACAAGGCAAAGTTATTCGTGATGCCCTTCGGGTATTGGATATAGGCGATAGATTCCTATCCTCTCGGATGCTAAAAGTAGTTCGTTCTGGCATTGCCCTCGATGATACTAACGAACGGGGTAAGCGCATCCTATCCAATAATGAGGCAAAGACCGTCCTCAAAGGCTTTGAGCTAAATGGTAATGCCAACTTTCTAGCCGTTGCTCCCATTAAGGTTAACTTCAATGCAGGTGCTACTGAAACCACCATTGACATCAAGAATCTCTTGGATGGTGATGTCACCCTGAAGGACTTAAATGCTCCTGATGGTACTACCCATGCCGCTGCAATTGGTATGGCAGCAATTATTGATATTAGCCCAGAAGTCCTACAGGTCAAGGATATTATCGTAGTCCAATCCGATGTTGCAACTGGAACTGAGCCTATCGTTTTAGCTCCCTTAGTTTACGAAGCTCCAACTACCGAAATAGTAATTATTACTCTAGCTATCAAGTTCTACCAACAGGTAAGTGGTGAGTTCTACGACTTACAGAATGGAGCTTATGACGTAGCTCGTATTCTCGATATTTATACTGCCTAAGCCAGTTCCCTAAATTAGTTCGATTCATTCACCCATACTCAAAAAGATAATGCCAGACCAAATAATTGAGATACCTCCTAATACTGAGGTTGTAATTTCCATCACCATAAATCCTTGCCATTGCGATCCATCAGTACTCACAGAATCTTCTCCAATCGAAGAAATTCCCTTTAGCCCAGAAGTACCTTCAATAGATGAGTCTGAAACTATTGTGGTTATCGATCCGCCCCTAGAGCAGCCCATAGAGGAAACATTAACTCTAGTTCTGGATAATCCTTTGGAACCTGAAGTTTTACTGCCTTTCAACGAGGAACCTACAATAATTCCAACCGTGGAAACACCTAGTTTTGAAATTGAATCAGTTATTGAAGTAATTTCGACTATTCCAGAGGTTACACCAATAGCTGAGCTAGTACCAGAAGTTCAACCAGTAGTTGAACCTACCCCATCTTCCTCAGAAGCTTTACCAATTGAAGCAACTTTACTAGAAGTAGAACCTACACCTGTAGAAACTCCTATAACGGTAACGATTGAAGAAACCTTACCAGAAGTTCAACCAGTAGTTGAAACTCCTTCAACTTCCCCAGTTACTTTACCGATTGAATTACCCAATGCTGAAGTTTTTCCAGTATCAATAACTCCTATCCTAGTTACCGATTCTCCTGTGGAATTATCAAATCCAATTCCCATAGCAGTAGCTCCAAGTCTTGAAGTTCATAACTGTAAACTATCCTCTAGTCTGACCCTAGCAGAGTTCACCAAGCGGCTAATCGCAGCCACTAAAGACTTACTCTACCCCTCTGAGTCTGACTTCCCCATCGAAGTCCTATCCAAAGGACTCAGTACTAAAATACCGCCAATTAAAGGTATCGAAGTACGCAACCTTGAGCGAGTCTTCCCTGAATTTTTGAGATTGAGCGATGAAATTGGGACGCAAGCAGCTAGATGGCAAGCCCTGTATCAGCTAATCAAAGCTAATACCGTCACCACAGTTTGGCATTACCCAGTCAAACAAAAACGCTATACCCATGAGGAGTTAGTAATCATGCTCCACCCCCAAGGCACAGTCGGACTTCGCATTAAACTCGTGGAAACCTAAGCCATGATCGATCTTAATATCCCCTACTTCAGCCAGCTTGACAATGCTTTAAATCCATACGGTTCCTGCAACGTCACCAGTATCGCCATGTGCCTTTATTTCCTGGGCATTCGTGGTAATGGACAGGGACAGCTAGAAGATCAACTCTACCGTCAGATGGAATCTATGGGATTGAGTCGTCATTCTCCTTACGATCTCGCTCAGTTGGTAAGACAGTATCGGCGCAAGGATAACTTCGATCCAACTGCCACTTGGCAAAGCGTTAAAGACTGGCTCATGCAAAAGAAGCCCATAGTAGTTCACGGCTACTTTACCAACTTTGGACATATCATCGTCATTCGTGGATTCAACGACAAAGGGTTTATCGTCAACGACCCATACGGAGAGTTTTGGGCAAGTGGCTACGACAATAATGCCAGTGGGGCTGGATTGACCTACAGCTATGACCTAATGCGAGATCGTTGCGGTCATGATGGCGACTTATGGATTCACTTTATCTCTTGAAACTATGGATAACCGCTTTTGGCTACAGGCGATTTTGAGTTTAATCGTTGTTGGCTTTTGCCTCGTTCAAATAAGCAAAGGTAATACCGATGGCGGATATTGGGCAACCGTCTCAGCCATTCTTGGTTATTGGTTGCCCTCGCCCGTGGAGAATAAAAAATTATGAAAATTGACAACAACCTAAGAATTGATCCCAGCACCATTGCACAGACTTTTCTAATTGCGACTTTGCTTGCTCTCACCACCACTGTTTTACAGCTACGTCAGGATGTGGCTCTACTCCGTGACCAAATGCAGAACTTCATCTTGGCAAAGGAATTTGCTGCTTTCAAGGTGATCGCTGAGCAACATGACGAACAGTACGAAAAACGCTTAGTACAAATCGAGAGAAAGCTGGAGCAGCATAAATGACCGAACCAAAATCTAAAGAATCCAAAGAAGTTACCGTACCTCCCTATACCCGTAAGGATGGGACTAAAGTTAATGGCTATACCTATACCAGAAACTCTGGCATCCTTGCTGGTTCCCGACCAGTCATTGAAGCGGGTGAAGATTTAATCCGTGAGTTATTAAAACCTGCGGATGTGAGAAATCCTACCGATCTGCTCAGGTATCTTAATGGCGATGCGATCAAGAAATATGGTTTATCGACACCCGAACGGGAAATGTTATTGAAATATGGCTTTAAGAAGTTTGGCAATACTTGGGTGCGCCCGAGCTTTGACGATCTGAGTAATGGGCAAGCGTTACGCAAACTTAATGGCATGAAGATCAAGCCAACTAATTTGCGCTCTGAAGATTTACAGGCTTTAGCTGTAAAGGGGATTAAATATTCAGACAAGGTTGGTAAGTTTGCCCGTGTTGCTACCACTGCGACTAAAGCGGCGACTAAGGTATTACCAGCCGTGGGTGCAGGTTTAGACTTTGCCACTGGGTTGGCTGAAGGTGAGGACGTGCAACGGGCAGCAACGGGAGCGGCTGGTTCTACCTTGGGTTCGATTGTTGGTGGAATCGGCATGGGTGCGGCAGCAGGATCGATTTTTCCTGGTATCGGTACTTTTGCTGGGGCAGTAGTCGGACTGGGTGGGGCAGTTATCGGCGGACTGGCGGGTGGCTATGCTGCTGATCGGGTTGATGAGGCGGTAAGGGGGAAGAAGTGACTCCTTCTCGGAGATTATTAGGATTAGACTGGCTTACACCTATGGCTCATGCCCCACTCGCAAAAGTGGGTTTTAATAAATGCCGAGAAGGTAGCGATCGCCAATAAGTATGGAAATAACTGGACAACAACAACCTTGTGAATACGAAGAATCCAATCAAAGAACATTACTACCTTTCTTACTAACTCCAAATAAATTAGGAGTTCTAGGGCTAGAGTCAATTACGCCAGCATAATGCTGATAAAGAATTGCCAGATCGTGACCAGTAATCTGTGCCACAGTCATTGGATTCATACCACTAGAAAGAGCATGAGAGATAAAAGTCGATCTGGTGCTGTAGGGCTTGCGATAAGTTATCTCAATAGATTCTAAAATCGAAACCCATGCACGGTTGCGGAAATTATGATCGTCGATCGCAAGCCCAGTTAAAGAAGGAAAAACCAAATCTTCAGGATTAAAATTCTCAGGACGACGCTTAATCAACATCTCAGCCACATCTGATGACAAACGAAATTGCCTAGATCGATTAGTCTTAGGCGGTTTACGCACCCCACGGGAAATTGTTTGGATAATCTCAACATTAGTACAATCCGATGACAAATATTTCCAACGCAACCCAATTGCCTCAGCCAGTCTTACCCCAGTACCAAACAAAAAGAATACATAATCGTAAAGATAACTGTAATAACGATTATCAGCAAACGCTGTAAGTATTTTTTCTACCTCATCCGATGTAAACGGTCTGGGAGCTTCTTGAGGAGGCACACGTAAATAACTGGGTAACTTCTCCCAAGGATTGCTACTAACCAACTGCTGCTCCATGCCCCATTTGTAACAGGAAGATAGCATTTGCATTTTAGATTTAATCAACCGCTTACCATTACCCTGCTTTTCCAAATAAGTTAAAAACGCCTCTGGATCGGGAGCAACCACATTACCGTAAACCTCAGAAAGCTGGATCTGCACCGAAATATACTTTTCTAGCGTCCTTGCGTCCACCTGCTTTTCCTTAAATCCCTTAAATCGATCAAATAACTCAGTAAGGGTTAACTGCTTAATTTCTTGTATTGCTGGAGAAGGCTTATATTTAGCCAGTGTCAAATCAAAATTATCTGATAAAATATCCAGCTGAATTTGCGTAGCCCGACTTTGAGCAACCTTAAGATTAGTTTTATTGTCAGGCAGCCCCAACGTCAAAAAGTACCGCTTAGATTGATACGTCCATACCAGTCGTAACCACCCCTTATCGGAGTTAACTTTTACATCACCCTTAGCCATATTTGTCTCACAGTTATCTAACAAAAACGCCCTGAAATTTCGTGAAAAATCGGGTAATTCCCAGTTAGACGTATTTTGACAGATATGATCCAGTAAATGCAAAACCCTCTCATAGAAAGGGTTTAAGACTATCGGAATGTTGGGATTTGAACCCAAGACCCCCACTACCCCAAGGTAGGGGCATCAAAGGCTAGAAATATTACTGTGTATAGCTTCTGGGTACTGTCAATAAATGAACGGGGTAGATTTCGGGGTAGTCGGACAAGCCAAACAGCTAAGTAGCGCACCACTTTAGGAAGTTGTGCTTGAGTGAAATTATTGGGTTTGCTGAGTAGGCGATCGCTCTAAAAGTTTAGATAAATTAGATGCTTCTTCAGGTGGGTAAAATTTTTGGTCTGGTTCGGAGTTAACTTTATCCATTAGGGCTTCAAAAGCTTCTATGTCGTTGCGATGCTCTAGCAAATATGATTTAAGTTCGGGCTTAGTCATTGCTTTAAGGTTTGGTTTCATGATTCATATCTCTAATAACCTTTAGGAAGGTTTACCGATTTTCTAAACCAGTTAGCCTTGTATTAGTTGCTTCAACAAACTGAGAAACAACCTGTACTAGCTCAGTTAATTGTCTTTGGGTATTTTGGGCTAGTCGTCTATTTTCTGCCCCTTCATTAGCAGCAGCTTCAATGGCTCTAGCATTACTATTAGCGATCGCTTCAGTTTTAGTTAAATTTAGCCTTAGTTCTGCCATCTCTTGCATTACTTGAGCTTCATGATCGGCTTGTCTGGTTACTAAGCTTGATAGTATTTCTTGCATTTGTTCATAGGTCATTGCAGGTATCCTCTTGATTAATTAATTCTCGCTTTGCTGCTTCAGTGATTACCCTACGCAACCATGCTGACCGATTGGGTAGCGATCGCACTAAAGTATCAATATCAACAGTCAGTCTTGTAGCTGTGGCTAAATCAGCTAGTTTTTCAGTTGTGTCATCTTGTCTTGGTATATGAATCCCTTTAAGACAATCGTTGCGTTTTATTCCCATAAATTTACGTTGTTAACAACATTAAATATAGTCTATAGAACTATCTAAAGTCAAATAAAAAACCCTGTATTTCTACAGGGCTATCTAAGCGGTAAATTAGGGCTTAGTTCTTAAGTGATTGACAATATAGGTGATCGGCATTGATGCAAACTTTATGGACTAGGGAAAATAGCAACTCCAAACTCCCGCCTATCCCCTGAGTTTCTATATCTGTCAGGTAGTCAAATAACTCTGATTTGTTTAGCAGGATCGCCAATGAGTCAGCCTGCAATGTCAACTCATAGTGTTCTTTCAGTGGGATAGATTCAGTCTCTAGGCTTTTTAATTCCATACTGGTTATGTTAGGCAGACTAGCGATCGCATTATGCAATTCTTGAAACTGACTAAGAATACTCTCAAATATGGCATTGCTGTAGATATACCCAACCTCAATACCATCCTCTTCAAGTTGCTTAGTCCTCTCTGGTTTACGGCTTAATTGCTGTAACCTTTGGTGAAAGTTTTCAGATAGTTCTTTCACTAGGTTAGATTCATTCTCCACACTGGGTTTAGCGGCTTCGACTGGGTTAATCTTAACCTCTAACTCTGACAATGCTTTATGGAGACTGGCAACATCATTAATTAGCGTCTCGACTAGGTAGCTATCCCCGCCATCTCCCAGATTTTGGTTAAACAGACTGTCATCGTTGCCAGTGTCATCTATGGAGAGCGATCGCCATAAGGTTTTTAACTTTCCTGCTATTGAAGCTGTCTGAGTCTTAAGTTTGGCTATTTCTAACTCTCTGTTTAATTCGATATTCATTGCTAATTCTCCTAATTGATTTTATGTTTTGGTTAATTTGAGTGTTGCGATCGCATTGTTGAGTAAGTCTTATTTATGCGATCGCTCTTGGGGTAAAAGTTATAACTGGCAGTCCCATTTAGTGCGGACAACCTTATCTAGTAATTTGCAGACTAGGCGATCGCCACCTAGCGATCGTGCATTTGGGCAGTTCCCACAGGTTTTAGTTTTGGTTTCAGTGGTAATCATGATTCACCACCATCAAGGCGATCAAAGTATTGACTTCTTAACTGGGTGCGCTGATTGCTGGTTAAAGATTGCCAATATTGCTTAGTGAATCCCATACGGGCATAGAGGGGAGATTCTTGATTGCTTGGACTCCAAGAGCCACAATCTTTGTAATGGTGTTTTAGGACTGTTCTTGATAGCATTGGATTAATTCCTTAATTGGGTTTTGTAGAAGAAGCGATCGCCGTGGTAAGTGAGTCGCTTTTTCTATATCTAAATAGTACTTTATTTATCAAATACTTGTCAAATACTTGTCAAGTAGTTTATAAAGTATTTTATTTGTAAATTACTTTAAGCAATTACAAGCTTTTTAGGTCTGCCCCGTTTCCTTTGAGTCATTGGTACTATGACAACTCCAGAACTAGGCAAAACAGGCGGGGTTATTAGCGTTCTAGGCTGCGTACCTGAGAGTAACCCAATTACAGTAGATGCACTTAGAGTAAGGGTTTTAGGATGCGTACTTGATTGATCATCACACCATTTATTAAGTGACTTTATCACCAATGCGATCGCCTTAATAGTTATTGAAAGTAGTTGGATTACGCTAGAGATTAGAACTATTGTAAGCAGAGCAAAACCAGTAAAAATGAGCTTTGTAGCGGTTAAAGTTAATTTAGTATTGTTCATTGTTGGTTCCTGTGTAGAGGTTAGGAGTAGCTATCAGCGTGTAGAGATTGCTGAACTTTTTGTATAGTACTTTATTTATAAACTACTTGTCAAGTACTAAACAAATAAAATACTTTAGATATACTTTATATTGTACTTTTATTTAAGGTACTTGGTATATACTTTATAAGTACCTTATAAATAATTGATATGGCAAAACCTCTAAATATCAAGCCTGTGCAGATTTACCCTAGTCCAGAGCTTTATGATGCTATTAAAGAAACTGTCGATAATGGTACTTATAGAAGCATGAATGCTGCTGTGATTGCCTTGGTAGAAAATGCTCTATTAGGGAGTAACAAAGCTGAAAATAATCAATCCCCTGTCGATATTGGGACTGTAAAGCAGTTAATTAAAAATGAAATTGCAGGGCTAAAACAGCAATTATTAGATGAGTTATCAATTCTGATCGCTAATTTTGGCAGTGGTCAGGCTGATAATGTGATCGCTATCCCTGAAACTCAACAGAACAAAGTTGATTTAACGGATATTCCTGCTACTCAGGCGATTCCTACGGATGCGGTTCCCGCCGCAGTTAGTCCAGAAATTACCCCAGATAATCCAAAACCCGCTCAAGTTAGTTCAGAGCATCCTTACCCCATTGGCACTGAGATAAGGCTTAAAGAGTTATCAGAGCATCTAGGGTTCAACCTAATTAATTACTCAACCTATGCCAAAAAGCAGGGTATTACCCCTGATGAGTACGTTAACCAACGGGCGATCACTAAAGGGGAATTATGGGAAATTGCCACGGTAGGTAACAAGAAAATTGCTACTAGAGTTGGTTGAAATGTTAGGTTTTGTTAGGTTTTACACTAAGCGATCGCAACCATGAACCAAACCCTTAGATCGTTGCATTTACTCTGGGAAGTTGACTCGAATAACTATCCTATAGCCCGTGCTTATTTGAGTAAGTTAGGGGTACAGCTACCAAAGAATCCTAGTCCTGAAAGAGTTAGATGTGCAATGGTAGAGGTGCTTAGTAAATCGGGTTTGACTAAGGTTAGTAAAAACGAGTTGAGGGTTTTAAGAAAAAATGCAACTGAGGCAGATAAGGAAGCTAAACATTTAGCTCCATACCCAATCAACCCCAGTAAGAGAGGATAATTTAGTAAATAAAGGAGGGACAAAAAATGAACCAAAAAGTGACTCAAATAAATCAACCGATGCGGGGCAAAGCTAAACAGACACTTAGCGACCTAGAAATGATCGATTCAGCTATCCAAATATGCTACGAAGCTATTCAGAAGCTTGAGTTTCAAAGTAAAGAGGGGGCGGTAGAGGCTTTCGTTAGAATGTCAGAGCTGCGATTGAAATATATAGATTGGCTAGATAACCAGAAATAAGCTGAGGTAATAATGGCTAAATATGACTGGACAAAAATTAAAGCTGAGTATGTCGAGGTAGTCAGTGAGTCTGAACGCCCTACACTAGATGCCCTTGCTAAAAAGTACGGTTGTAATCCAGATTATTTAAGGGCTAAAGCGAGCAAAGATAATTGGTTAGAAGACTCGAACAAATTTCTAACATTAACCTCACAGAAACGGCGGGTTAAAAAGTCAGACTTAATGGCAGAGGCACAGTCACAGTTTGATACAGAGTGCTTAAGACTCGCTAAAGCGGGTTTAAGCTATGTTGCCCGTGAGATGGAAGATTTACAAAATAATCCAGATAATCGCCGTTTTATAAGTGTTATGAAAGTTTTAGAGATGTCTCAAAAGGTCGGGAAAACTGCAATAGGCGATATTAATTGGGCAGTCGGTCAAATCCTGAACTGGGGATATATAGTTTCAGCCCCTACAGAAGAACAGACAGAGGAATATTTTGGGTTTACTGATGTGATCGATCCAGAACCTAGAGAGCCTAATTACCTAAAATAATACTATTGGAGCAAGCGATCGCAAAGTAAGGGTGCTGACATACGGGAATGTTTGAGGCATGATAGGTTTAACTGCCATAGGTTAATAAACTCCTAAGTTATTAATTTGTGGTTTGGTTAGTCCAATAGCTTGCGGGTGAGATCGTTGGGCTATTGGGCTTTTACTGGGGAATAAGGCTTTTTGGAAGCTGTAAATTAGGATATTAGAGACAGAAAACCCATAGTTATTCTGCGGACAAAATCCATCCTTTGTAATCTTTCTTAATAATAGATAGTGCTTGAAACTCTTTGGATCGTTCAATGGTTCGAGCCATTGCATTTTCTGCCCTGTGGAAATCTTTCCAAGCGTCAATAACAGATTGGTCTTTTTGGCAATTTCCAAGCTTCAATATAAAGTCCTTAATAGATATGAATTCCTCTAAAGTCTCAAATGTAATTTCACGGGGAATCCTTACAGATTCAATTGGAGCAATTTCAATCTTATTAAGGTTAATTCCAGTAATGTCTTTAATACGGGTTAGATTTCCTTTGCTATCTTTTTTATAAAAAGTATTGCCAATCGGGTCTTGAGCGTATTCAGACATCAATTGGGTAGCTTTATACATCGCTTGCTTTGTCATTCCTTTTCTTAAAGGTTCATTCCCTAGGATTCCATTATTTCTAAGTTCTTGTTCGCATTGCTGCAAAATATGATTACAAAATAAGCTATCGATTGTCCACACCTTAAAAAGATTGGGGCATCTAGTTTCCACCTCATTTGATACAGCCATTTTCTTTAATAACGTGAATAGACTAATGTCAACCTGTGCAAAACTTTCATATTTTTTCGCTTCTTTAGAGTGTTTAATTTCAAGTCTTTGAGATATATCGTTGAGAACAAGATACCTAAACCATAAAGATTTTGCTTTATAAATTTTTTTAACAGCATTGAAGTTCTTTCTGTGGAGATCGGATGGGAAGTCCTCATAGTTAGTGCAAGCAGATGTTGGAAACCAATACTGGATTAATTTGTTTGGGACTTCCTGATAATGCAAAAGGAATTGGTTTATATATCCTTCTGGGGTATTGTTCGGTATGTAGATTTTCTTCATGCTCTAAAACTCCACAAATATAGATTTTTGGTTTATTGAACTAGCGTAATTCTGAAACATCACCTTGGGATTATGCCCAGATGCCTCCGCAACATCAAGATAATTTGCTCCATTGGCTAAAGCATGAGATATAGCAGAATGTCTTGTACAGTATGGTTTACGGTATTCAATTCCAATCTGATTAATTATCGTTTTCCATGCCCTGCGATTGAAGTTATGGTCATCTATCGGATTTCCTTTAGGAGAGGTGAATACTAAATCATCTGGTTTGTGGGGATGTTCAGAATGCAGTTTAAGCATTGCCGATACCCTAGGACTAAGAACCACTGTCCTAGCTTTACCCGTCTTGGTAGTATTCCTATGCTCTCCCCTGCTTATCGTTTCGCAAAAGATAATGTGACTAAAATCATCAGCTACATTTCTCCATCGCAAACCTACAGCCTCACCAAATCGGCAACCCGTGCCAAACAGGAAAGATACTAAGGGGTAATAGTGGGAATAGTAGCGATCGCACTTAAACGCATTCAGGATTAATTGAATCTCATTAGCAGTGAAAGGTTTAACTCGTTTGGATTCACTTACTTTAATCTTGGGTATATGGGCAGTCCAAGGGTTAGCATCGGCAATCTGATATTTCCCCCTTGCCCACTCCCAACAACTTTGTAGTAACCAGAGCCTAGCTTTTGCTGTGCCATTGGTTACTTGCTCTAATTGCAATGCCACAAAATTACCTGCCAGAGTTTCCGTAACCCTATTAGCGGGAATATTTAGCGATCGCTCTAAATGTCTCTGGAGTGGTTTATATCTTGCCTCAACAGAGCGTGGGGATAAACATTTCTGCTTTGCCTGATACTGAGTAAATTTCTGGAATAACTCAACCGTACTAATTTCTGTAGCAGTTTTACCCCTTGTTCGAGGTTTGTACTTTAGTAATGTCGGATCAAAATATCCTGCTTGAATATCTAGCTCAATCTGGGCTGCTTTCTGTTTTGCTACGGCTCTACCAGTTGGATCGTCATTAACACCACAAGACATTTGAAGTCGTTTGCCTTGGTATATCCAACGTAGCCTTAGTCTGCCATCGTGATTTTCTATGGTAATTTTCATCGGGGTAAAAATCGGGGTAGTTTTACAACCCAAATAACCCTTAAAAGCCCATATTTAACTCTCTTAATGAGAATGAATGATCTTTTAGAAGTTACTTGGAACTCCCAAAAGCCTTACCAGTTATGGCTCCCCAGCCAATCGGAATGTTGGGATTTGAACCCAAGACCCCCACTACCCCAATGAGAGGTACAACCTAGCAATAGCTTGATTTTATTAAGTCTCCGACAAGATTCTGTCGAAAACCTGTCATAATTTATCATGACTTATACAGGAAATTGGTAGATGAATGGTAGACAAATAATCAAGATTGGAGAAGATAAGGGATGGCTCCGATTGCGATGGACTTTTCAAGGTAAACGGTATGCTCTAACCCTTGGGCTGCCTGACTCTAAAACAAATCGTGTGGTGGCAAGCAGACGTGCTAATGAGATCGAGATTGATATCATCTCTGGGCATTTCGATTCTAGTCTGAATAAATATCGCTCCAATTGGCAGAAAGTGGAAACGATGCAGAAAACACGGGTTTTCTTGTCGGGTGCTGTAGCACAGTTTGTCCAATACAAATGCGATCGTGTGGATGTGAGAACAAAGGAAAGGTACGGACTATTTCAGAGACAGTTTGTAGAGTTCTTTGGTGATATTGATTTACTGCTGTTCTCACAGGTAGAGTGCGAACGATATACTAAGGAACTATTCAGCAATCTATCTCACAGTACAGCTTCAGAGAAAGTAACTATCGCTAGGTCTTTTTTTGATTGGGCTATCAAGAATGACCATGCTACGGTCAATGTCTTCAGCGATTTACCTATACCACGCCGACCACAAAAAGAGAGTGCCAGACCTTTTAGCCAAAGTGAAGTAAAGACGATCATTTCAGCTTTTGAAACTAACCGATATTATGCTTGGTACTATCCGTTTGTCTCGGTTCTATTTGGAACAGGTATGCGCTTGGGAGAAGCCTCGGGTTTGGAGTGGTCAAAGATTAGTAGCGATCGCACTCAAATTGAAGTTAGTCAGTCCTATAGCGATAGCAGGATGAAACCCACAAAAACTAACCGTAGTCGCATTTTTAAGGTATCAGCTAGTGTTACTAAGATTCTTGAATCTCTGCCAGTAAGGGATGGTTTTATCTTCCAGTCAGCTAAAGGAAATCCAATAGATCTTCGTAATTTTAGAAATCGGGCATGGGCGGCGATTATGGAACAGACGGGAATTGAGTATCGTAAGCCTTACATAACTCGTAGCACTTTCATCTCTCATGCCTTGGCTTCTGGGATGCACCCGCTTATGGTTGCTCAAATTACTGGACACGATCCAGAGACTATGTTTGCTAACTATGCAGGATTTATCAATTCAATTCCAACTACTCCCGATCTATTCTAATTTTTGATTGGGTTCTTCGATATTCCCAAGGGCGTTGTTGTCCACTTACGCCAGATTGCCAAACTCCAAATTTATTGGCGATCGCACTTTTCTCAGCATTTCCTAAAACTGTCTTTTGCGTGGGGCAGGTGCCATAGGTGTAAGCAAGTCCAGACCTGATAAGCTCGGCATTGAGTAGTCGATTATCTAACCAAACTTCCGCAAGGATTCTGTGGTAAATATCGATGCCATTACTGACAAGACGGACATTTTTGTTTAGTGCCAGTTGGGTCAGCTTGGCGGTGGCGGCTTTACCAAACGGTTGTAATTTTTCAGGAGCGTCCGCGCCACAGAGCCTGATTTTCAGTTTGTCGCACTCAAGGGTATCTCCATCAATCACGCGCTTAACGTGGCATATTCCAATGTTCGGGGGTACAAAGTAGGGTGTCATCCGCCCTCAGTTGATTTGGCATCATCTAAGGGTTCTTTGGTGCCTTTTTCATCTGTATAAGGATTGACGTTGCCCTTGGCGGTGTAGTTGTCGGTATCGGTATGATTGGCTTCGGTGCGGAAGTGGTTTTTAACCTCAGTGCCATCTTTACGGATGTACTTTTTGACGTAGGTATCGTTGTTCATTTTTTAGTCTCCAGTTGTCGTTCAATGTTGCTAAGTCGGCGTTCTAGCTGCATATCATGCTGTTCAGCTATGGCTTTGAAGGCAGCGAATTCTTTTGAGACTACTAAGTTGCTCATCTGATCGCGGAGTAGGGCTACATCCTGCCTGAGTTGTAACACTGTTCCAGTTAGAGCTATCAGTAAGGCGATCATGCAAGCTTGGGCGATCGCACTTGGGTCTATTCTGAGATTGTTGGGTGCGTTGTTCATTTTGCTCGTGAGGTATCGGTGGGTGTGGGCAACCAGTAACCTAAAATGCCTGATAGGGTTGACCAGTATGCAGCTTCTGTTCTGCCAGACATGATGCTGACAATACAAAAGCTGATAATAATCAGGCTTAGTAAAACTTGAATGCGAAAGCGTTTGTCCATTACTGCAACTTGCCTCCAAACTTTACAAATAGTGCCTCGCACTCTATATAACTAATTGAGGGCTGCCCATAGCGACCAGGGGGCAGACTTGCCCATTCCCATGAGCATTTATCCAAGGCAGTTCTGATATTGCCATCTAGGATGTTTTGATAAGCGAACCGCCTTTTGATTAGTTCTATTGCCCCTCTATCTTGATTCTCTGGGGAGAAGTCTGGCAAATTAAGAGAATCCCAAGTGGTACTGAGAAACTGATAGGCACCTGCGGCATCAGAGCAAAGTTCTCCTGCACATTGGATGATTCTAGGATGGTCGGCAAAGGATGAAAATCGCTTGCCTGTGAACATGATGCGATAACCGTCTATTCCAGTGGTACCTTCAGGAACTCGGATGAGGTTTAGGAAAGCTTTGATTTGGCTGTTTTCCTGATCTGGGGAAACTGGTTCAGGAGTACGCCAAATATATGCAAACTTGTCTATGACTGGCTTGGAAATGTTGTTTTGCAGGTAGGCGATCGCTTTCTTCTGGTGGTCTAGTCCTTTGTAGAAAGCGATGACATCAAGTAGTTGAATCATAGATTTAGGTTTCTACAAGTTTGGTTTTCAATGCTACGGTGCCTTGGGGGTGAAGCAACAGCACTATTAGCTCGTGGGTATATTTCTTCTGTTTGACGGGATAGTGCCATGCAGTGACAGAAGCATTGTTTTTGATAAAGCTATACAAGGCTTGCCATCTGTTAGCTAAACTTGCCCTTTCGACATTGCCAGATTGTTGATCATCGGGATCAATATTGCGTAGAAAGTTGGGAATTACCCGATCTAGGCTGCGAACTTCAATCCCCTTGATGGGTGGCATTTTGCTGCTAAATCCTTTTGATAGAATTTCGATGGGGAAGTCGGACTCGCTAGGATAGAGTAATCCTTTGGTAAGAGTGGTTAGCTGTTTTTCGAAGTCAGCTAGGTTTAGCTTGGAATCAAGATCGCAGTAGCAATGTTCGGTCGGTGCTGGTGGCACTGGCTCCACTACTAGGATAGATACTGGTGGTGAAGGCTCAGTCACAGGTATCGGTTCAACTACTGGGGGGAGTGGCTCGGGTACAGGTGGAGTTATTGGAGAATCTATGATTACAGGTGGTATAGGTTCTGGTTGTACTGAGATAGGAGGAGCAGGATCGATTACTAAAATTATCTCAACTACAGGCTCAGGAGTTGGTTCAATAACTGGTGGTAATTCAATTATTGGAACTGGTTCCATAGCTACTTCTTTGCAAGAGACTCTGATTACAACCTCAGTGTTGCAGGGGATTTCGATATTATGTTCGGTCATTTTCTTTTATTGGAATAAGTGATTTAAGGATTAATTGAGAACTAAATACGAGTTAGGCGAAGTAAATATCAAGAATTTGAGCTACGTTATACGCTCCATTTTGGAGGTCATAGAACTCACCGCTTACCTGTTGGTAGAACTTGATTGCTATGGCAATGATCACCAGTTCGGTAGTTGGGGCTTCGTAGATAAGTGGAGGTAAGGAAATAGGTTCGCTCTTAGTGGCGATTTCGGATTGGGCTACGATAATATCCTTAACCTGTAGGACTTCAGGCGAGATGTCGATTATGGCTGCTATGGCGATCGCTGCGGCGTGAGTGGTGCCATCGGGGCTGTATAAATCCTTCAAGGTGACATCTCCATCAGTGAGGCTTTTTATCTCAATCGCGGTTTCAGTTGCTCCAGTATTGAAGTTGATTTTGATCGGGGCGACAGATAACAGATTAGCATTGCCGTTTAGCTCAAAGCCCTTGAGGACGGTCTTTGCTTCGTTGTTACTGAGAATACGCTTGCCGCGTTCGTTGGTTTCGTCTAGGGCGATTCCACTGCGAACTGCTTTGACCATTCGAGAAGAAAGATATTTGTCGCCTACATCTAGAACTCGTAAGGCATCACGAATGACTTTGCCTTGTTTGGAGGCGATCGCAAATTCGGAATTGTTTTCTTTGGTACGGCTAGAGGTGATGGTACGAGACTTGGCTGCCATTTTAGCTACGCCGTCCTTGTCAATCGTTACGCCATCAAGGGTTCCTTGGAATTTGATTAAACTGGTTACTTTTGCCATTGATCTGGGGGTGATATGGGACTGATCTGAACTATCCCTGAATCATCTCTGGATTTGCTATGGATTACAACCACAAGTGATACCCCAGATAACGCATCACTTGTTGAATTACTTGGGGTATTACTTGTTGAATTTTAATGCTTACTGAGTTGGGTAATCTTCTCTAAAGCTAAGGGTGAAGGATGGGATTTACCATTTTCCCAACGGTTGATCGTGTTGAGGGTTACTCCCAATTCCATAGCAAACTGTTCTTGGGTCATTCCCAAGCGATAACGCAGTTCTTTAACAAATTTGGCGGTGTGAGTAATCACGATTAATTATAGAAGTCTACCTATATTTAGTGTATTTTAGCTTTATTTCACTAATTATCATACTAAATATGAAGAGCTTAAGTAATATGGATAATTGTCACATTACTAAAAAAAGGAGTAATTGGGAATAAGGAACCGATATTTCCCTAATCTGAAACTCTTAAAACTTTTTAACTTCTGGCTCTGCGTAGCAAACCATCTGGAATTCACAATTTACTGACATCATTAGTGCATTCATGCTGTCTAAATTGGGAGCATTTTCACCCTTAAAGTATCGCTGAACTTGAGCAAATTTACCTCGCTCATTAGTCTCTGTTATCCTTGCATATTCTTTGACAATCTTAGCCAGCCACTTATCTCCCCATAAGGCGATCGCTCTTTCTTTAATGGCTTGTATCTGCTTTTCAGTTAGCTCCTTATACTTTAGTTTTTCCGACATATTACACAATTTGATTGTTATTCAGCTAACAGCATAGCCTAAAGTTTTAACTAATTGTTTTCATTAAAGGTAACTATTGTTGATAGATTTTTACCAGTTTAGTTCAGGTCAAGGCGGCTCTGCCGACTAAAACAATTTAGAACAAGGCAGCTATGCTGCACAGGATAAATAAATCGGCTCTGCCGTCTGCTTTGAGGGTGGGCGGGTTGGGTAAGAAAAATCGGGCTTGTCCCGTCAACATCTCGATCCGTTTGACTAGGGTTAGTATCTTCCCCTAGTAATAATTAATATTCGCTGCTGTGCATGATGGTCATAACTCTACGGGTGAGTTCTGGATCGCTTGGGTCTTCGCTTCCGTATTCTAAATCTAGGTCAAAGTAATCTATCTTCCAGAAATATCTCTCTCCTTGGATTTCAATACTTCCGAAGTCATGCTCTCTGTATGGATCGTTGTCTTCGGTAAAGGTGTCAAATGTAGCGATCGCTTTCAAAAGTTCTACCGCTTCTTCTCTAGCTCCTTGTGTAAATCTCCAATCCTGATTAGGCGGTAATTTACGAAACCGATCGTTTAATTCGGCAATTGGGTTTTTAGTCGTGGTTTTCATTTATTTAATTCTCATTGAGTAACTGCGATCGCCCAGTCGGGCAAATTCTAAAACTTCACCTTTTTCCAAGGCTTTACGGATTGCTTCACGGTCTGGCTCACGGCTTGTTAACCGATCTGGGATGTTGGTAGTTGGGTAGTTTTCGTCAAGAATCATAGGAGCTTTGCCGCCGTTCTTGGCTAGGGTCAATCTATATCGATCTGTTTCGATGGTCTTGAGTTCGTGGGCTTGAAAGAATCGCTGTAAATTGGCTTTGAGAGCTTTTATTTTGTTCTCGTCAATCTGTGATCGCTTGCTAAGTCTATTAGCTTCTGCCTTTCTTGCATCTGCTCTAGCCTGTAATTCTTGGATCAAGGCTGCATAGTTGTCTAGCTTTTGGTCTCGTTGGGCTTCAATATTTTCAAGCCAAAACCATCGGTCTATCAATCGATCCTGTGCTTCAGGATTATCGAATAACTCCTCTAGCTGTTCTTCAAGTTCGATTAAATCTCTGGAAATTTGGATAAGTGTAGTCATTTTATTGGTTCCCATATCGTAAATAGTCATCCATAAGCTCGTTTTCCTCTTCTTTTAGAAATGCTTCTTTCTCTTCATCGTTTAGCTTTAAGCTCTCTAAATCTTCATTTTCGATCTCAAAATCATCAATTATCTGCATAATGGTTAAATCCTTAATTAGGTGATGCCCTAGCCGCTCTGATAAATTGACTAGGGCTTAATTGTTTCTAAGCTGCGATTAAGGCTGGTTGCTCTCTGACTGGCAACATCTCACGGGTTCCGTTTGAGTCTCCCAAGATTGGGTTAGTCTGCATGAATCCGATGATCTGGGTTAACTGCTTCTTTTCTTCTGGAGTTTTACGCTGTCTCCAATCAAACTTTACAGATTTGTATGGATCGCCTTTGCCGTTTTGGTGACTCAGGAAAGAAAGGATAAAAATACCTTCGGCGGGTTCGCCATTTTCCATCAATCGGGTAATGGTCTGGGTAAATTGAGATAGAGAGCGAGTTTTGATGTAGCTGACACAGACTGTATTAGCTGGTAAAAACTTGCAAGTTGGAGCAGGAATGTAGAAAATCTGTAGCCACTCGGTTTGCTTGGTTTTGCCCAAGTTCCCAAAAAGTTGCTTAACTCCGATTATGGAGATTTCCATTGAGTTACCAAGAAATTCATCATCACCGATCGCTACTTGTCCAGCTTGGCAATTTAGTCTCACTGCGTATGGATTTTGTGGAAGAAAGATAGAATCTTTGGGTTTGGTTCCAAATACTGTTAATGACATAGTTTTATTTGTTGTTATTGTGTTGAATTGGTTGAATTGATACCCTAGCTTTTAGAGACATCGAGGGCGTTGGTCATTTGGTTAGAGATTATTAGCTATCTCTTCGATTACTCCGTCCATCTTGATCGCTTGTCCAGTGGTGCATCTGCCCCACCAAGTACCGTAATCATTGTCTAGGATTGGCTGTTTATGCTCTCTTAGCTTCTCGGCTAACCAGTTAGAGATCGACCACCATTCAAAGATTTCTCGATACTCGTCTGTCTCTTCATCGTTTAGATTTTCGATGTCTTCGATAGAGAATAAAGAACTCTCAAAACACTTTTCGATTAGTGAGCTTTGGCATAGATAGACATCTTCACTTACGATCCTCTCGGTTACTGCACACATGGCTATTACCTCTAGGCTGCTAGGATTTGATCGAAGATATGCTGATCGTATTCATCCTCTACGGTGTGATCTGGCTTGAGCCTAGCGATCGCATTATGGAAACTATAAGCAAACAATTCATGCTTATTGGTGCCTCCTGCTGCCCAAGGCATACATTCTTCTAAAAGATTTTCGATAGCAGTTTCGAGCCATGCTGTGTAAATCCCTTTCAACTTGTCTAGGTCGTGGGATTCTCCGAACTCTGCCCACATTTGCTGTCTGGCTTTGAATGCTGCTGCTGCGATCGCCTGTTCTATTTTTTCGTTAGTCATGGTATTTTTTAAGTTAAGTAATTTGGTTTACTGCCTCTCCGACTCTGACCAGTCTTTGAGGCTCTTTTTTTGCTCATTTCTGAATTGATAAAATTATATCAAATTAGAAGCTAAAATACAAGCATTATTAATATAATCTTTTAAACTTGAATAACCTAATTGGGCTAAAACTGCGTAACCATGCTTGCAGACTCCACGCCCAAAAAACTCGGTTTGATTGCGATAATCTTCACACTCACAAGCGATCGCTGCCGCTCCCAGAACAACTGTGTAAACACTTCTTTTAGCCTCATTTTTAACGCTATAAGAACAACTTTGATAAGCATTTCGAGTAACGACTAATCCCCGTGCTTGAGCTTTGCGGCGATCTACAAAGTGCTGCTTAAATGCTTTTTTGCTGATAAATGTAGGGCGTTTACCTTTAATCCACACCCAGACAACTTTTGCGAACTCTTGAATTTTGACTAGGGTGCGATCGCCTAAGCCTAATAACCGCTTGACTGCGGAAACTGAGTAGAGAATGTTTGAAGAAGTAACCATGTGAATAACTTTGAATGAGTATATAGATATTATAGCAAAATAGAAGCTAAAATACAATCAATAATAATATAATATAGAAAAGAAAGTAAGGAAAAAGATGCAAGTGATAGGCGTAACGGGGGCAAGAAAACTAACAGCCGTAGAAATAGAACAGGTAAAGTACGAACTATGGGAATTAGACCGTGATGGAACTCACTGGCACATAGGAGACGCTGATGGAGTGGATAAAACTGCGAGAAACTGGGTAGCTGGTGAGCAAACCCACTACAACACTGAGGGAATGCAAAAATGGCAACTAGCAGCTAGAAGTACAAAACTGGTAAAAGCACTGGCGGCAAACGGGGGAATGCTCCACGCATGGGCTAATAAACCAGCACCCGTAGGGCTAAAACCCAGTAGATGCTGGAAGTGTGCAAGCGGGTCGGGAACTTGGGGAACTGTAGCTCTGGCGGTGGGACTGGGGGTAAAAGTAGAATTGCATTGGCTGGGGGAGGAACGGGTAAAACCTGACTGGTTGCTGTAGATCAAAATTTGGGATTGAGGGCTTCGCCCCCTCTACATATACGCACTCATATTCCACCACCACACAGTAAATAAATCGGCTTTGCCGTCAATATAAATAGCGAGCGAAACACACTACAAAATCATCTCCACAGGTACTCCTGTGATAAAATCGCCCATCCTGAGCAGCGAGCCAAAATTCCGAAATGCGTAGCAACAATAAATCTTTCTGCCGTGCCTCGCGGCGTTCGAGCGTAGGGATTTTATTATTGAGCAAGTGAGGTTTGAGTTAGGGGTTATTCTTATGCGATCGCGAGAATCTAAATGTTTGAAATGGGGTGGGCGATCGCAACCCACAAATAAGCCAAAATGCACGGCTGGGTTTCCCCTGAGGGCAGTGGTGCCAGAGAGTAAAATTGAAGTGGGCTTTAGCTGACTGAAGTCAATATAATTACCATGCCGATGCTGCACCGATTCGGCTCCCGTGAGTTGAGCGAAGGCACAATAAACCGCTACTGTCAGCGCACGATAGGAGTAGGCAGACTGGCGGATAAGTTGAATGCAGTGAATCCTTATCATTTAATGGGGGTGGCAATGATTGTATACACATAAATATTATTTGTCATACAGCAGGACTATAAACTTACTACCTTTATCTGATTCGCTGCTTACTGTGATGTTTCCTTTGTGACTGAGAGCGATCGCCTTGGCAATTGCTAAACCCAGACCAGAACCACCTGTAGTTCGAGAACGATCGCTACTAATACGATAAAAACGCTCAAAGATTTTTTCTTGTTCTTCTGGGGCTATGCCGATGCCTGTGTCTTGGACTTCGATGATGGCATAGTGATCTTTATGGGAGAGCGTGACTGTAACTTCTCCTCCTTCATGGTTATAGCGGATGCCATTGGCGATCAGGTTGGCAAATAGACGATAGAGTTGGTCTTCGTTTCCTGTAATTTGGATTGGGGTAGTGGAAATACTAGATTTGAGGGCGATCGCTTCAGAAACTGCTAAGGGTGCTAATTCTTCTAATAAATCATTCAGGATGTCATTTAGACAACAAGGTTGTTTTTGGGCTTGGTGTATGTGTAAATCCATGCGGGACAGTAGCAGCAAATCTTTAACCAGTTGTGACAGTCTTTGATTTTGGCGATCAATGGTTTTAAGGGTGTCTTTTGCTTCAAGTTCAGAGAGAGTATCTTGGCGCAGGACTGATTCTGTGGTGGCTTGAATTGCGGCTAAGGGAGTCCTCAATTCGTGGGCAGCATCGGCGGTAAATTGTTGAATTTGCTGATAAGACCGATATATAGGCTGCATGGCTTTGGCAGAGAGCCACCAACTGGCAATACTAATCAGTGATAGGGCAATCGGTACGCCAATTAATAAGGCAAGTTTCGATTCTCCTAAATGGCGGTCATAGTCGTTGAGAGATCGCCCTACTTGAACATATCCCCAGTCTTGTCCTTGAGCAGTTTTGAGTAAAAGCGATACTTGATGATAGCGTTCTCCTGTTTCGTCAACTATAGTCTGCCAATTTTCTGTAGAGATAACTAGAGAACTATCTGCGGGTTGAGGCTTGAGTGTGGCTAATAATTTACCTGAGAGAGAAACTAGACGCAGATAATAGCCGTCTTGATGCACTCCTCCTAGGATATGCTGCTGAGTATTTGCAGAGCGATCGCATACTTTATCCACTATACAAAGTTTGGGTAATATCTGTTTTGAGCGATCGCTCAGTTGATTGGGAACATTTAAGTTTGGTTCGAGAATGTCATGAAATGTACCTGCTACTGAGGCTAATTCTCGATCTAAGGATTGCCAGTGGGCGTGTGCCATTACCAGATAGGAGCCAATGCCACTGAGACATAAAATTCCTCCCATGACCCCTGCATACCAAATGGCTAGACGAGATCGCGCTGTTAGGAAAACTTTCTCTCTCATTATTGGGGTTTGAGCCTATACCCTAATCCGTACACTGTCTCTATTATATCGTTGCAGCTATATTCAGCAAATTTGCGCCTTAATAATCGCATCTGAGCAGCAACCACATTACTAGAAGGTTCAGAATTGATTTCCCAGATTTGTTCAATAATTTGATCACGGGTGAGAATTTGATTTGGAGGATGTTGGAGGAAATATTCTAATATTTGAAACTCTTTGGCGGTAAGTGGCACGACTGTATTTTGAATGGAAATTGAGGAGGTGCTGTAGTCAAGGGTCAAATTGCCGACTTGCAGATTTTGAGTTTGAAATTGGGGCGATCGCCTAGCTAAAGCTCTTACTCTTGCCAGTAATTCGGGGGTGTTGAAGGGTTTGATTAAATAATCGTCGGCACCTGCATCTAGTCCTTGTACTTTGTCTTCGATCCCATCTTTAGCAGTCAACATCAAAATGGGGAGTGAACTAGATTGAGAACGCAAACGCCGACATAGCTCAATGCCTGTAAGTTTGGGTAGCATCCAATCAAAAATGCCCACTTGGTATTGTGTCCATTTATATTCTAAATAATTCCATGCTTCCAGTCCATCTTGCGCCCAATCCACCACATATTTTTCTTGGTTGAGCGTATGCTGAATAGCTTTGCCTAAGTCGGGTTCATCTTCTACTAGGAGGATTCTCATATTTCGACACGAATTAAGCTAATAAAAATAGGTTCTTGATTGCCTTGTAATTGGACTGAAATTGCCCCGTCCCAAATCCGCTCCGTTTTAGCTTTGATGCCGTGAATATAAAAGTTGAATTTTGTGTCCAAGTCATACTTTTGCTCCATCATTGCTAACACACCAAGTTTTAGATTAGAAGGTGAATATGAAATTAGGATGAAATGAGGAAGTTGATTTTTTTGCGATCGCCTATTTACTCTGATAGCCCAACATCTGATGTTTAGCCATGTACAAAACTAAAGGCGGCAGGATTATCCATTGCAGGAGTGGCAGCCAGCTAATGTTAAACACTGGCACAAGTAGCACTGAAACGCCGTAAAGTTTGGCAATGTGAACGCGATAAATTTCTGAAATGAAGGTATACATCCAACCTAGAGCCGTAAATAGAACTATTGATTTCCAAGTTGGGCTAAGCATCCATTGACGCGATCTATATAATCCAGAGATCGCCCAGCCACTAATCACAGTGATTACTCCGTCTCCCACAGTGCAGTGGGTAATGTAGTTGACCTTGTCTGACAAAGAAGGCATGGCGTAGAAGTCAAAGTATGGAGATTGCCAAACTTCATAGACAAAGTGCATTAAAAAGGCGAATAAAAATAAGTTTGTTTCTGGGGCAGCCAGAATGTGGGCGATTAACTTCTTCATCTTTCTTTAGGATTTGAGATGGAGTTTGATGGTTGACTGGGCAGTGTTTTCATGTCACTTAGTCCCCAAGCGATGGTCAGGATGATCACCAAACAGTAGCCAAGTATTTCGAGCCGAGTCATAGAGCAGATTTTTAACTATTTAGCCACAAAATAACGCAACAAAATGAAATCAGGATGAAAAGTCATTTAGAATTTCATTCCCATTTCATAATTGCCTGTAAAAATAGGGCTTGACTCTCCACTCAACCAGAGAGTGTATAAATTACTTACTTGAGAAATCGGGTGCTTTTAGGAGGTTTCAATATGCTCGCGATCGCTAAATCAGTACAAAGTTTGGATTTGCTGCAAATTGGTAGCGTTGCTGATCGCAGTAATGTGCCGATTAAAACCATTCGCTACTACGAAGAAATTGGCTTGCTAAAGTCATCAGGGCGGACGGAAGGAAAGTTTCGTTTATTTGCCCCAGATGTAATTAAGCGAATTGGCTTCATTAAAAGGTTGCAGAAACTGGGCTTGAGCCTCCAAGAGATTGCCGAGATTTTACAAGTTTACGATCAAGGGCTAACTCCCTGTGAGGAAATTGAGCAACGCCTGAAGGGGCAAATCCTTGAGATTGATCGCCATATTGCCGAACTAACAACTTTACGCGGTGAGATTAGCAATTTGCTCAAAGACTGGATACCTGTGCAAGGACTAGAGGCAGGAAAAATTTGTCCGATATTACAGAAAGATGATTTTTAGAAGTTATGAACAAATCAAACAAAATATTGCG
Organism: Synechococcus sp. PCC 7502; assembly: GCF_000317085.1. Taxonomy (NCBI): domain Bacteria; kingdom Bacillati; phylum Cyanobacteriota; class Cyanophyceae; order Pseudanabaenales; family Pseudanabaenaceae; genus Pseudanabaenococcus; species Pseudanabaenococcus habilitatus. Next base: position 1,514,180 of record NC_019702.1, read on the forward strand.
TAAACGTCCTTCTCATTTTTGGGAAAAAGTTAGAGAACACATTTGGCTAGTTTTTCCATTTGGGATCGTGGCGATCGTGGTGATATTAGCAATTGTCAACAATAAACCACAGATATTTGAGCCATTTGAGATAACTACCCAAGGCAATCCCCTTCCACCTTTGAAAGCTGGGGTTATTCTTGCTGGTAAAACATTCCCAAACTTGGGGCAGAAGCACATTCCAGAAGGAGAACGAGTTACTTATAATTCCAATCCTCCCACATCTGGATCGCACTATCAGATACCTGCGGCTTGGGGAATTTATAGCTCAAACCCGCCTGTTGATGAGCGTTTAGTGCATAACCTTGAACATGGTGGCATTATTATTAGCTACAATCCTGACCTGATTAAGACTGAGGATTTAGAAAAGGTAAAAGCTCAGGCAAGAGAATTAAGAGCAGTCAATCCCCGCCTAATTGTGGTTCCGAGAACAAGTATTGATACGGCGATCGCTCTAACTGCTTGGGGATACTTGCAAAAGCTTCAAGGTTATGACTCTCAGGCTATAAAGACATTTTATGATGCTCATATTGCTCGCAGCCCTGAATGTCAGAACGGATTATGTCCGATTTAATCTTTATACCTAAAAAAGTTGGTCAACCCTCTATCTTACTAGAGAGTAGGTTGAATATTGGATGAAGATCATCACGTTTTGTTCTGAAATCAATCAATTCCGTTAAATCAAACCCGATATCAATCAGTAGCGTGAATTAATAGAAGTGAAAAAGCTTATAAATTACCCAATCTAAAATTATGAATAAGAAGTTTTTAGTTTACAGCCTAGTTGGGCTACTCAGTAGTGTTGCTGCCACTGGATTTGAGCTTGCTAATAGTATTCAGGCTCAGTCATTACCCCCATCAAAAAATCCTCAAACCATGCGATCGGTTCAAGTTGATCAGCACTTTATCGAAATGATGATTCCTCATCATCAAGATGCGATCGCTATGGCTGACATTGCTTTAACCCGTACCAAACGTCCTGAAGTGAAGAAATTAGCTGAAGCGATTAAAAAAGATCAAGCTCGTGAAGTTCAAGAGATGCGGACTTGGTACAAGCAATGGTATGGCAAAGAAGTTCCTCTAACTTCAATGAATATGGCTTCAATGAATATGGGCATGATGGGAAATTCTGCCATGCAAGGTACTCCGATGATGGGGATGGGTAAAGACATGATGAACATGGGACAGGACATGATGAAACCAAACTCCATGATGGGAAGAGGGCAAGAGATGATGAATATGGGACAAAATATGATGAGCATGGGGCAGAACATGATGACTATGGACATTGAAGCTCTCAAGACAGCCTCAGATTTTGACAAGGAATTTGTGCGTCAGATGGTTCCCCATCATCAAATGGCAGTAATGATGGCTCAAATGGCAATTAATCGGGCTACTCGTCCAGAGACTCGGACTTTGGCTCAGTCAATCATCAAATCTCAGAATGCTGAAATTGCTCAGATGCAAGGATGGCAAATTGCTTGGAATCGTTAGATTAACCAATGAGATAGAAGAATGCAAACGTAAGGATTTAACATTATGAAACTCGAATTAAAAGTTCCTGACATGACCTGTGGTGGCTGTGTGAACAACATCACTAATGCGGTTAAGACCATTGATGCTAATGCCACCGTGCAAGGCGATCCAAAGACCAAGATTGTTTTGGTGGAAACTCAAGCTTCTGAAGCTGCTATTAAGAGTGCGATTACTACGGCTGGCTACCAAGTGAATTAATTTACAGGATGAATTTAATGAATAGTAAAGAGCCAAATAACCAGAGTAATGAATCGAAGGATTCCAATATGTCTGGAATGAAGATGATGATGGCAATGATGATTGCCTGTTGTGCTATTCCGATCGCTATTATCTTTTTTACAGGAGGAGGTTTGGGCTGGTGGCTAGGACGATCTAACCAACCATCTAACACTCAACCAACCAATCAGCCCAGCAATTCCCCAAAACCTCAGAATTAGTAACAACGGGTTAGACCCAATAGATATTTAGCTAACAAGGATTTAAAGATGAGTAAAGTCACGCTTAATTTAAAAGGAATGCACTGCGCTGGTTGTGCTAGTAGTATCGAAGCCAAAACTCAATCTGTAGTTGGTGTTGCTAGTAGTAATGTCAATTTTGCGACCGAAGAAGTAGCGATCGAATATGATGCTCAAAAGACCAGTCCTGCGGCAATTCAAAAAGTGATTAAGGATATAGGCTATGAGGCGGTCTTGCCAGAGCAAGTAAATGAAGACGCTGATAAAAAAGCCCGAATAACAGAAACTCAAGATTTAACCCGTAAAGTCTGGGTTGGTGGTGTAAGTGGCGTAATTTTAGTAATCGGTTCGGTTTCCATGATGACAGGATTATCTATTCGCATAATTCCTGAATGGCTGCATAATCCTTGGCTCCAACTTGCTCTTGCCTTACCTGTGCAGGTATGGTGTGGGAGTTCATTTTACATTGGAGCTTGGAAGGCATTTAAGAATCACACAGCCACAATGGATACGCTGATTGCCTTGGGAACACTTGCAGCATTCTCTTACTCGATTACCGTTACTCTCAATCCTAATTTCTTTATTTCCCAAGGTCTACAACCTGAAGTTTATTATGAAGTTTCAGTAGTCGTGATTACCCTAATTCTTTTGGGTAAATTATTTGAGAATCGGGCAAAGGGAGAAACATCGGAGGCAATTCGCCAGTTGATGGGATTACAAGCAAAAACTGCCAGAATACTTAAAGATGGTCAAGAGTTAGATATCCCCATAGAAGATGTGCAGATTGGCGATGTAGTTTTAGTGCGCCCAGGAGAGAAAATTCCTGTGGATGGTGAAGCGATCACGGGGTTATCTACCGTAGATGAATCGATGGTGACGGGTGAAAGTATTCCCATTGAGAAAAAAGTGGGCGATCGCTTAATTGGCGCAACAATTAATAAAACTGGGAGCTTGCAAATTAAAGCCAGTCATATCGGTAAAGACTCAGTGCTATCGCAAATCGTGCAACTGGTCAAGGATGCTCAGGGTTCTAAAGCTCCAATTCAAAGACTTGCCGATCAAGTTACGGGTTGGTTTGTGCCTGTAGTAATCTCCATTGCGATCGCCACATTTGTGATCTGGTTTGAGATTATGGGTAATGTCACTCTGGCAACCATTTCGGCTGTGGGTGTGCTGATTATTGCCTGTCCTTGCGCTTTAGGCTTAGCGGCTCCGACTTCGATTATGGTAGGGACTGGGAAGGGAGCCGAGAACGGGATTTTAATTAAAGATGCTGGCAGTTTGGAACTTGCCCATAAAATTCAAACGATTGTTTTGGATAAAACGGGGACTCTAACGGAAGGGAAGCCAGTTGTGACGGATATATTCTCTGTGAATAAGAATGATGATGAATTATTAAAGCTAGTAGCAGGGATCGAGCGTAATTCTGAGCATCCTTTGGCTGAAGCAATCGTAAATCATGCCAAGCAAAAGAATATTACTATTCCTGAAGTGTATGATTTTATAGCGATCGCTGGCAGCGGAGTTCAAGGAAAAGTCAATAATTCCTTAGTTCAAGTTGGAACAAGACGATGGATGAACGAGTTAAAGATTGATACCAGTGGATTACACCAATATCAGGATTCATGGGAAACAGGTGGAAAAACTGTGGTTTTAATTGCAGTTGATAATATTGCCCGTGGTTTAATTGGCATTGCTGATAAGCTTAAACCTTCATCTCAGTTAACAGTTGCGGCTTTACAAAAACTGAAAATAGAAGTGGTAATGCTGACAGGGGATAATCAATCAACGGCGGAGGCGATCGCCCGTGAAGTTAGAATTAAGCGCGTATTTGCTGGGGTACGTCCCGATCAGAAAGTGGAAAAAATTAGAGAGTTACAAGCTGAAGGTAAAGTTGTGGCAATGGTTGGTGATGGGATTAATGATGCTCCAGCTTTGGCTCAGGCAGATGTCGGATTGGCAATTGGGACGGGAACTGATGTGGCGATCGCAGCAAGCGATATAACTTTAATCTCTGGCGATTTACAGGGTATTGTGACCGCAATTCAACTCAGTCGTGCCACGATTAGTAACATTCAACAAAATCTCTTCTTTGCCTTTATCTATAATGTACTGGGGATTCCAATTGCGGCTGGGATTCTCTATCCGATTTGGGGTTGGCTGCTGAATCCAATTGTGGCGGGTGGAGCTATGGCACTTAGTTCTCTTTCGGTAGTCACAAATGCTTTAAGGCTGAGAGGGTTCCATCCTTCTGCAAGTAAATAGGACAAATAATTATGAAAAAACTAACAAGTATTTTACTCAGTATGGGCTTATCCGTTGGGATCGCTTCTAGTATGTCAGCACAGGAGATGAAACACAATTCCGCTAAATTTCAACCAATTGAACAGCCTATTACTCTGAAAATTGCGATCGCTCTCGGTGGTTTATCTCTAATCGGTGCACAGCTTTGGTGGTTTCTGGGAAGTAAGCCTAAATCTCAAAAGGCAGAAATAAGTGATGGTGTTCAAGAGGTGACGATTACGGTTGATGGTGGTTATGTTCCATCTTTAGTAACGGTTAAGCGGGGTCAGCCTGTACGCTTGCAATTTAATCGCCGTGATCCTAGCAGTTGTTTAGAAAAGGTTCTTTTCCCTGACTTTCATGTTGCTCAGGATTTAACTCTCAATCAAACTACGCCTGTGGAATTTACGCCTGACAGCCTTGGGGTATTTCAGTTTAGTTGTGGGATGGGAATGTTTCACGGGGCGATCGCTGTGGAGGAGTAGAATTTAGTGGCTATGTAAATGATGAATGTCGGTGTAATGAGCATGACTATGGCGCACTGGAGAATGCTCGTGAGAATGAGTATGCGGCTCAGTTAGCAATGCACCTTCAGGATGATCGTGTTGATGATGCTCATCGTGAGTATGCTCATGATCGTGCCAGAGATACTCGTGTTGATGTTTGTGAATTTTGGGAGATAGCAATACCTGGACTCCTGCTAGAAGGGTGAATCCAATCAAGCTGCCGTAAAGAAAAGAATTATTCCCCTGACTGCCTAACCACCCTGCAATGGGATAGGAAACAGCCCACCAGAGATGACTCCATGCAAAATGTGCGCCATAAACTCGTCCTTGAAAGTTAGTCGGAATCTGTTCGGCAATTAGGGTTTGAGTTGGGAGATTTACTAAAACTTGCCCCATTCCTGCGATCGCCCAAAGTAGCATTAATGGCACTAAGCCTACATAATTGGCGGGTAGAATTGCTGAAGTAATTAAAACTGCGCCAAATAGAACTACAGCCGTGCGTTCCCATTTCTTCCCAATCGCCCCTACCGTCACCGCCGCTATGGTTGCCCCAATCCCAAAAGCTGCCATTACCCAGCCGTATTCTAAGCTACTCAGTTTGAGAGTTCCTTTGATGTAGCCTACGGTATTTACTAAAATTTGCGCCCCAGAGATCGATGCTACGAGTTGCAGGAAAAGAGCATAGCGAATAAAAGCATTGGCAAATAAACGGGTTGTTCCTTCTTTAACATCACCGATAATTTTGCTTAAAACTCCTCGTTCCAAAGGCTCACTTTGCTTAACTTTAAGTTGATTTGGAAGTGTAAATATGAGAACTGCGGCGATCGCAAAAGAAATTGCATCTAGGAAAAATATCTGTCTCGATCCAATCCATGCCGAAACACTACCAGCAATGCCCGGACCTAAGACTCCCAAAAGTTGATAAGTTGCCGCTGAAAGAGCGATCGCACCTGCATATTCAGCTTTACCTATGACTAAGGGAATTGTGGCTTGATAGGTTGGGGTAAAGAAGGCATTGAATACATTCAGCCCAAACACCAAAATATAAATTTGCCAAACTGCATTTACAAAAGGCATTGTGCCAATAATCAACATCCGCGCAATGTGAGTGATAACTAGGATTAATTTTCGATCTAGGCGATCGGCGATCGCACCTGCTATTGGCGAAAGAATCACAAAAGCCGTTACCCGCAAAGTTAAAGCTACAGAAAGAACTACGGCACTATCTTTTCCTGCTAATTCAAAAGCAAGTAAAGCCAATCCCAACCAAGTCAGAGCATCGCCAAATAAGCTGATAGTTTGAGCAAGATAGAGCCTAGTAAAAACTGGATTTCTTAAACTTTGAAATAAGGTGAAGTAATTCATAAAGAAAGTAGATTTTAATTACACAGCACGATCAGAGACAGGGTGATGAAGATGCGCCGAGTCACCTAATTCAATTTGAATGGTGGGATGTACGATATCAAAGCGATCGTGTAATTCATGACGAACTTCTTCTAAAAATCTATCTCCTGGATGTCCGTCAGGCATAACCAGATTAACTGTGAGACAGATTTCAGTAGTACTCATCGCCCAAATGTGCAAATGATGAACCCTAGTTACTCCCTGAAGTTGCTCAAAATAGCTAGAAACTACAAGGGGATTGATTGCTTCGGGAACAGCATCCAAAATTAAATTGCCAGATTCTCTAAATAACTGCCATGTGCCAGATGCAATCACTGCAATTACAACTAAACTCATCACAGGATCGATCCATTGCCAGCCAGTGAATATGATTACAATTCCAGACAAAACAACTCCTATTGATACAAGGGCATCAGCAGCAAGATGAAGAAATGCTCCACGGATATTCAGATCGCCTTTGCGTCCAACGAAGAACATTGCTGCACTGATGGAATTAATTAAAGTTCCCACCAATGCCACAATAATTACAGTTCCTCCTGCTACAGCCGAAGGTTCGCGTAGCCGCTGAATTGCTTCCCATGCGACACCACCTGATACGATTAGCAAAAAAGAAGCATTCAAAAGTGCTGCCAAAATTGACGATCGTTTCAGCCCAAAAGTACGGCGTGGTGTCGGTAAGCGGCGCACAAGCAGACTTGCACCCCAAGCCAACAGTAGACCAAGAACATCACTTAAATTATGACCAGCATCAGCAATTAATGCTAAAGAATTAGCGAGAATCCCATAGCTCACTTCAACTATGACAAATCCAGTATTAAGGGCAATACTAACGGCAAAAGCCCGACTGAAGTTTTTTGGGGTATGCGAGCGATCGTGACTATGGGAATGTGTCATTTATTTTTATTCAAAGCTTGGATATAAAGATGTAAATGCTTTAGCTAAACATTATCGCTTAAAGCTAAATCTGCCATTCACCTTCTTGCCCCCAATGTCACAGAGTATCGCCACCTTAAAATCTCCTTTAGCTTTAGTTTCCAGCAAGGCAGTGTAATGCTTTTCCTTAGCATCGTACTTGAGGGCTAGAGTTTGCTTTTTGCCATCGGGCATAGTCACTTCAGCTTTCACATTTGCATTGCCTACAGATGAATGGTTATCACCTTTTTGCAGATAGAAGTCGAGATGTGCGCCCTTATCAGTTTTTTCTGGCACAAATTCCAAATGATAGCCTTGGGTTTCTACTACTTGTCCACCATTTTTGCTTTCTGAATTGGCGATCGCCGCAAACTGCCCAAAAGAAGTGTTAGAGATAAATGGGGAGCCTGAGACTGCCAGTATTGCAGTAAAGACAAGAATTTGATTACGCATATTTTTTAGTATGGATTAACAGCAATTAGAGAATGACACACAATTATGAAATCAGGATGAAATATATTTTTCTACCCCTAAGAAATTATCTTCAGTAATCCCTTCTAACTTTTTAGGAACAATATATTTACCAAACATAGAATACAAAGCTGGCAGCACCAGCAAGGTTAGGGCTGTGGAAGTAAATAATCCTCCTAAAACCACAACTGCTAAGGGTTGGAGAATTTCTTTACCTGCGCCAGTGCCAATTACTAAAGGAACCATACCCAAGGCTGAAGAGAGAGCAGTCATGAGGATGGCAACGAGGCGTTCGAGTGAACCTTCCATTAACACTTCGGATAGTGGGATGCCCTTGGCTAATTTGGTGTTGTAATTATCCACTAACAGCAATCCGTTCCGAGTAGCAACGCCGAAAAGCGTAATGAATCCTACCATTGAGGCGACTGAGATAATACCTCCACCTAAAGCCACCGAGATCACACCACCCACAAGGGCTAGAGGTAGATTGACCATAATCATCAAAGTCGCAGGAATAGATTTGACCGCAAAGTAGATCAAAATTGTGATCACAGCGAAGGCGATCGCCCCTGCAATTAGTAAGGTTTCAGTTGCTCGTTCTTGGGATTCAAACTGTCCGCCGTATTGAATGTAATAACCCGATGGTAGTTGAACTTGAGTTTTAATGCGATCGCGGATGTCGGTAATCACTGAGCCTAAATCTCTACCATTCACATTCGCCGATACTACAATCAGCCGTGAGACATTTTCTCGATTGATCGTGTTAGGTCCTGTGCCGAAGGAAACTTTTGCCACCTGAGAAAGTGGGACTTTTTTGCCTTCAGGTACATCTACCAAGAGATTGCTGATGGTTTCTAGGCTATTGCGAGAACTCTCATTCAGCCATACTACCAAGTCAAATACCTGCTGTTGTTCCAAAACCTGAGAGACAATATTGCCATTGAGGGCAGTTTCGATGGTTTCCGCTAAATCTCCGACTCGCAATCCATACCGAGCCGCCGCCAAGCGATCAAAGCGAATCTGTAGTTGTTTGATTGGTACCTGTGGCTCTACTTGCAGATCGACTACGCCATTGATCCCACTCATGGCAGATTGTACCTGTTGCCCCAGATTACGCAATTGATCTAAATCGGAACCAAAAATCTTGACAGCGATCGCACTTCGCACACCAGAGAGAACTTCATCTAGTCGGTGAGAAATAAATCCACCAATGTTTACAGCTACACCGGGGATTTTGGCAAATTCTTTTCGGAGAATTTCGATACTTTCTTCCCGTTTCTTTACGCCATCTTCGCTCAATTCTACATCTAGTTCCGCAAAGTTTACGCCTCCCACGTCGCTATCTCCCGGCGCACGTCCTGATCGCAGTTGCAAGGCGTTGAAATGTTTGTCGGTTTTGAGGTTTTGTTGAATGGCAAAGCTTGCTTGATTAGTAGTTTCCAGCGAAACCCCTGGATAGAGAACTGTAGAAATCACTAGCGATCGCTCTTGAAATTCAGGTAAAAATACTCGTCCTAATGATGGCAGAATAATTCCAGAGGCAATTAAAGTGGCGATCGCTACACCTAAGATAATACTAGGGCGGCGAATGGCAAAGGTTAAAGCAGGACGATAGATTTGTTGAGATTTATGGGCGAGCCAAGTTTCATCGGGCGGTAAGGGACGATTGACCAGTAGCAAAGCACAGAGGGCGGGAGTCAGAGTTAAAGCTACCAAAGTAGAAGCAACAATGGAGAGTAAATATGCCACACCCATCGGTGTAAAAATTCGACCTTCCACCCCAGACAGGGCAAAGATAGGAGCGAATACCACAGCAATAATTACCGTAGAAAAGAGGACGCTGACTCGGACTTCCACAGAGCCATTAAAAACTACTTCCAAAGGCGGTACGGGTGTTCCTGCTAGTTGATTCTCCCGAAGACGACGATAGACATTCTCCATATCCACGATCGCATCATCTACTACTGAGCCAATTGCTACAGCTAGTCCACCCAAAGTCATGGTGTTAATGCCTTGCCCCGTCCATGATAGAACCATCATCCCCATTAAAAGTGAGATTGGTAATGCACTCAAACTGATGATCACCGTGCGCCAGTTCATCAAAAACATCACCAGTACTACCGATACGATAATCATGCCATCTCGTAATGCTTCTTCTACATTCTTGAGTGAGGCTTCGATAAATTCGGCTTGACGGAAGGTATTTTCAACTTTGATATCGCTTGGTAATCCTTGCTTAATTTCAGCGATCGCCATTTCTACGCCTTTGGTCACTGTGGGAGTATCAGAGATCGGTTGCTTGTTCACGATTACCACAACTGCCCTTTTCCCATTAACAATGCCATCTCCTCGTTTTAGTTCTGCGCCAATTTTGACATCAGCAACTTGCCCTAATAGAATTGGCACGCCTTTGTGGGATTTAATTACCGATTGCTGTAATTGCTCTGCGGATTCAATTCTACCGATCCCACGCATTAGTAATTCTCGATCTGGACTGATTAAAAACCCACCTGCGGCATTCACATTCGCTTTTCTGGCTGCTTCGGTCACTTCTGCCAAGGTAACATCGTATTGCTGCAATTTGGCTGGATCGACTAGCACCTGATACTGACGAATATCGCCTCCAAAAATTACGACTTGAGTTACCCCCGGCACTGCTAAAAGTCGGTTTTTCACCTGCCAATCCACAATTCGCCGTACTTCCATTAGGTCGGTCTTGCCGCCTTCTTCTATGGTAAAAGCATATTTAGCGATTGCTCCAATCGGAGAACTAACGGGCGAAATTTGAGGTATGCCCACGCCTTTGGGTAATTGGCTTTGAGCCTGTTGCAATCGTTCTGTTACCAGTTGTCTCGCTCGATAAATATCTGTATCCCAAGTGAAAATCACTTTTACCACCGAAATGCCTACTGCCGAAGCCGATCGCACTTTTTCTACGCCCGGTGTGCCGTTAATTGCACTCTCAATTGGTCGGGTAACTAAGGATTCTACTTCTTCAGGAGCAAGACCTGCCGCTTCGGTTTGAATCTCTACCTGTGGTGGGGCAAAGTTGGGAAATACATCTAAGGGCATCTGAGTAAGTACCCGAAATCCCCAGAGACTGATTAAAATTGAGGCAATTACGATTAACCAGCGCTGGGCGATCGACCATTTGACAACGGCATTGAGCATAATTTCAGGTAATTTTAGGCTTTATATTGCCTACTCTGCCATGAGATTATGAAATCAGGATGAAATTTAGCCCCTTGGTGTAAGCTGTGACTATCTAGACATACAAAAAATTCCCCACTTCTCAGGTTCTCTAGGATATTTTTTACACGCCTACTAGGAATTATCGCCAATTATCTAGGAGTAGGCTGTAGCCAAAATTTTGAATGCGTTGATAGTGAGAAGTATTTCCAGTAACTAGAGTAATTTTATTATTGATAGCGATCGCCCCAATGATACAGTCAGGATAACCAATCCTTTGTCCAGTACGCTCCAAATCCGCATAAATTCTACCTGCTAAGTCTGCATCGGCTAAAGTCATTGGTAATACTTCTTCAGTAATTAAAGTGCTTAAAAACTGTTTGATCCGTGCTTCATTTTGCCGTCTATGCCAACCTTCGACAATCTCCATTACCGAAATAACAGAAGTTGTATAAAACCCAAACTGACTTCTATAGGCGATCGCTTTTGTCCGAATATTTGGATCGATGCCCTTAAGAATTTCTGAAATAATATCGGTATCTAGTAATGACTTACTCAATTTAAAGACACCTTAAATAAAAGATTTACGATTCTCAAAAGCCTCATTAGATATATCCGTCATTATTTCACTTTCTTCTGCAAAAATTCCCAACCAAGGGTTTTCAGGAGACAACGTACCTTGGCTTAAAGAATTTTCAGGAATTTCTTGATCTAGCATCTGGCGTAGAGTGATTTTTTCCTCAAGACTCAGGGAGTGAATTGATTCAGCTAATGCTTCTGAAGGAATTGTTACTGTAATTGGCATAAAGACCTCATTGCTAACTGGCTAATTAAGAGTATAACCTGCGTTAATAGTTCTAACGATCAATGCGGCGGGACGCATCCCTGCTGAGTGGGGAATCGCTTGTAAGTTCAGGCTCACGCAGGATCACCATTTTTGTACCAGACCTTCTGCCTAGCCAAAAGGCACCAGCCACAATTCCACCACCCGCGATCGCTCCTGTTAAAAGCATTGTCCACACGGGAGGAGAAAAACTAGATTCTTTTACTTCATTTGGTTTAGGTTCTGATTCGGTGGGTTTGCTGCCACCTCTTAAAGACTGGGCATAGAGTTGGGTAGCTCTTTGGGTGGCGATCGCATCTCCTTCAAACAAGCCATTATCCACTTCGACAAAATCCCCAGAGGTTCTGCCTAAAACCACTTCTACGGGTTGAAAAGCATTGCCATTTTGGACGAATACCAGATTTCTGCCATTTGCTTCCACTACTGCTGCCGCAGGAATTGCCACAACTGATTCAGATTTTTCGGTAAGGACTTCTAACTCGGCAAACATTCCTACGGTGAGAGTGCGATCTGGGTTTTCAATCTCGGCTTGAACGGGAATAATTCGAGTTTCACCATTCACAACTGCGCCGATGGTTCTGACTTTACCTGTGAATTTACGTCCTGCTGCTGTTACTCTCACCCGTTGACCGATTTTGATTTTGTTCAAGTCTTTTTCATAGATATTGGCGGTTGCTAGGAGGCGATCGCTATTCACAATGGTCATTATGGGTTTACCAGCATCTTCACCCGATTCTGCCAGAGTAGCTTTTAGTTCGGAAACTGTACCTGTAATTGGTGATGTAATGGCGATCCTGCCATCGGCATTGGCATTTGCCCCCAATTGATTTAGTCGAGCATTATAGGTAGAATCGCTGAGTTGAATCCGTTCTTTTGCTACTTGGAGTGCTGATTTTGCATTTTTTACTTCGGCTTCAGCTTTTAAAACTTCTAATTTGCTTTCAGCTTTGGTAAGCGCAGCTCTGGCGGTGGATAACTTCGACTCTGATTCCATCACTTGACGGCTGGGAATTGCTCCACTCGCTAAGAGTTCTTTATCGCGATCGTAACGCTCTCGATCTACTTTTAGTTCGATCTGTGCTTGTCTAATTTCAGCATTAGCTATTTGCTGGCTGCGATCAAGGTTTTGTAGGGCTAGGGTTAAGTTTGCCTGTGCTTCTCGCAAATTCCCATCGGCTTCGGCTCTCTTCTCAAAAGAGGCTACTCTTAATTCGGCAATCTCTGGACTGGATAGAATTGCTATGGGTTGTCCCGCTTGAACGCGATCGCCCAGTTTGACTAGCAGTTGAGTGATTTGCCCTTTAGTTGGAGTGGTGATTTCGACTTTGCGATCGGGCATTGCCTCAATTTGTCCGTTAGTCTTGATGCCAAGTTCCAATTGCCGACTGGCGACAGATTCAACTTTGATCCCAATTTGTTTGGCGGTATTTGTATCTACTTGGATTGCATCTTTAGGCTGAGTATCGCCACTTTTAAATTCATCACCATGACCACCGTGGGCAAAGACTTTAGTAGGTGCAGAAAAAATTACAAAGCTAGTGATAATTACTGATACAAATCTATGGGCATTTTTGGAGCTAGGCATAAGGTTATTCTCTCAAATTAAGGTTTACATTAACTATTTTCCATACCAAGCTTTACGCCACTGCTGCATTTGCGTAATTTCTGCTTTCTGAGAAGAGAGAATGTCTTGGGCGAGTTTTTTGACTTCGGTACGCTTGGTTTTACCTTGTGCCTCTGTTGCCATCATTAATGCCGCTTCATGATGGGGAATCATCGCATTAAGAAAGCGCAGATCGAAGTTGGCATCAGAGGCTCCTAAATCTTCACTCATCATCATTCCTTTCTTCTGGGAGTCTGTCATTGTCATCATGTGACCCATTTCTGAATTCCATGCCATAGGAGTGCTGCCCACATTTGGATACCAAGATTTACGCCATTTTTGCATTTGAGCGATTTCTACTTCCTGTGCTTTGATGATTTCGGCTGCGAGTTTCTTGATTTCGGGACGCTTAGATTTTTGTAATGCTTCTTTTGCCATTGCGATCGCCCCTTGGTGGTGAGGCATCATACCGTCAATAAAGCGAAGATCGAGGTTGGCATCGGCTTTACCCAGTTCCATCGACATTCCGCTCATGTTGTGGTTCATTTTGCCCATCTGTGCGGCGGACTGCCATGTCCCAATGCCGATCGCTGCGGTTAAGGCGATTATTGCTAACGTGTGAGGTTTTAGTTTCATGAGTTTGAGTTTGTAATGCTTGCAGATTAAGCTTTACACAAGATTATGAAATCAGGATGAAATTTGTTTTACTTTGGGCGATCGCTTCTGTCACTAATCCCGGTTCGGACGGATCGCCTCCCAAATTATCCCGTAACCTTGTGGACAGTCCAGACTACTTTACCAACTACTCGAAAATCGGTGGACTCATCCGCAAAGTTCACAATATATGGCTGATAGGCGGGATTATCACTTGTCACCCTAAGCTGACCACCGGGCTGCCGTTGCAATCGTTTTACTTGTAATAATCCATCCGAATGCAACACATAAATTCCATCACCAATCTGTTCCACATTAGAAGAGACCAGTAGCACATCGCCATTATTTAGAGTCGGCATCATGGAATCGCCTCGCACAAAGATTAAGCTGGCATCTTCAGGTCGGACTTTAAGCTGATTTTCTAGCCAATCTTTATCTACCCTTACCATCTCTGCTTCAGGTTCTCCATCCACAAAAGCACCCATTCCTGCCGAAGCTGCGACATCAAACTGGGGAATTTTTACATACCGTTCTGCTTCAGTGCGAGAACCTCTGCCCGTAATCAGCCAAGTGTAATCAATATGGTGACGTTCGCAAACTCTGGCAATCACTTCAGCATCGGGTAAGCGATCGCCATTTTCATAACGAATGAGCGTACTTTTAGCAATATTTAGACTATTGGCAAAAGCCTGTTGGGTCATCTTTCCCCGTACTTCAAGAATGCGATCGCCTATGCCAAAACAAAGATCGGCAGTTGTAGTGGTATCCATTTTGCAAATAAAAATAAATTGTTAAAAAGTTCAAAAGTAGTCCAAACGGACAACATTATTTTCTTAATCCATGATACCATTATTTCAGTCGAAGTTTTCAACAACTAAATAATTCAAATTACTGATGATGATTCTACATATTCTCTCGAATGGCTATGTTCGAGGTCTGGTTTTACTATGTCTACAAACTACTAACTATGCAAGAAAAAAGAGGCAAGATGAATAGTTTTCGGACTTCTGCGAGAAATCCCTGCCCTGTCTGTGGCAGAACTAAGGATGGTGATTGTGCGATTGATGAAGTTGAGTCGGGGCTTAAGGTGCGGTGCCATACTCATCTGAGGGATGCTGGGATTGAAGATTTTGTCTATCGAGGTCAGACTGAATGTGGGATGTGGGGTTTGTATTATTCGGTACCTCAAGATAGTTCAGATAGACCTAAAGCGATTCGAGTTAAAGGTACTCAGGAGTATTTCTATCCTAATATCAAGGGCGATCCTCTGGCTAAGGTGGTAAGAACTGATGATGGTCAAGGGATTAAGAAGTTTGCCCAGTGGCATCGGATTCATGGCAAGGGAATAGTCTGGTCTTTGGGTTTTCCTGAGAAGTTGCAGAAACAGGTGCATCTTTATCGGATTGGAGATGAGATTAATAAAGGGGCGATCGCTAGTAATGAGCAGATTCTAATTGTTGAGGGTGAAGGGAAGGTCGATCTGCTTTTATCTATGGGTATCGCTGCTACTTGTGTGATCGGTGGTGCTGGAAAATGGCGTAGATATGGCTATCCCAACTATCTTGAAGATTTACAGGGTGCTGCTGTAGTTCTGGTGCCTGACCGAGATACTAAGGGCTTGGAACACATGAAGGATGTTGAGAAAGATTTTCCTAATTCTCAATGGCTCTATCCCTATCCTGATTCACCGCTTTGGAATAGATTACCAGAGAAGGGAGGTTTAGATATTGCCGATTGGATTGAAGATTTTAAGTTAACCAAAGTGCAAATCATGGATGCTGTGGGCAAAGTTCCCTTACCTCCAAAAGTGGCTAATCCACAAGAACTTAATGAGCAAGAAGATAATGACATTCTCAAAAGTGAAACTCAGACTTTACTCGGTTGGGTATCTGAATCTATTGCGATCGACTCGCTGATTCCTAGTCTGGCTATTCCTTTTACTCAAGTTGCTAAGGCTTTTAATATTCCCGAAGTTGTCTTAGTGTCTGCCCTTCTGCCAATTGCAGCATCCCTTTTAAGAGTCGGCACTAAGATCGAGATTGCTGCGGCTACAGAATTTTATCCACCTCCCATTATCTGGACTGGCATTATTGCTGAGTCTGGGGCTACAAAGTCCCCTATCTTCAAAATACTTACTAAACCTCTTAAGGTGCTACAAGCTGAAGCTGAGGAAGATTACAAGGCTGTTCTGCAAGAGTACGAAAAGCAATTGGCTAAGTTTAATGCTAACCCTAACACCGACCAAGAAAAGCCAATTAAGCCCAATCCTCGCAACTATTTCTTTCAAGATTTCACGACTGAAGGGCTGGCTCAAAGCTTAGAGGGTACAACTCATGGTACGGCGATCGCTATTGATGAACTGGCAGAGATGTTGGCTGGCTTTAATCAATATAAGGGTGGCAAAGGTAACGACAGACAAAAATGGTTGACGATTTATGATTCTGGGGGGATGAAGGTTGACCGCAGTAGTGGGAAGAGAATGTTTCTAACCCATACACCCGTGAGTATTTTAGGCACGATTCAGCCTGACGTTCTAAAGCAACAGATGGGAGATTTATATACGGTTGATGGTTTGTGGCAGAGATTTCTATGGGTTAATTTGCCTGTGACTCGTCTACCTGCTCCCAATGATGGCGTGACTTGCAATATTAGTGAGTTATTACTGGGGATATATCGGCGTTTGGAGAATTTACCTGCGATCGCCTACTCCATTTCCAAAGAAGCAAGAAAGCTCTGGTCACGCTGGCATGACTGGTGTGAAACCCAGAAATTAGCTGAAGCACATCCAAGTATTAGGACACTTTACCCAAAGGCTCGTGAACGGGCAGCGAGAATAGCATTGGTATTCCATATTGTGGAGGCTGTGGCTAAGGGGCAGATGCCGAGCCATGAGATTTCTGCTGATACTTTAAATGCTGCTATTCAGTTTGTCCAGTGGACGATCAAACAGACACGGTTGCTCTACGCCGATTTAGGGATTACTGAACATCAAGACTCTGCCAAAATTACTCGTTTTGTCGAGCGGTTTAGGTATGCAGATTGGATTACAGCTAAACAAGTTAGGTCTTGGATTCCTGCCCGACAAAAGCCAACTTGTGATGAGTGCCGAGAGTTTATGCAACAGATTGTGGCTATGGGTTATGCCATAAACAACGGGCAAACGGGTAGAAAATATAATATTAAAATACTCTCTAGTAGTCCCTTTAGTCACTTTGACCCTCAGACCCAGACAGAGTATACACCTGAGCGTAGTCACTTTGGTAGTCCACAGGTAGTCACTTTAGTCACCTTTAGCCAAGATTTACCCCTAAATTCTGAGAAAGCCAATTCAAATTGCCAAGTTGGTTGTAATTTATCGTTAGAATCTGAGTCTTCTAATTTACATCTAAACTCTGCTGTCAAAAGTGACTACGGTGACTACGCAGTGACTACAAAGGTGACTACGTTTAAACCCATTCAGGGAGAGGATTTGAACCCCATAGTGACTAAAGTGACTACCCCTATAAATATAAGTGTTGGGGATAGAGTGCGCTATCGGGGCAAAGGTGAGAATGGGCTATTTACTCTGAAGGGCTTGAAGACTGATGAGTTAACGGTTGTGGCGATCGCTGAAGACATGGTTGTGGTGTCTAGTCCACGTTGGCTGACTACCCAGAATATTCCTGCTAAAGATTTAGAGAAAATTTAGACGCTATATGAAACATCTCGACCTGTTTTCGGGCATTGGTGGCTTTACTGTGGCTGCGCGATCGCTCGGTATTCAAACAATCCAGTTCGTAGAAATTCACGATTACTGCTGCCATGTCCTTACCAAAAACTTTCCAAATATTCCAATCCACCGAGATATTCATACCTTCTATGCAAAACCCAATCAATTCGACCTCATCACTGGCGGATCTCCCTGTCAAGACCTTAGCCTCGCTGGAACAAGAACTGGAATTACAGGAGAGCGATCGTCCCTCTGGTTTGAAATGCTCCCAGTCATCAAAGAATGTAGACCCAAATATGTTGTCTGGGAAAATGTCAAAGGTGCAATTTACGCAGGCGGACTTGCCGAAGTCTTACGAGGACTCAGTGAACTTAGCTATAGCTTTGATGTGGAAATCATATCGGCTGCGGAAGTTGGTGCGCCGCATTTGCGGGAGAGGGTTTTCGTGGTTGCCTACGCCTATGAGCTATTCGGGAAAACGTCATGCTGGTCAAACCAAGTTAGATCGGAAATTAAGGCTGTTACCCACCCCGACAGCTTCTCAGGGCGGGGACTTTCCGAAAAGGGTAAAGGCTTATCTCCCCACTGGTCAAGTGTTGAATCCCCAGTTTGTGGAGTGGCTTATGGGCTTCCCCACCGATTGGACAGACTTGCGGTGTTAGGTAATTCGGTTGTGCCTACGGTGGCGGCGATCGCCCTTAAACGAGTTTTATTTTTGGAGGAATATGGCAGTTAAAATTACTATCGAAGTGGATGGTGCCGATCCTTACCTTGGCGATCGGCTACAAGCAATATTGCAAAGTATATTTGAAGCCAGTGGCAGCGATGAGGATAGAAGCAACAGTGCCGATAAACACATTGCCGCTAAAGCATTGGGCATAACCGTCACTAAGCTCAGAGATTTACGACTGAGTGGGGAATTGCATGAAGGAATACATTACTCCCGTATTTCGCCCCAAACTATTCGTTATAACTTGCCTATGCTCAAGGATTGGTGGGTAAATCGCAACGATCCTGCTGCTCATCAAAGAGCAATCGACCAACATTTACGCAGTTTACCGTCTAACCAGAAATCTAAAAGTGGTAGATAATTGGTAGACGATTAAATTGCGATCCTTGAAACCCTATCGGAATGTTGGGATTTGAACCCAAGACCCCCACTACCCCAAAGTGGTGCGCTACCAAGCTGCGCTACATCCCGTTTTTAGTGCGTCTATAAATATAACATCAATTCTAAATTTTGATAGATGCAAATCTTTGTAATATTAAAACCTAAGTTGCTACCCATAGATTAACGCTAAGAGCAAGGACAAAGAGCATAGCTTTAAGCTCAAATCCCTTAGCCGTGACAGCATGAATAGATTTAGGTAAAAGTTGGGATATTAAACTGCCAGTGGTTTCAATAACTTTGCGCTTATGGTGTTGAAGAAACTGAACATAACCAGCAAGAGGTCGAGTTGAGCTGCTTTTTCGCATAGCTGAGAGCTGGATATTTTCGGCTTCAAGCAACAAATCCTCAACCTCATAATCGTTGTAAGCTCTATCTGCATAGACCACAGAGCCTTCAGGTAAATCAAATGGAAATACTCTCAAGCCCTTAACATCAGCAAATGAACCATTAGTTAGAAAAAATTCCACAGGCTCTCCTGACTCCGTCACCATCAGATGAATTTTAATACCATAAAAGTATCTTCTCTTGCTGGCTTGATAGCCTCGATACTCTTGTTTGCCATCATAGATTTTTGACCTTGGAATGCGGATATTGGCACAGACAGGTATGGGAAAACTATCAATGCTGTAAACCCATTCCGTGTTTAGTTGTTTCCATGTTTGCCCCAACGCTTCAAACAATATCAACAGCATTTGCTCAACTCGATATAGTCTGCGGTTGATCTGATAAATATTTTCTTTCCCTCTCGTAATTTCTACAAAAATACATAGTGGCAACTATAGCGGTGGTCATTACTTCGCCATCACTCATTTCTTGTTGTCGATCACCACGATGATTCATTGCTCTTAGAATGTCATCGCATAAGCAATAAATCGCTATAATTTCATCATTCATTTTTCTTGCTGCTACTTGCATCTTTTCCTTTGTAGCAGATTTCTTTCCCTCAGCTATTAGGTAGCAACTTGGGTTATTAAAAATGAATAACCCCGCCGCTTGCGGCGGGGTATCCAACTTAAAAGAGTTCTAGCTGATTATTTATGTGTAAGCCTGTGTAATCTTTTCCTTGAGCTTCTACATACTTTTTAACCATTCCTTCGTTTCCATGCTTTCCAACTATACTTGCGTAATACCCGTCACTCCAAAATTCACCTCCCCACAATTTTTTCTTGACCCATGGGCATTTCTTAAATATTTCTCTTGCTGTTAGACTTTTGATCAGTCTTACCAATTTTGTAACGCTATATGTCGGTACTGATTGAACAAGATAATGAACATGATCTTTATCTACTCCTATTTCTAAAAATTTAACCTCATATCGTTTCTCTATCTCTAAACAAACTTCTTTTAGTACCTGATCTACTTCTTGATCAAATACCGCCCTTCGATATTTTGCTGGAAATACAAGATGATATATCAATACACTTACGTTATGTTTTTTGTGTATATATTCACTCATTCCTGAATGTTAATCGAAAGCCGCCCCAACGGGCGGGGAATTTACCCAAGAGATTAAAAAAGTCAGCTTGGAGATGTATTAGATAATTAATTCGCATTCTTCGATTTTCACGAGAAACCTGTCCACAATCAGCAAACATCATTCTTATAGGACTTACGCAAAGGGGGGAATGAGTTAAAAAGGAAGAATAAAATGTCAAACAACTTTACTACGTTAGATTATTGGCAGTACTTGCTAAGTAGTCAGATAAATTACAAAATCATAAATTTAGCAGACCATTTAGAAGGACATAATCATGACAAGATCAAGCGATATTTGGCATCACAAAGATTAATACCGAGATTGCTATGGCAGAACGTAAAGTCAACAATCATTACAAATGAAACTGAGTATAGAGCCTGTTTCATATCTATTATGAGCAAGATGTATGATGCTTAGAAAATGCTAAATCCATACTCAAGTAGCCTAACAGATAAAGAATGGGAAATTATAGAACCATTGCTCCCAAAGAAAAAGCAAACTAGACCGCCAACTTGGACAAAAAGACAAATTTTAGACGGCATACTCTACCAACTCAAAAACGGCTGTAATTGGCGAGATATGCCCCGAGACTTACCACCATTCTCTACAGTGTATCGATACTACAAGGAGTGGAAAGATACAGGTACATTTACTGCGATTATGGAAGCTTTGCATTCAACAGCCCGTGAACAGTCAAAAAAAATCAAAATGGACAACTTTAATCATCATTGACTCACAAGCAGTGAAAAATACTTGTAATGCAAGTATAGAATCCAAGGGCTTCTGCTCCTACAAAGCAACTAACGGGATCAAAAGACATTTAGCCGTTGACACTCTGGGATTTCCTTTCTTTACCTATTTAACAAGAGCAAATGTATCAGATGACCAAGGACTGATTGAGATGTTAACGTTTAACATTGATTACTTCAAATCGAAGCCAGATGACATTACCCTAACTACGATATTGCTGGATAGTGGTTATCATATCGAAAAATTGACGACTGATTTACAGAAGGTTTATCCTGAGATTATGACTAAGATTAGGTTTGAAATTTCTCCTAAGGTATCAAAGCAACAGAAGGCAGAAAAAGGTCTGTCTGGGTTTGTAGTTGTGCCGACAAGGTGGGTACTTGGGTTGAAAGATGCAAAATCTTAGTTAAGAACTTTGAGAGAACTCTTTTTAATGCTACGGCTAAACTCAATCTTTGCTTTATTCGTTTGATGCTAAAAACAATTGCTACTCATGAGATATGAAACAGGCTCTATACTCCTGCCATTTTTTTCTTTGAACTCGGTTTATATATTTATACCATCTGTAGCCTATACTCTTCGATTTGGTATAAGGAGAAATTTATCACTAGAAAACTTACAGTTATGATTCACCTCAAAGATATAGAATCTGTTGATTTCTATGAACTTGAAGAGTTTTTAACATCAGCCTGTTTTTAGTTCAAATTTATGAGGTTTACAAGTCTTGAAGCCTCAGTCTTACAGAATCACCGTGGGATGGTAAGCCTTCTGCTTCGGTTAAAGCGGCGATCGCCCCCGACACATCCTTTAATGCCTCCGGGCTGAACTGGATAATGCTGGAATGTTTCATAAAGGTCTCTACGCCCAAAGGTGACGCATAGCGGGCTGCTCCCGAAGTTGGCAAGGTGTGATTAGGTCCTGCTAGATAATCTCCCACCGCCTCTGGGGTGGAATGCCCGAGAAAAATGGCTCCTGCATGGCGAATCATCTCTAACATTTCCCAAGGTTCTTCGATCGCTAGTTCCAAATGTTCTGGCGCAAATAGATTAGATAGATCAGCAGCAGTTTTGAGGCTATCTACAACAACGACTAAACCATAATTTGCGATCGCTTTTTCGGTGAGGATACGACGGGGATGTCTTTCTAGTTGAACTTTGACCTCTTCTGTCACTTTATTTGCCAAACGGGCATCGGTGGTAATTAAAATCGCCGCAGCTAAGGAATCATGCTCTGCCTGTGCCAAAAGATCGGCGGCAATATGCACGGGATGGGCAGTTTGATCGGCAATAATTAAAACTTCTGAAGGACCAGCCAAAGAATCGATCCCAACTTTGCCATAGACTTGTTTTTTAGCAAGGGTAACGTAAATATTCCCAGGTCCAGAAATCACATCAACGGCGGGAATAGTTTCGGTTCCATATGCCAAAGCGGCGATCGCCTGCGCCCCCCCAATCCGATAAATTTCATCAACCCCAGCAATATCGGCAGCAACTAAAATGGCGGGATTAATAGTTTTATCTTTACCCGTCGGTGTGACCATGACAATCCGCTTTACCCCAGCCACAACCGCAGGCACGGCATTCATCAACACTGTACTTGGGTAGGTGGCTTTACCACCAGGTACATAAATTCCCGCAATATCCACGGGACTGTAACGTTTACCAAGCACTGTATTTTTATCACCGAATTGTACCCAACTTTTCGGTACACGCTGTTTATGGAAACTTAAAATGCGTTCATGGGCAGTTTCGATCGCTTTCAGCAATTCACTATTGACTTTTTGATAAGCTACATCTAGCTCTGCTCCACTAATGCGGAGATCAGCTTGGGTAATAGTCTGCCCATCAAACTCAGCCGTATAGCGAATTAGAGCAAGGTCTCCCTGTCGGCGTACTGTTTGAATTATTTCACTGACGGTAGCTTCTTTATGAGTTACTTGGTCATCATAAATGCGATCGCAGATTCTTTTTATTTCAGTTTCTGCCTCAGGTCGCTGAGTAATAATTCGCAGCATAGGTATTAGAGCATATAAAATCTAGACTATTAACCCCAGCTTAACCTGATTTTTTAAGATCAAGCTCAGTTCTGGTATGTATCCTATTGTAATGGTTTGCAATTTAATCTGTAAGCCTAGCTGCGTAAGGTTGCCCTAAATTTTTCTTCTAACACATCTCGAATTTTCTGGTGTACAGGATTAATATCGGCATCGGTCAAAGTGCGATCGCTAGCTCGATAAATTAAGCGAAAAGCCAGACTTCGTAAACCCTGTGGTACTCCTTCCCCTAGATACTGATCAAATAATTGCACAGACTCAAGTAAATTTCCACCGGTAAAAGTAATAGCCCGTTGAATTTCTGCCACCGATACCTTTAATGGCACAAAAAAGGCAATGTCCCGATCGCTAGGGGGAAAACTGGAAAAACCTTGAAAAATTGTGATCGCCTTCCGATCAATTGCCTCTAGTAATGCGCCTAAATCCAACTCAAAGGCATAAATCTCCGAGGGTAAATCATGGATTTGACAAACTTGGGGATGCAGTTGCCCAAAGGTGCCAAGGCGTTCCCCTGAAATCCACAGTGAAGCGGTGCGACCGGGATGGAGACGGGAATTTTGTTGATCGGGCTGGTATTCTACCGTTACGCCCAAACGCTGAAATACAGTTTCTAAGACTCCCTTAGCGGCATACCAATCAAGGGGTTTAGTATTATGCTGCCAAGTCCCAACCGTTGGATCACCACCAAAAATACCACCAACATGATCTGCTTCAACGCTACCTTCTTCATCCTGCCAAAACACCCGCCCAATTTCAAAGCCCCATAACCAACCATTACCTTGATTTAAGTTATAGGCAAACGCCTCAATTAAGCCTGACAGTAAATCTAAGCGCAAAGCACTATACTCTAAGGCAACGGGATTGGTGATTTTGACTTGAGTAGATTGAGTTGGACTACACAAAGAACTATGGGTAACTTCAGTTAAGCCCACACCCCGAAGACATTCTCGAATTTGTCGTTTTAGTAATTCATCGGTGCCTAAATAGCCTAGTTCTGTCCGCGGGGGCAAGGTTTCTTGGAATTTATCGTAGCCATAGATGCGAGCAATCTCTTCAATTAGGTCAATCTCCCGCTCTATATCCGCATAACGATAGGTGGGCACGGCTACTTCCCAAGTATCTGGGTGCAAATTATCAGCTTTCAATTCATCATTAGCTTTTAACTCAAAGGATAAGGCTGTTAGAACCTTAGTCACGATTTCCGCCGATAAATCAACGCTATCCCCATCCTCAGTTTCAATGGAACCTAAAACTTCCTGTACTCGTTCTAGCCTGAGGGTAATTTTTCTGGTTTCCGTGGGGCGGCGATCGCTAATACTTTGACTGATAATCTCACCACCTGCCAGTTCCAAAATTAATTCTAAGGCTCTTGCTGTGGCAATTTCTAACCCCGCTTGATTTACCCCTCGTTCATAGCGTGCCGATGCCTCTGTGCGTAACCCCTGCGCCCTTGCTGACTTGCGCACTACAGTTTGATCAAATAATGCTGCTTCTAGGACTAAATTGACCGTGCGATCGCTTACCTCTGTTTCTTTACCACCCATGACCCCGGCGATCGCCACAGGGATATCACCTGAAGTAATGAGTAAATTTTGACTAGATAAATTTCGAGTTTGTCCATCTAGGGTAATTAGGGTTTCCTGTTCACGGGCAAAGCGCACACCGATCTTTAGATCAGACTCTAAATCGGAACCTAAAGTATCGGCATCAAAACCATGCAACGGCTGTCCCCATTCCAACAAAATATAATTAGTAATATCTACAATATTATTAATTGATCGCATACCTGCCGCTTGAATCCGCCGTTGTAGCCACTGGGGAGAATCTTGAACTTTTATGCCCTTAATTAAAGTGCCAATATAGGCAGGACAAGCTTTAACTGCATCTCTAGAATCTACAGATACCCAATTTTCAGACTTGATCTCATAGTTTGATTTAGCGATCGGTAACTTAACTTTCTCACCGATCAAAGCTCCTAATTCCCGTGCCATCCCGACCATACTCAAGGCATCAGCCCGATTTGCCGTAGAGCTAACATCTAAAATCACATCATCCAATCCCAACAACGGACGCACATCTGCCCCAATAGTTACACCTTCAGGAAATTCATGAATACCACTGGATTCCTTTGCCAAACCTAATTCTGACAAGGAGCAAATCATGCCCTCTGAGCGCACCCCCCGTAATTTTGTAGGACGTAATTTTAAATCTACCGTAGGTAAGTAAGTGCCAATAGTCGCCACAGGTACATATAACCCAGTTCGGGCATTTGCCGCCCCACAGACAATGTTTAAAGGTTCATTCCCACCCACATCTACGGTACAAACTTGAAGGCGATCGGCTTGGGGATGACGCTCTGCATTTAAAATTTTGCCCACCACCACACCATCAGCCCAGGTACGGCGATCTTCAATACCCTCTACTTCAAACCCAGCCATAGTCAAAGCATCTGCAACTTCTTGGGGAGATAAGGAAAAGCTTACTAATTCTTGCAGCCAGTTTAGGGAAATATGCATTGATCAGCTGTGGGTTAATTTAACTAGAGGGAGTTTTAAGTCTAATTTATCATGTTTAAGGATGGCTCAAAACCGCTTAGCTCTCATCCTCTTCCAAGTTTGCTAAAGGGCTACGTAGGTCTACATAATTTTGCAACTTGCCAATTCCTTCGATTTCAATGGCAATGCGATCGCCCACTTGTAAAGCTCCAACCCCTTGAGGTGTTCCTGTCAGGATTATATCTCCTGGGAGCAATGTCATAATTTGACTGATATAAGCTACTAAAAACTCTGGACTAAAAACCATATTGTCGATGGTATCAGCCTGTAAGGGTTGCTTAGAACTTTGTAAGAAAGTTTGAATCTGTGCTGTAGGGCTGATCTCGCGCACAATCCAAGGACCCAGGGGGCAGAAAGTATCAAAGCCTTTAGCCCTTGTCCACTGATTATCCTGTCTTTGTAAATCCCTTGCGGTTACATCATTGGCGATCGTATAACCCCAAATAGCTGAGGAGGCTTGATCTAAGGAGCAGTTAGTACAGTAGCTACCAATTACTAAAGCCAATTCTCCTTCATAATCAATTTGCTTAGACTGCGATGGTAATAAAATCTTCCCCTCTGGCGCAAGAATAGCACTCGATGGCTTTAAAAATATTAAAGGTTCTGTAGGTACTGGGCTATTCATTTCCGCAGCATGTGCCACATAGTTTTTACCAACTGCCACAATCTTACTGGGTTCACAGGGAGCCAATAATTCATAACCATCTGGGGCAATTAAGTCATTAGTAGGCTTACCTCCCAACCAAGGAGCCGCACTTAATATCTGTACAGATTGGTTTAATTGCAAAATACCGTAAAAAACTCGCTCATGACTGGCGGTTTTGACTCGAACATAGCGATCTGCCATATTGTCTTGGCTTAAGTTTTATTAATGATCATTTTACCTGAATCTGCCTTGATCTCACCTCGTCCAATTTAATCTACAGCAATTTATTTGCAGATTACAGTCTATTTGAGGATTAAGGGATAGGTTGGGTTAGGGGCTGCGGGTTTTACCCCTGTACCCCGTACTACGCAAATCCATAAAAAACTGTAATTGCAGAAATTTATAACTTCTAGACTTATTAACAAAACTAAGATATCATTAAAGACTGTGATTTTTTAAGACTCCTATGAATGCCCAAGCGATCATCAGCGAAATTGAAGCTAAATACTTAAAGTCAGATATCCCTCAACTCTATGTGGGAGATACTGTCAAAGTTGGTGTCAAAATTAAGGAGGGTGATAAGTTCCGTACTCAACCCTACGAAGGTGTAATTATCTCCAAAGCTCGTAGTGGTATCAACTCTACTATGACTGTGCGTAAAACTTTCCAAGGTGTTGGCGTAGAAAGAGTATTTTTACTCCACTCCCCCCAAGTCGAAAGTATAAAAGTTATACGTCGAGGTAAGGTCAGAAGGGCTAAATTATACTATCTGCGCGATCGCATCGGTAAAGCCAGCCGTGTTAAGCAAAGATTTGATCGAGATCTCACCTAAGTCCCTGCGAAAGTACGAGGATTATGCTAAAGTCAATTTATCTCAAGTTTAATTAAGCTACGAAAATTGCGCTCTTAGTTCAGTTGGTAGAACGCAGGTCTCCAAAACCTGATGTCGGGGGTTCAAGTCCTCCAGGGCGCGCTCGCCTATCACCTTCAAGCCTAAAATTTGAAACTTAAACTTTTCAAAAATTAGCAACCAAAAAATTAGCAACCAAAAAATTGCAATCATGACTCACAACGAAGCTAAAGATATTAAAGACGGGGAAAAGCGATCGCTAAGTCCTAGTTCTGATTTATCTGATTTTTTTAAGAGTACTAAGGCTGAGCTAGATAAAATTGTATGGCCCTCACGTCAACAACTAATTAGTGAGTCCGCAGCCGTAATTCTCATGGTTGTAGTTTCTGCAGGCTTAGTATTTTTGGTAGATAGTATTTTTGGATGGATTTCTAGTCGGATATTTCTGTAATGTTTGCTGAAAATCAAGATACAACCCAAGCTACAGACCCTAATGTGTGCCACTGGTATGCAGTTCAAGTTGCTTCAGGTTGTGAGAAACGGGTTAAGTTAAGCCTTGAACAAAGGATTCAAATGCTTGATGTTCAAGATAAAATTGTCCAGATAGAGATTCCTCAAACTCCTATTGTTAAGGTGCGTAAGGACGGGTCACGGCTTAGTTCTGAGGAAAAGGTTTTTCCTGGCTATGTACTGATCAAGATGTTTATGAGTGATGATGCTTGGCAGGTAGTGAAAAATACTCCCCATGTAATTAACTTTGTTGGCACTGAACAGAAGCGTCATTATGGTCGAGGAAGAGGGCATGTAACCCCCCGTCCCTTTGGCAGAAGTGAAGCAGAACGCATTTTCAAAATCGCTGAACTACAAGAGCCAGTCATCAAGATTGATATGTCTGTGGGAGACAAGATTAAAGTCCTCTCAGGACCATTTAAAGATTTTGAAGGAGAAGTGGTTGAGGTAACGCCTGAACGCAGTAAACTCAAAGCCCTACTTTCAATTTTTGGTAGAGACACTCCCGTAGAATTGGAGTTTAACCAAGTTCAAAAAAATAATTAAAGTTTTTCATTTCAAGCTTTGAGTGAGGCTTTAAGACTATCGTGTCAATCCAAATTAATATAAAAAGTTAATCCAAAATTAATCCAAACCAATGGCAAAAAAAGTTACCGCAATTATTAAACTCGCACTCAATGCGGGTAAAGCAAACCCTGCACCTCCTGTTGGTCCAGCTTTAGGACAACATGGTGTCAATATCATGATGTTTTGTAAGGAATACAATGCCCGTACTGCCGATCAGGTGGGTACGGTAATCCCTGTGGAAATTTCTGTGTTTGAGGATCGGAGCTTTAGCTTTGTGCTGAAGACCCCTCCAGCTTCGATTTTGATCCAAAAGGCAGCAGGACTAAGCAAGGGCTCAGGCGAACCTAATCGTAAAAAAGTCGGTTCTATTACCCGTAATCAGTTGCGAGAAATTGCTCAGATTAAGCTCCCAGACTTGAACGCCAATGATATTGATGCTGCCATGAACATTATTGAAGGCACTGCTAAAAATATGGGTGTCACAATTACAGCTTAGTTGACCATATTGGCTTGTTTGAGTTAAGATTAAAGACTTAACTAATTATTTATCGGGGGAGAGGCTCTAAACTTCGTTATTACCCCAAGGAAGGAAAAATGGCTAAAAAAGCTTCAAAGCGGGTGCGTTTAGCGCAAAGCAAAGTCGAGTTAAGGGCTTATATGCCCTCGGAAGCGTTAGCTTTATTAAAAGATACAGCTACTGCTAAGTTTATAGAATCTGCCGAGGCTCATGTGCGGCTGGGTATTGATCCAAAATATGCAGACCAACAACTAAGAACCACCGTAGCATTACCCAAAGGGACAGGAATGACTGTGAAAGTTGCGGTAATTGCGCGTGGGGAAAAAGTAGCTGAGGCAGCGGCGGCTGGGGCAGATATTTCTGGTTCTGAAGACTTGATTGATGAAATCAGTAAAGGAATGCTGGATTTTGATCTATTAATTGCTACTCCAGATATGATGCCTCAGGTGGCTAAATTAGGGCGGCTTTTGGGTCCAAGAGGGCTTATGCCTTCTCCTAAGGGTGGTACGGTTACCTTTGATTTAGCAACGGCGATCGCTGAGTTTAAGGGCGGTAAGATTGAGTTCCGTGCTGATCGAACTGGTATTGTCCATGTCTTGTTTGGCAAAGCTAATTTTACCGTTGAGGATTTGCTGACAAACCTTAAAGCGCTCCAAGAAGTGATTGATCGTAATCGTCCTTCGGGTGCTAAGGGTAGGTATTGGCGATCGCTGTATGTATCTTCAACTATGGGTCCTGCCATAGAAGTGGATATTAGCTCTTTGCGAGACCTAAAATTAGGTGAAGCTGCCTAACTATACTAGACCTTAGATGTGGAGATATTGCCTACTGAAATTTTTTACAACTTGATATTGTAGCCGTAGATAGCAGGGGCATTGCTTAATTTCCTGCTGAGGTGAAGTTAATAGGGTAAATCTCTATTGCCTCGCCTTGCTATAGGTTGGGGCTTTTATTTTTGCAAAATATACCGTTAAGGAGGTGAGAAATATGGGAAAAACTTTAGAACAAAAGCAAGATGTAGTCGCTAAGCTGGAAGCAGAAATTGCTGATGCCCAAATGATTATAGTGCTTGATTTTGCCACATTAACCGTAGCAGAAATTACTAAGCTGCGTCGGCAAATGAGACCCTCTGGGACTGTGTGTAAAGTGACTAAAAACACTTTGATGAAAAAGGCGATCGAGTCTAAATCCGAGTGGCAACCTTTGGAAACTTTTTTAAAGGGAACCTCTGTGTGCTTAGTGATTAAAGAGGATGTTGGTGCTGCGTTCAAAGCCTATCAGGGATTTTTAAAGGAAACTAAAAAAACTGAACTGCGGGGCGGAGTATTTGATGGTCGGGCTTTAAATCCAGAACAACTTAAGGCGATCGCCGATCTGCCATCTAAGGAAGTACTTTTGGGACAAATTGCTGGCGCAATCAATGGTGTTGCTACAAAACTGGCATTTGGCATCAAAGAAGTACCTCAATCTTTGGCGAGGGCAATCAAAGCCATTCACGAAGAAGCTGCGTAAAAGTAGCTTAATCCTTTGCTCAATTAA
Organism: Synechococcus sp. PCC 7502; assembly: GCF_000317085.1. NCBI lineage: Bacteria > Bacillati > Cyanobacteriota > Cyanophyceae > Pseudanabaenales > Pseudanabaenaceae > Pseudanabaenococcus > Pseudanabaenococcus habilitatus. Next base: position 1,544,420 of record NC_019702.1, read on the forward strand.
CTTGATTAATTAAACATTCAAGTAAGCATTCAAATAAACAATCAACATAATTAAACTTAAGGAGAAATTCGATGTCTGCTGTAACTGATGAAATTATTGAGAAACTAAAATCACTAACCCTACTAGAGGCTGCTGAATTAGTTAAGGCAATTGAAGAAACCTTTGGAGTATCTGCTGCTGCTCCTGTAGGCGGTGTGGTCGTTGCTGCTGCTGCTGCTGCTCCTGTGGAAGAAGTAGAAGAAAAAACTGCATTTGACTTAGTATTAGATGCTGTACCTGCGGATAAGAAAATTTCAATCTTGAAGGTGGTACGGGAAATTACTGGTCTTGGCTTGAAAGATGCTAAGGATTTAGTGGAAGCTGCACCTAAAACCGTTAAAGAAGGTCTGCCTAAAGCCGATGCTGAGGCTGCTAAGAAGCAACTAGAAGATGCCGGTGCTACTGCTTCTGTTAAGTAAGGTTTTGAGTTAACTGTAGGGATGCTATGGTGTCTCTACAGATTTTTTATGATTTTTTATGACTGATCAACCATCAGATCCGCTATCAGAGCTTTTCACCGTAATTTGTGATCGGCTTGAGCATCCTCGCCCTAATTCCTATACCTGTCAGCTATTTGCAGGGGGCGATAATAAAATCCTCAAAAAAATTGGCGAAGAAACTGCCGAGGTAGTAATGGCTTGTAAGGATAATGATCCTGATGCGATCGCTTCTGAGGTGGCTGATCTTTTTTATCACACGCTTGTGGCTATGGCATATCACCAAGTAAGTTTAGCCAGTGTCTATACAAAACTAGAACAACGCCGCTAGTAATTAAAAATCAAGAATTTAAAAACTAAATATTATTTATCCAAAAGCAAAAATGCCGATCGCACATGTATTAGGGCTAGGAAAATCTGGAGTTGCGGCAGCCCGTTTGTTAAAATCTAATGGCTGGCAAGTGGCGGCAAGCGATCAAGGAACTAACCCCAGCTTAATGCGACAACGAGATTTGCTAGAGTCTGAAGGCATTGAAGTAACACTAAATAGTAGCCCTAGCTGGGAAGACACCTCAATTGAATTAATTATTGTTAGTCCAGGAATTCCTTGGGATAGCCCTATTTTACAAAAAGCGAGAAATTTAAGCATTGAGACCATTGGCGAAGTGGAGTTGGGTTGGCAATACCTTCATAAAATTCCTTGGTTAGCAATTACTGGCACCAATGGTAAAACTACAACTACAGCTTTAGTGGCGGCAATTTTTCAAGCGGCAGGGATAAATGCTCCCGCTTGCGGCAATATTGGTGTACCTGTGTGCGACGTTGCCTTAAATTCTCAACTACCTGATTGGATTATTGCCGAAATTAGTAGCTACCAAATTGAGTCGGCTCCCAGTATAAATCCGCAAATTGGTGTGTGGACAACCTTTACTCCCGATCATCTCAATCGTCATCGTACCGTTGAGGCGTATCGAGATATTAAATATAGTCTGATCAAGCGATCGCGGCAAATTATTTTAAATAGCGATGATCAATACCTGTCCCAACATGGTGCTTCCCTATGTCCTCAGGCTGTATGGACATCCTGCACTAATTCTACTAATGGGGCATACATTGAGGCGGGATGGGTAAAATTTGCTGATCAAGATGTAGTAGCTGTACATAAATTTAAGTTGATCGGGCAGCACAATCTCCAAAACTTATTAATGGCGGTAACCGCAGCAAAACTGGCAGGAATTAGTTCTGAAGCTATTGCCGCAGGAGTAGCTGAATTTAATGGGGTTGCCCATCGCTTGGAATATATTTGTGATCGCCAAGGGGTACAGTTTATTAATGATAGTAAAGCCACTAACTACGATGCCGCATTGGTGGGATTACAAGCCATAGAAAATACAACCATCCTAATTGCTGGCGGCGAACCTAAAACTGGAGAACCCCAAGCATGGCTAGAACTAATTAAGCAAAAAGCAGCTAAGGTACTTTTAATTGGAGAAGCTGCTCCCTTATTTGCCAAATTGCTCCAAGGGGTAAATTATTCTACCTATGAAATTGTAAATACCCTTGAAGTAGCAGTCCCTAGGTCATTAACTTTAGCGGTAAGCCTTAAGGTTAAAACAGTTTTATTCTCTCCTGCCTGTGCTAGCTTTGATCAGTTTGCTAACTTTGAACAACGGGGCGATCGCTTTCGAGAACTATGCCTAGATATTAACGCCTAAGATTAGGTTGGATTGATTTTTGGAGATTATTTAATGCCCTCCGTCGGATTTCTAGAACTTGACTAATTTCACGGGAAAAACTCGGTTGGCGCTCGATCATTTTATCCACTTCATTGGCAGAGATCATCATCAGTTCTAAGTCCTGCTTCGCCCTAACAGTAATCATGCTGACCTCTCCTGAAAATAGCGTCATTTCACCAAAAAACTCACCCGGATTAATTTGGAGTACCTCATGTTCATCGCCATTGGGATCAACTACGGTCATTACGGCGATACCGACAATCACGATATATAAGGCACTACTAGGATAACCCTGTTGAATCACATTCTCCCCTGCACCAAAATGTTGCAAATTTATATCAGGCGATCGCAGGTTATAGTCCCGTTCCAGTGGCACAAAAGCAGGAATCGAATCTAGGCTTTGGGCAAATTTCTTACTACCCTCTGCCTGTGAAGTTGGTCCGTGGAAATGATAGAGAGTGCGAATCGGAAAGGGAATATTGAGATTATTGCGTTGGGCAGCATACCAAACCCTGGTCATAAAGCGATCGCGAATTTCTTCTAAGTCGGCATAGTCTTCGATAAAAAACTTCACCTCATAGGTAATTGATGAATCGCTATAGCCTAAGGTAAAAATATACGGCTCTGGATTAGCCAAAATGCCTTGAGTCTCTAGGGCAGTGTTTTTTAAGACGTACTTAGCAAGGTTAGGGGGGTCTTTATAGGAAAACCCCACTTGGACTCGTTCCGCATGAATCCGTTGGGGGCGACTAAAATTACGAATTACTTCCCCCGAAATTACTTTATGGGGAATAACCACCATTTCCCGTTCTAGGGTGACAAGACGAACCGATCGCCAATTAATATCAATTACCTGTCCCACTAAACTACCAACTTTTAACCAGTCCCCTACCGAAAATGGTTGCTCAAAAAGGAGTGCAATTCCTGACATAACACTGCCCAGAGTATCTTGCAATGCCAAACCAATGACGATCGAGCTTACGCCTAAGGCAGTCACAAGTCCAGCTAAATCAGCATTCCACACCGTTGCCAAGACGATCGCTGTCCCTAATAGCACCAAAAACAAGCGGGACAAATCAATTAATAACTTAGGAACCTTTGCCTGCCAAGTGTCCGCCTTTGCCTGCTCAAATAAAACTGTATTTAGTAGTGATAACGCACCATGAATGACACAAATCCAGAGGAGGGTCTGGATACTTCGTACCCGTTCATCTTGAGGTGGTAGCTCTAAAACATGTTGAGTAAATAGTAAAAAAATTAGTACGGGTAAAACTAAATTTCTAATAATTTGTAAGGTAGCGACAAAGGGCTGTTTTTGCTTTTGCAGACGATGAATTAATTCTCCCAATAGAACCACTGCCACAGGGAAACCAATAATTAAAGCGATCGCCCAAAGCCAGAGACCGTTAATCAAGATCAATTAGCTCCAATTACTTGTCATTACCTCTAAATCAACACTAGCTTTAGTCTCAGCTACTTGGTGCCATGTGCCGTAGTGATTTAGGATTCGAGTGATTAGCTCTGGCATAGCATTATTATTATCCGAGTTGTGATTAACATCGGGATCAAAGGTAATACTTATCGCCGCAATTTGACTGTCATTATAGTCAAAATTCTGAGCATCTTGCCAATGTAACTCAGTACTTACGGCGGGTACTTGCCCTAGGTGAACAGCCAACTCTTTATACATAGCTAGGGGCAGAGATGGCGAAAAACTAATTCTATGCACTCTGCAATTCATCTTGAGACTTGGGAGACTTGGGCTTGTTAATTATGCAACAATTTACCTGATCAATACAGACTTTGCCCCATTGCAAAGCCCATCGTACTAATGCCACCCGATTATCGGTATGGGTTTTTGTCAAAATATTACTGATGTGATTATCTACGGTGCGTTTACTAATTTCCAACTCGGCTGCTATCTCTTGATTGGTTAACCCCGAGGCAACTAGCTCAATTACCTGAAGTTCTCTGTCTGATAAGGATGTGACGTTGGGAGTGAGTTGGAGTGAGTTGGTCATAGCTAGGTGATATAAATACTTATCAATATGTTATCAAGATGGGGATCATAATTGGTGACTAGTTTTTGGCTAATTTTCACCAATGTTGCCTAAATGTTGCCTAACGGAAATTACCAAAGTGTATATTCAACCATTTAAAATGACTTTTACAACCAACTATCGGCTGTATAGCTGCGTTAAATTGCGGAGGCGATCGCTTAAGTCAGAAGTTAATAAATCGTTAGAACTATAACGCCAAGCCCAGTTACCTGTGGCAGTGCCGGGCATATTCATCCTTGCTGTGTTATCTAAGCCCCAAATATCCTGTAAAGGGATCACCGCCAAATCAGATACCGATGCTAAAGCTAGTCGAATTAATAGCCAATTTATTTCCTTAACCTCATCTACTCCAACATAATTTGTCAATAATTCTTGCTCATGCTCACTTGCACGTTGCCACCAACCCACTGCCGTATCATTATCATGGGTGCCAGTATAAACTAAGCTATTTTTAACATAGTGGTGGGGGAGATAAATATTGTTAGAGTCGCCCCCAAAGGCAAACAGTAAAATCCTCATCCCCGGAAATTCAAATTGATCCCTGAGTGCCTCAACTTCAGGGGTGATAATTCCTAAATCCTCTGCCAAAATTGGTAACCCACCTAAAACTGCCCTTAAAGTCGTAAATAGCTCCTGCCCTGGTGCCAATTTCCATTCTCCATTTATGGCTGTATCTTCACCCGATGGTACCTGCCAAAAGGACTCAAACCCACGAAAATGATCGATGCGAATAATATCCACATACTGCAACATGAACTTAAAACGATTAATCCACCAGCTAAAATTATCCTGTTGCAATACCTCCCAGTTATAGACTGGATTTCCCCATAACTGCCCTGTCTCACTAAAATAGTCCGGTGGCACACCAGCCATTAATGCAGGTTCAAAACTTTCTGGATCAAGGACAAAGATACTAGGATTTGCCCAGACATCAGCACTATTGTGTGCAACATAAATGGGAATATCGCCAATAATTAAAATTTCCTTTTGATTGGCATAGCCGCGTAATTCTGCCCACTGCTTAAAAAACTGGAATTGCAAAAATTTATGGAAGCTAATTTGCTCTTGGAGAAGTTCAGTATGGTGACGGATTGCCTCTGGTTCCCGTTGGGCGATCGCCTCCTCCCAGGTATGCCAAGGCTTATGTTCGTAGGTTTCCAAGATTGCCATGAATAGGGCATAGTCATCTAGCCAGATACTTTGGTTTGCACAGAAATCTGTAAATTCAGGATTTTCATTAGTAATAAAGCGATTTTTAAATCGATCATACGCCAGTCGGAAAATATTAGTCTTATAGGGAATTACTCGATCAAAATCCGTGAAATCTCGCTCAAAATCTGGTAAGGATTCCAAATCTGATTCCCATAGTAATTCCTGCTTGATCAATAGATCGGGACTAATTAACATAGGGCTGCCAGCGATCGCACTGAAACACATATAGGGAGAATTACCGTAACCAGTGGGTCCTAGGGGTAAAACCTGCCAAAGCTTCTGTCCACTTGCTTCCAGAAAATCTATAAATCCATAGGCAGAGGTGCCTAGGTCACCAATTCCAAATCGACTAGGTAAGGAGGTGGGGTGAAGCAGGATTCCACTGGAACGTTTGAACGACATGGCAAAGTCTGAATATAGGGATTTAATTTACTCTATCAGTAACTGGTATGATCTTCTATGTGTCAGATTTCAAACTCTAAAACTCCAATGCCCTCACCTATTCGACCTGATTTAGCTGCGTTGTCCTCCTATCAAGCTGAGGAATATTTAAGTCTAGATCATCCTATCGATAAACTTGACGCCAATGAGGTCTCCGTAGATTTACCCGATTGGTTTAAACAAAAATTAGGAGCGATCGCCCAGTCGGAAATTTTGGCTAATCGTTATCCCGATGGTAGTTATTTAAATTTAAAGAAATTGATTGCCGAATACACAGGAGTACAGCCCGATCAAATTTCCCTAGGTAATGGCTCCGATGAATTAATTCGTTCTCTATTAATTGCCACCTGTTTAAGCTCTGATTCCAAGCATGGTAGTATTCTGACCCTAGAGCCGACTTTTTCTATGTACGGAATTTTAGCGCAGGGACTGGGGATTCCTGTAATTAAAGTGCCTCGTCACCACAATGATTTCAGTATAGATATAGAAGCTGCCAATATCGCCATCTTATCTGGAACAATTAAGGTTGTCTGTTTAGTTCATCCCAACTCGCCAACGGGCAACTTATTAAATGCTCAAGAATTAGCTTGGGTGCGATCGCTCCCTGAACATATACTGGTGGTAATTGATGAGGCATACTTTGAGTTCTCAGGTCATAGCCTGGTCCCGGAGTTAGCTCAGCATCCCAATTGGTTAATTTTGCGTACTTTTTCTAAAGCCTTTCGTTTAGCAGCCTATCGTGTTGGTTATGCGATCGCCAACGTCGAATTAGTCACTGCCCTCGAAAAGATTCGCCTACCCTATAACCTGCCCACAATTTCTCAACTGGCGGCAGAGTTAGCCATGGGACATCGCCATGAACTGCTGTCGAATATTCCCGAAATTTGTCAAGAGCGGGATTTTCTATTTACACAAATTAAAAATCTAGGCATTTCAGTATGGAAAAGTGATGCCAATTTTCTGTATCTTCGTACCCCTAAGGACTCAGAAATCCTGAGTTCTCTAAAAACCAAGGGTACACTAATTCGGCAAACTGGCGGAGGACTGCGCCTCACCATTGGAACTCCAAACCAAAATCAACGGACTTTAGAAAGATTAAAGGAATCGATCAATTATTTTTAACACAATTCCTCTTATTTCTGATACACTAGTACAACTGTCGCGGGGTAGAGCAGCCTGGTAGCTCGTCGGGCTCATAACCCGAAGGTCAGTGGTTCAAATCCACTCCCCGCCATTTTTTATTCTGTATCTGCAAATCAAGGCTCGTTAATTATAAGTGTTCAATAGGGTAATCAAAAATGGGTACCCAGACATTTTTTAAGGTGGTTTAACATCGATTTATCTGGATTTAGGTCATTTAATAATGAACCTTAAGTACCCCACATTCATAACCCCTTGGACGATTACCTTTTATTTTTGAGCCAAGATTTAGAACGAGGTAATACTCTTAAATAGGTAGCCTAAGGTAAGTCCAATCAGTAATGCCCATACCTGTCCGCTTCTAATAAAGTTGTTCCAGCCGCCAGCTATATCTTTAGAGACATCTTGTTTGAACTGTTGTGCAAGTGGCTGCCAATCTAGGTGCAAATGACTAAAATTTAACGAACTAAAGTCAAAAGAGCTAAGGTCGAAAGAACTTAGTTCTAATGTTGCGATCGCATGGTTAACTGCATCTAAGCCGATTTCAATCATCATATTTTTGTGGTTTTGCTTAAGTTTGATCTGAAGTTTAAATATATATACCTTACTTTTCTAATTTTGTACCTGTAAAACTATTAGAGTCATGTCATCACTGTAGGTTGATTCTTTGCCTATAAAGTTTTCCAATTTTTCAAAAATGTAATCTAGGATTAACTGTGGATAGTTATTGGTTTCAGGTTTATAGTCTTTAGAAATTTTTTGACAAGCTTGATTAAGGTAGAATCTCAAATTTTCCTCATCAAAGCGATCTCCTTTAGTGTTGGCTGCCTCCGTAAAACCATCGGTGTAGTAGATCACAACATCTCCAGCATAAAGTTGGACATTGCGTTCATCGTACCTAGAACCGGGTTCTAAGCCAATAATGGCACCCAATGTATCCAGGGAGCAAATACTGGAGTTCTGAGATCGCCATAATAGAGCGGGTAAATGGGCAGCATTACTGTAGGATAGGACTTGCTTTTTAGGGTCATATTCTGAGTAAAACATCGTTACAAATCTGTGTGACTTATCTAAGTCATCAAACATAATTTGATTAAGATGCTCTAAAATCATGCCAGGACTATGACCATTCAAAACTTCAGCCCGCAGCATCCCCCTAGTCATGGTCATAATTAATCCTGCTGGCACCCCCTTCCCCATGACATCACCGACCACAATACTCCAACGTTTACCTTTTTGAATGGGAATGAAATCATAATAGTCACCCCCCACCCGACTAGCAGTTAAACATCTGGCTGCTAATTGCAGTCCTTGAATATGGGGACAGTTTTTGGGCAAAAGTTGGCGCTGGATTTCGGCACCAATCTCTAATTCTCGATCTTGCCGTTCTTTTTTTATTAATTCTGTAGCTAAGGTATTATTCTCGATCGCCACTGCCGCTTGATCTGCAACTAGGCGTAGTAATTTTTGTCTTGTCGTATTCCAAGTGTAATTTTGGTCATAACTAAAAACGTATAATCGACCAACTACCGCATTTTTAATTAAAATTTGGGTGTAAAAAAGCTTAACGACAGAGCCGAGGGCATGCTGGACTACTCGATCTAAAACTTCAACCGAACCAGAAAGTGATTGAATCTCCTGCTCTAGCCGCCGCCGTAGGTGCTGGAATTTAACCTGATTAGAGACTTGCTCATTGTACTGTAAAGACTCTAAACGAGCCTGTCCATCGGGCTTAAATATGATTAAAAGGGAACCATCAGCATTATTTACTCGACTGGCGAAAAGTGGTACTACTTCCAAAAACTGATTAAGATTATTGAAACTTCTAAGCCCAAATCCCAAAAATCCTAGTAATTCCTGAATCTGCTCTTGCTCTTGTTTTGTCTCAGCTTCATTTTTCCCCGTTGTTGCTAACAGCGTAGGAGTTTTTTGCGGGTCTGGGGTTTTACGAAGTGAGGGAATAAAGGACATTTAACTACTCAAAAGTGCCTCAACAAATTCATAACTAGAGAAAGGTCTAAGGTCATTAATACCCTCTCCAGCTCCAATAAACCGAATCGGTAGTCCAAGTTGTTGTACCACAGCGATCGCCACCCCACCTCGGGCTGTACCATCTAGCTTAGTAAGGATAACCCCACTAATCCCAGCAGACTTAGTGAAAACTTCCGCCTGTCTTAAACCGTTCTGCCCTAGAGTTGCATCTAAGACTAGCAGAGACTCTACCTTTGCACCAGTAGCTTTTTTATCGACAATGCGGCGGATTTTACTCAATTCATCCATTAAATTCTGTTTGTTTTGTAGCCTTCCCGCAGTATCTACCAAGAGAAGTTCTGTCCCACGAGATTGAGCAGACACGATCGCATCAAATACCACTGAAGCTGGATCAGTATTTTTGCCAATATTAGCAATGACTTCAACCCCAGAGCGATCGCCCCACACTTGCACTTGTTGCACAGCAGCAGCCCTAAAGGTATCGGCGGCGGCAATTAAGGTACTATACCCAGAATTTTTAGATAAATGTGCTAACTTACCAATGGTTGTGGTTTTACCTGCACCATTTACCCCAGTAATTAACCAAACATTAAGCTGATTCTGTTCGGGAGCTAATCTCACTGGAGTTCGGGTATTTTGAAATGGCTGCTCTAATATTTCCTGTAAAATTTGTTTTAAAAAAGCGATCGCGGCCTCGGGAGGTAGAACTTCATCACGGATTTTAGCTTGAAGTTTTTGAATAATTAAGTCCGTAGCTTTTACACCCACATCGGCTTGGAGCAGTAAAGCTTCAATCTCATCGACCGCATCAGCATTAAGTGGTCCCTTACCCACCAGAGCTTTAAGCTGATTTACTAAACTAAGACGAGTTTTATCTAAACCCTGCCGTAGTCGTTTTAACCAAGCAATTTCCTCTACTGAGACATCTTGAGGACGACGACCCTGAGCCGCTAAAATTTCGGCTGACCACAGAAACCCCTCATCCAATCCTTGATCTACTGGTAATTCTGGAATTGAACTAGCGATCGCAATTGATTCTGTTACATCGACTGGTTCTTCGATCACATTAGCATTTAGGGCAGCAATCCGAGCTTGGCGATCACTATCTGCCCAAAAGGGTAAAGACTCAGGTTCTTTAACTTCTATAGCTTTTATAACTTCAACTTCTGAAATTTCCGAGATTCCCTCACTCGATTCTGAGCGATCGTTTACTACTTGCGGATCAACATTATCGACAATAGTTTCAATAGGGGTTTCTGATAATGCCGTCTCTGTAAGTTCTAAAACTTCTGGCTCAGATATTTGTACACTTAATGATTCTGGTGGGCTAACTTCCGTAGATTCAGATAATGATTCAGTAGCTAAGGTATTAGATGTATTTTCATTATTCTCCCTTGCCTGAATATTGGCATAGGCGGTTTTTGCCCAGTTGAGTAAATCTTGAGCGGGGACAGCAGGTGTATCAACTTTCTCCACAGGTTTTTCGTCAGGAGTTACCGTATTTTTCTCCTGCTCATCATCAAATTTGCGCCGAAACCAGTTGAATACCATGTCAAAACCTGCTTTAACCTTATAAGACAAATATTATGGGGGTAATTAATCGAGAAATTATTAAATTTGAGAAATTATTAAATTTTAATTTTAAACAAACAAATTCTAAACAAACATTAGACAAACATAAATTGAGATTACTGCGTCTGGATCTAAATCTTTGATCAAAACCCATTGAGCTTCAACTGCTCTAAACTTATGATTAAGGCAATAAAAGACTAAATTAAACACCTCAGGTAAAATTACTATGCCATCATCAGCTATTGAAATTAATCTTGGAATTGATGCCCAAGATAGAGAGGAAATTGTTGCAGGACTATCTCGGCTCCTTGCAGATACCTATACCCTTTATCTAAAAACCCATAACTTTCATTGGAATGTCACAGGACCAATGTTCCAGACATTACATCTGATGTTTGAAGGACAATATACAGAGTTGGCATTAGCTGTAGATTTGATCGCTGAACGGATTAGATCACTGGGATTTCCTGCCCCCGGCACCTATTCCGACTATGCTCGACTTACTTCAATTCCAGAAACCATCGGAGTCCCCAAGGCAGAAGAGATGATTCGCCTGCTGGTAGAAGGACAAGAAGCAGTGGTGCGTACTGCTCGATCAATTTTTGCCGTGGTAGATAAAGCCAATGATGAACCTACAGCAGATTTATTAACTCAAAGAATGCAGGTACATGAAAAATCTGCATGGATGCTCAGAAGCTTATTAGAGTAGTCTTCTCACCGAATTAAATAGAATTGAATTAGATGACATCGGATAAATTTTAGAATAATGGGGTAGGCTTCAGGGATGTAAAAACTCTCAAAAATTTTGAGCCTACTCTTTAAAAATATCTTTAATGCTTTTAGCATTTTTAGCTATGGCTTTATGGGATTTAGATCTAGGATATTTACAAAATTAAAGACAAAAAATAAAAATTTAATAAAAGTTTATCTAACGTCCTGATTTTTGGTATTATTTAATACCTTTGACAACATTTCTCAGACTCTGTTAGTCTGTCTTAAAGATCGGGAGCAAAATAGTGAATATTCAAATTGGACGGGGAAAATCAGCGAGAAGAGCCTACGGCATTGATGAAATTGCCCTAGTTCCTAGTGGTAAGACTCTTGATCCTAGCCTAGCCGATACCTACTTAACCATAGGTAATATCCGTAGAGAAATTCCCATAATTGCCAGTGCTATGGATGGAGTGGTTGATGTCAAAATGGCGGTGTTACTCTCAGAGTTGGGTGCTTTCGGAGTCATTAATCTGGATGGCATTCAAACAAGGTACGAGGATACAGCCCCGATTCTCGATAAAATTGCTTCTGTGGGTAAAGAAGAATTTGTCGGTTTAATGCAGAAACTCTATGCCGAACCTGTCAAGCTTGAACTAATTGAGCAAAGAATTAAGGAAATTAAAAATAGCGGAGCGATCGCTGCCGCAAGTAGCACTCCTATTAATGCTGAAAAATATGGGTTCCTAGCTACTCAAGCAGGCTGTGATTTGTTTTTTGTCCAATCTACCGTCGTCTCCACAACTCACTTGTCTCCAGATGGCTTTAAGTCCTTAAATCTGGCTGAATTTTGTCAGAAAATGCCTATTCCCGTAATTTTAGGAAACTGTGTAACCTACGATGTCACCCTCGAACTACTACAGGCGGGTGCCGCAGGAATTTTAGTGGGAATTGGACCTGGTGCAGCTTGTACCTCTAGGGGTGTTTTAGGTGTGGGCATTCCCCAAGCAACGGCTGTAGCTGATTGTGCAGCAGCTAGAGATGATTTTTATACCCAAACTGGAAAATATATTCCCATAATTGCCGACGGCGGACTAATTACAGGTGGGGATATTTGTAAATCGATCGCCTGTGGTGCAGATGGAGTGATGATTGGTTCACCTTTAGCACGGGCAGCAGAGGCTCCGGGTAGAGGTTTTCATTGGGGCATGGCAACGCCTAGTCCAGTTTTACCAAGGGGAACAAGAATTAAAGTTGGAACTACGGGTACGATTGCCCAAATTTTGAGAGGTCCTGCTGGACTAGATGATGGCACCCATAATCTATTAGGCGCACTTAAGACTAGTATGGGTACCTTGGGAGCAGAAACTATCCGTGAAATGCAACAGGTTGAAGTGGTAATTGCTCCATCATTATTAACTGAAGGCAAGGTTTACCAAAAAGCACAGCAGCTTGGTATGGGTAAATAATATATCTAGGGAGAAGTTAATTTTGGATTAATTCAATTGGCAAACCGTCAGTATCGGCAATAAAGGCAACCCTATAAGTGCGATCGCCAATTTCTTGAGTCCTAGGGGTAAGTAAGAGCTTAAGTTTACCTAACTTTGCCACTAATTCCTGTAAGCATAGTTCCAAGTTATCCACTTCAAAAGATAAATGGTAATAGCCTACATAACTTTCTGCCTCAAAACCATTGGCAGTTGGTTGTGGTTCAGGTACCTGCATTAGCTCAAGCCTTGTATTAGCTCCAATCATCCAGCAAGCAAGGGTAATACCAGACGTAAATCGACTTTCCACGGTAAAACCCAAAGCCTCATAAAAGGCGATCGCCTCAAAAATATCTGCGGTTTTAATTGAGATATGGTGGGAACGCATTGACAGCTTTTAAAGTCTCCAATTTACATCAATCCTAATATTCTGTAACTTCTATTACAGCAAACCTTAACCATTAGTTAACCAAAATCACTGTCCAATTTAATAATTTTCAATTAGAATAGGCTTATGTTCAGTATGAACTTTGCCAAACAAGATTAAATGCCGTGTAAATCTGCAAATCTAGACAGCAAGTTTAATCGTATAAAACTAAAACGAAACGTGAGGAATTTTCAAATGTCAAAATCAAGACTAGGTTTTCTGGTAGCTGCGATCGCTACAACGTCTGTGCTTGGAGTATCTACTGCATCTGCTGCTCCTGAGAGTGGAACTGGTACTCAATTGATTCAAAACATGAATCGTGATGCCCTGATTGCTAACCCAACCATCTTACAAAATACCAACGCCCAAGTTACATCCGTATCTCAATTCAGTGATGTCCAACCCACCGACTGGGCATTTACCGCACTGCAATCTTTAGTAGAAAGATATGGTTGCATTGCTGGTTATCCTGATAGCACCTACCGTGGTTCAAGGGCTTTATCCCGTTATGAATTTGCTGCTGGCTTAAATGCTTGCTTAGACAAAATCAATGAATTAATTTCCTCAGGACTAGCTGATAAAGTAGGCAAAGAAGACTTAGCTACCTTACAAAAACTACAGGAAGAATTTTCAGCTGAACTAGCTGCCCTCAAAGGTCGTGTAACTGCCCTCGAATCTAAGACTGCTACCCTTGAAGCTCAGCAATTCTCTACTACTACAAAACTAACTGGTAGTGTAATCTTCACTGGTGCTGGTTCCTTTGGTGATAATTCTGCTGTTGATGGAAACAGAAACATTACTTTTGCTGGACGTACTCGTTTGAACTTTAACACCAGCTTTGGAGGAAAAGATTTACTATTTATCCGTTTGCAAGCTGGAAATATTCCTAACAATGCTGGTGGCAACTTACTAAGGCTAGCCTTTGATGAAAATACAGCTACCGCAGCAGGTGGCTCCACTCTTAACGTTCAACTTGATAGACTGTATTACCGTTTCCCTTTAACTAACCAAATCAACTTACTGGTTGGTACTACAGTAAATATTGAGGATGTCTTGGATGTCTCTAACCCTGACTTATTAAGTTCTGAGACAGGTTCAATTTCACGCTTTGCTCGTCGTGATCCATTAATCTTCCGTGGACAAGGAGATGGAAATGCTGCTGCTGCCGTAAAAATCAAGTTCAATGATCAATTTGGCTTAAATATTGCTTATTTGGCTAACCAAGCTCAAAACCCATCAACAGTTTTAGCTGATGCAGGCGTATTTGGTGGTGGTTATACAGGTGCTGTTCAAGTTTTATTCACTCCCTTCAAGCCCCTTGCCTTAAGCTTTGTATACGAACGTACTTACGATCCATCTCCAACTAACCTTTCGTCTGGCACTGGTACCTCTCTAGCTAACACTACCTATGGGCTTGCTTCAGTAGGTGGAAGTGCTGACAGATTTGGATTCCAACTAAACTATAACTTTAGTCCTAACTTGAGCTTTAATGGTAGAGTCAGCTATGCCACTACCCGTGCGGTGAGTGGGGATACAACTGCTGATATTTTGAGTTGGTTAACTTCTATTACCTTTAAGGATTTGTTTGTTCAAGGTAACCAAGCATCTATTGCCTTTGGTCAACCTCCTTATGTAGTTGGCGGCAATATTGCTCGTGCTGATAGCTCTCAAAATCCATATCACATTGAAGCCTTTTATCGCTTCCAACTTAGCAAAAATATCTCTATTACTCCTGGCTTAATTACCGTTCTGAATCCAGGTACAATTACTGGTGGTGGTGTAGATAATAGACCTGAATTTGTTGGAGTACTACGTACTAGCTTGACCTTCTAATCTAGGTTAAAACTAACTTAAAAATACTAACTAAAGGCAGTTCTGTGATAGGGGCTGCTTTTTTGTGGGCGTAATCTTAAATCCAAATACCGAGAAGTGTCATATTTACCTCGACGTATCCTCCTTGGTTAAAGGATTTAGCTAGAACTTGCGTAAGATCAATGGACTGGTTAATAAGTACTAGGGTATCTTTTAAGGGCTTAAGGGTCATGCGAATTTGGGCAGCGCGGACAGTATCAGGCGCAAAGTCTTCGACGAGACTATGACTGTGTAAGAGCTTAAGAGATGATAAATTCTGATTGATGGCGATCGCCCGTATTTCTTGAGATACCTGTTCGAGAAATTTTTTATTTACATACTTAGTTAGTACTGGTTCTAGTAAAAATAGGACTTCTTCACCCGCGGAGACTTTTTCAATGAGTGATCGCCAACGTAAGGATTCTAGGGCATTTAATAATTCGGCACCTCCGTTAGGCATAACAGATCGCAGATCATTTACCGATGTGGGACGTCGCTTGATTGCTAGCCAATAGATTACATCTTTTTCCAAATGAGAAAGTCGCTCAAACTGCTCATATAAGAGGGTTTGTAATACATCTCCTAAGACAAGAGCGGTTTGCTTTAGAAATGCGGAAATATTGCAATCAAATAATTCATTAATGGTACTTGCCACAATTTTGAGGGCGGCGGGATTACCTCGATATTGTTGAATGAGTTGATCTATGCCTGCTTGATCCCCAGCAAAGCCTTTAGTCTTGAGGAGAGCGATCGCTCCTTGTTTTTCCAGACCTTGAAGTTTGTAGGAACGGAGACTATCACTTTGAAGGAGAGAAATTTGTTTGGGTTGTTCTCGACTGATCACTAAAATGCAGCTTTGATGCCTTTCTATACCTAAGCGTTCTAAAAATTGCCCATAGTCTGAGTAGCCTTGGCGATAGGAACCAACGAGTTCTCCATCTTGGAGGGTGGCTTCAAAGTCATCAATAATAATTAGACAGCGATTATTTTTGAGAATTTCGATAAATTGGGATAACTCTTCGAGCTTTGGATCGGAATTGGGTAAAAATCGACATAAGTCTGCTAAAAGTTGGTTTAAGGGTGGAATATATTTAAGCGATCGCCAGATTAAGTAAGTAAATTCCCCTTGTAATTGTTCTGCTAATTTTACAGCTAGGGCGGTTTTGCCGATTCCTCCCATTCCCCACAGGCATATTTCTCGACAGTGATCGCTAATAATATAACGTTCTAGTTCTTGAAGCTGGTCTTCTCTTCCTAATAATGTGGTAATTTCTGGTGCTTCGCCCCAATCCTGCTTTCCAGATATTTTGATGTCTTGACGACGGGATGATTCCACTTTTTTATAGCCATTATCAGCTAACCAATCTCCTACAACTTCCCATTTCAATGTATTGGGGGGATGGGCAGTGAGTTCTTCGATGTAGCGATATAAGCCCTTATTTAACTCAACCCTTAATGCCCCAGATGTCCAACTTAGTTTGAATGCCAACTGTCCCGGGCGATACCGACAGAGTAGCCCTCTTAAACAGGCTTTTTCCATGGACTTAAGGGGTTTGTGGTTAACTTTTTCTAAGTCTGCATAGAGTTTTTCCAAGTGCCAAGCTTGTTCTGCTTCAGTAAATAGACTGCTAAAATTATCGGCATTAGTCATTGGCTTTTACAGTCTTGATCATTCAGACTCTCGATCTGCATCCTAGCAAAGAACATACACAAAAATAACTGTCAACACACCTAACGTATTGTTAGATCAACTCTAAATTTACTAAATTTATTATGCTTGAGTGGGTAACGGAAACAATATATAACCTTGGATATGTGGGCATTGGATTTTTAATGTTTTTAGAGAATTTATTTCCACCAATTCCATCAGAATTAATAATGCCTTTAGCAGGTTTTGTGGTGCAGCAAGGCAAAATGGATTTTACACTAGTTGTCTTGGCAGGAGTTGTGGGAACTGTCCTAGGAACTTTACCTTGGTATTATACAGGACGATTATTGGGTGAAAAAAGATTGACAAGATTTTGCGATCGCTATGGTAAGTGGATCGGAATTTCTGGAGAGGATATTAGTAAAGCTACCAGATGGTTTGATCATCATGGCAATAAAGCTGTACTTTTTTGTCGCCTTGTTCCTGGAGTAAGAACTTTAATTTCAATCCCTGCTGGCATTGGCAACATGGAGCTAGTAGCATTTTTAGTTTACTCTAAGATCGGTACAACTCTATGGGTGGGGTTGCTAGCCTATGCGGGGTTTATCTTGGGACAGAATTATAAAGTAATTGAAGGGTATATCGATCCAGTTTCTAAGGTGGTTGCGATCGTAATTATTGGGACTTTTTTAGGTTATGTGCTGGTCAAATTTACTAGAAAAAATGCTACTAGATAACTAAACCATTTTGTAAGGCATAACGGACAAGTTCGGTGCGGCTGCTAGTACCAGTTTTATTAAATAGACGGCTTACATACTTTTCCACATTACGAATAGTGGTGCCTAAGCGACTGGCAATTTCTTTATTCATTAACCCTTCCACTACCAGTTCTAAGACACTTTGTTCACGGGCAGTAAATTCAATTTTGATGGTCGGTACTTTGGTGGCAACATTAATGCGCCCTTCATTGGGTTTTTGTTTTAGTAATGCCTTAATTTCAGCAATTTGATCGGCTAAATCGGCAATTTCTGGCGGGGTATTAGTTTGCAGACCTCTTTGTTTTAGGAGGTTTTCAATAATTGCAACTAATTCATCGGGATCAAAGGGCTTGGATAAATAGGCATCACATCCCGCTTGATAACCCAGAATGCGATCGCTCGTCATCCCACGGGCAGTTAAAAATATAACGGGTAATAGGGCAAATCTTTCATCGGCACGCATTTGCTTGAGAAATTCATAGCCATTAACTTGGGGCATCATGACATCGGAAATCACAAGGCTAGGGGTGAAATGTTCAATTAATGTCCAAGCTTCTCGAGCATTACTAGCCACAGTTACGGTAAAACCACAGTCTTCTAGGTAAGCTTTAACTGCTTCACGCACTCCGGGTTCATCGTCAACTAGTAGCAAATGTCCAGACATATATTTAGATCAACTATTTAGATAAAGTATGTAGTATATAAGTTTAATTTTAGACTTGATCTGTACGTTCCCCCGCAGATTATGCAGCGATCACCCCACTCTCTATTCCATTATAAAACCTTAGAAAAACGGATGCTTTCCTTTGGGTTTCCTAAAAATTTGAGCGATCGGCTTCAAGTAATTAAAAAATGGGTGGCATATATTCAATCTGGTAATCAACCCAATCCAGTTAGTGATGCTGAATTTATCCATGATTTATGTGTAGATGTTTTAGGCTATCGATCGCCATTTATTCCTAATACTAAAACTTGGGAATTAGAATTTACACCTACACCTGCGTTAGGATTCTTTGGTACAGAATCAAGTCATGTATTAGCAGAAATTATAATTGATGATATTTGGGTACAACCGCAACTAAATTATGCAACAACTGCTTGGGTTATCGTTACAAATTATAAATGGATACGGTTATATGCCCGTGAAAGTATAGGGATATTCTATGAGCAGTTTAATTTAGAAGATATTGTTGATAATTATGAGTACTTAAAGCAGTTTTATTTCATGCTTTGTCGGCGGACTTTATTAAGTGCCAACTCCCAAGAGCAATCCCGTTTATCTAAATTATTAGACGAATCTCAGACCTTAATTCAAGATGTAATTAACAACTTTTATTATCAATATTGCAAAATTCGTGGAGAGCTAATTAAAGATTTTTGCTATCGTCTATCTTCTCATTCAGATTTGAAGTCAAATTTAGATTTAGAATTCAATCATACAAATATTAAATTTATAGCGATCGCTAAGGCACAGAAATTATTAAATCGGATTTTATTTATTAGCTATGCTCAAAATCATCACCTATTACCAAATACTTTAATTATTAATGCCTTTGAATTTATTAATCCTTATATTTATCAGCCAATTTGGGCAAACTATAAGGCTATATTCAGTTGGATTTATAAAGGCAATGCTGGGCAATCAGTATTTGGATATGGCAGTAGTTTATTTGAACACGATCCAATTTTAGATGAATTATTATTCGTAGGTGATGAATTATGTAGGCAAATCAAAGAACTCAGTCGATTTAATTTTTACGATGATATTTCTGACTTGGCGATCGCTTATATTTTAGAAGAATTAAACAAAGATGTAGAAATACTTAAAATTCAAGATTCATTTAAGCGCAAAAAACTTAAATATCCTAGTAAAATTTTGCAAATGTATGAATCAGTAGAAAATCTAGTTAAATCTCAGTTAAACCGAAAAGTTCAACTCGAAACTAGCTCTCAAATTAATAGTTGGACACTACATAAAATAGTTTTAGAAAATTTTAAAATATACGCTCCCGAATGTAAATCTGGCATATTCCTAGTATTAGCTTTGAATATATTACTAAGACAATATCAACAAATATATGATGCGCTTAACTTAGAATCTGATCCTAAGGTTGCTGTTAGAGTTTTACCAGACCAAATTTTACAAAATCAAATCTATGGCAGCGATCGCAACTCAGAATCTGTGGAAATTACTAAGTTAAATCTGTGGCTGCATACAATCACTGCAAATCAAACTCTTTTAGACTTAGATCATAATATTCAAGTTGGTAATAGTCCTAGCTTTTCCGAAATTATAAATCTTGCCCAAACCACGGAAAATTTGTTGATTTTAAAGTAATTTTATTCCCATAGTCTTTTGCCATCTTGGGTATGTAAGCGGTTATGAGTATCTCGCAGTAAATCAGGAATATTTAAGTTTTCGGGACAACGGGGTAAACAATCACTACAGTCATTACATTTATTTGCTTTTGCTCCGGGGAACCAATGTCCAGCATTTTCAAACATTTTATAGCGATATTTACCAAACTCTTCCATATCAAAGGCGATCGCCAAGTTGCGTAATCTTAAAACCTCGGGAATATTAATATTTTCGGGGCAGGGTAAACAGGCATAACATTGCGAACAGCGATCACTCCCTAAAGCCAAATATTGAGTATCTAAATTTTTCAGTAAAGACTGCTCTAGTTCACTTAGGGGTTGATCGTTATCCCACACGCGTTTATGGGAGTCAAACTCTTGGGGATTTGCCGCACCTAAGCTCAGGGTATGGATTCTGGGATCAGCTAACAAAAAGCGAGCGTTTAATTCCACTGGGGTATAAGGATGACAAAGTTGTTGAAGTTTTGCGGGTGGGTCATAGAGCATTCCACCTTTATCTGATGGAGAAATTATAAATACCCCCATATCTTTTTGGTGCGCTAATGCAATGGCGGGGGCGTTACGTTGATTGAAATAGTAATAGTGCAAATTTACCGACTCAAATAAATCCGTAGCGATCGCTCCCATAATTACTTCTAAGGAACCGTGGGTGGAAAATCCAACATGACGAATTAATCCCGCCTGCATTGCCTCCCGTACAGCCTGCATACAACCGTTGGGCTGCTTTACCATTTCTATATGCTCCCAAGTATTGATGCCATGAATGTCAAAGTTATCGATGTAGTCAAGTTGGAGTTTTTGCAGAGATTCTTTGATGAATTGCCGCATGGTACCAGCATCCTTGGTGGGTGGAATTTTTGTAGTTACAATTAGTCGCTCTCTTTGCTGCTTCAGTCCAGCCTTAAATGCTGCGCCAATATATACTTCGCTTTTGCCGTAACCCTTGGCAGTTTCCAGATGATTAATGCCTAGCTCTACCGCCTTAAAAGTTGTGGCAACAGCATTAGCTTCTGATTCTAAATAGCGCATGGTGCCAAAGGAAAACACCGACAAGTTCATTTCCGTCTTTCCGAATCGGCGATCGCGCATAGGTAATATCAAATTAAGATCAAGTTAGTTAATTACTAGTTTAATTAATAATTTATTGTTGTATCCTAGAAACTCAGTATAGTTAAGGGTTTAAAACCTCATCCCAAATTATTACTGCACCTATTTATTTTTATTCGTTATTTTTATTCTGCAAAATTATGGCAGCGATCGCTCGAGAACTTGGTCTAGCTCAAACCCTAAGTATTAGTAAGCTAGTGACAAAACTACAGGAAATTAAGGACTCAAAGGAAAAAGTCTCAGATAATGCTATTTCCGATCAAGATGCACCTAAATTAGATGCCAGCCCAGAGGGTGAGTAAGTTATATCAAGTCGCAAAGATTAAGCTACGGATATTAATAGAACCTATTCTTATCTTTTATTCCATTGCTGAAATTTTCAGCCTATATCCCCTATAGGCAGATTAGCCTGAAACTTTCCGTCTAATACATAGTTAGCTCATAGGAAAGATCACCGAATGTCTTATGTAGTAATAGATACTAACATTCTATATTCATTGGTTCAGATATCCCCGAACCCTAAAGTCAGTGCTAGCAATATTAAAAGCTATCAGTTAGCTACTACTACTGCCACTTTAATAGAGGCGATTTCAAAATTTCGCGGAGACCTACAATCTCTGCAAGCGTGTTTGCATCCTATTGTTAACGAGGAATATACCCTGCTAAGTGTTGGGCATGCGCCGCTATCTAACGAAGTTATAAAAGCTATCTTCAACGCAGGAAATCTCAGTGAGGTTCAAGATGTCATTGACCAAGTTGTTTCTTTCAAGATTTCAAGGGAGGCGGAATTCCTTAGGTTTGTCCTTATAGAGCCTGTTTCATATCTCATGAGTAGCAATTGTTTTTAGCATCAAGCGAATAAAGCAAAGATTGAGTTTAGCTGTAGCATTAACGAGAGTTCTCTCAAAGTTCTTAACTAAGATTTTGCATCTTTCAACCCAAGTACCCACCTTGTCGGCACAACTACAAACCCAGACAGACCTTTTTCTGCCTGCTTTTGCTTTGATACCTTATACCAAATCGTTAAATACGAGCTACAGATAAAGCCTCTAAAATATAATCCCACCCAACAATCGAAGCAATTACCTCCTGAGTCATAACTTCTAACCTTTCCCGCATTAATGCACGCAACTGGTCAAGATCTTTTGGCAGTTTCCACCTCAACCCTAATTTGAAATGCTGCCACACTCTTTCAATGGGATTAGTCTCAGGTGCATGGGCAGGCTGAAATAGCAAAATAATATTTTTAGGAATCTTTAACCGTTTTGCTCTGTGTGCTCCTGCTTGATCCACTTGCATAACGATGATGTCACCTTGAAAATATGTGCTTACTAAGTTCAGAAATACTTGGAAGCATTCACTATTAAGGTGAGTAAATTCATAGAAAAAGCTTTCCCCTGTTGATGGTTCTACAATTCGATAGAGGTAAGTTGCCTTAAACTGCCACTGAACTTTACCTTTGGGTTTGACTCCTCTTGCTGTGATCTTCCTTCCACTAATTGTCTTTAACCCAATTCGTGTTTCATCTTGACAAAAGAATCTCACTTTGCCATTTAGTCCGATTATATTAATGCCGAACCATGCAATCATGCTTATATTACTGGCAAGGTTTTTTTATATGCTTCTACTTGCTCTTCTGACTTTCCTGCACTGACTGGACGTGTCACTTTCGGTCTGGCTTTCAGCCGATATCGGACTAGATGATGCACAGTTTTATAGTTTGATTTGATTCCTAATTGGTTCTCTAACCATTGGCAGATCTGCCCATAACTTTCAAAGCCTTCTGCTTCTTCCAGCTTTTTTATCAATGCTTTCTGCGCCCATTGTGGAATACTCTGTTTTCGCCCTGTTCTAGGTTTAGTCCTACTATTCCCCCTTTGCGATAATTCCCTAACCAATCTTGCAATGTAACTCGATGCCGTCCCAGTATTGTCGATGCTGTCTGGATTGTGCTTGCTTGTTTTGTTTTTAACAGATACAGCATCTGAATTCTTTCTTTATCTGATGCGGTCTTTTGCACTCTCAGCATATGTTTTAGCTCTTCTTCACTTTCGCTGATCTCTAATTTGTATAGAGCCTGTTTCATATTTATTATGAGCAAGATTTATGATGCTTAGAAAATGCTAAATCCATACTCAAGTAGCCTAACAGATAAAGAATGGGAAATTATAGAACCATTGCTCCCAAAGAAAAAGCAAACTAGACCGCCAACTTGGGCAAAAAGACAAATTTTAGACGGCATACTCTACCAACTCAAAAACGGTTGTAATTGGCGAGATATGCCCCGAGACTTACCACCATTCTCTACAGTGTATCGATACTACAAGGAGTGGAAAGATACAGGTACATTTACTGCGATTATGGAAGCTTTACATGCAACAGCCCGTGAACAGTCAAAAAAAATCAAAATGGACAACTTTAATCATCATTGACTCACAAGCAGTGAAAAATACTTGTAATGCAAGTATAGAATCCAAGGGCTTCTGCTCCTACAAAGCAACTAACGGGATCAAAAGACATTTAGCCGTTGACACTCTGGGATTTCCTTTCTTTACCTATTTAACAAGAGCAAATGTATCAGATGACCAAGGACTGATTGAGATGTTAACGTTTAACATTGATTACTTCAAATCGAAGCCAGATGACATTACCCTAACTACGATATTGCTGGATAGTGGTTATCATATCGAAAAATTGACGACTGATTTACAGAAGGTTTATCCTGAGATTATGACTAAGATTAGGTTTGAAATTTCTCCTAAGGTATCAAAGCAACAGAAGGCAGAAAAAGGTCTGTCTGGGTTTGTAGTTGTGCTGACAAGGTGGGTAATTGAAAGGTCAAATGCTTGGGTTGAAAGATGCAAAATCTTAGTTAAGAACTTTGAGAGAACTCTCGTTAATGCTACAGCTAAACTCAATCTTTGCTTTATTCGCTTGATGCTAAAAACAATTGCTACTCATGAGATATGAAACAGGCTCTATAGCGGTAACTGTAGGAATTGTTGAAATGCTGCGGGACGAAGGATACAAATTTGAAGATCAAAATTTATCGCAAAAACAAACACTCCTTACTCGATCAATGCTTGAAGGGAATTTGGAATTCTTTGAGAAACACTTCCAACAGGAACTACGGAAAGGGTATAACGAAAATAATGAGCAAACGGCAGCGCTCGAAGCGTTTGCAATAAAATTGTCGTCACTGATCGATGTCTTTATATTCAATTTTCACATGGTTAAAACTGGAGTTCTGCTAGGTGAATCCTATAGCGAGGAAGATGCAGAGAGGTTGAAAAATAGTATTAGCTCAGACGTAACAAAGAAAAGAATAGCCAATATTCCTTTGAGCTATTTTGCCAAAAAGAAATACCATACGGTTGTTGATAGCTACCTCGTCCAAGTAAGAAATGAGCTGACAGGGAATGAAAATATGACAAGCGAAGCTTTAGAATACATAATTTCAAAAATGACTACCATGTATAAGCAAAAGGCAAAATTTCAAAAAAATGACATCTTTGATTTTTTCATACTGTTCTCTCTCCACCTTCCTAATGCATGCTTAGTTACACTTGATGAAAAATTCCTAGCATTGCTAAATTCAATCGATGCCAAAAGCTACTCACTCTGCAAGACCCTTGGATTCGTGAGCTAACAAGTTGCCACATGCGGAAAAATTAGGAGCGCAGCGAGTAATTTTCTGGTAAGCAAAGCGTTAGCATGGAAGAGTATGAAAATAACTACAGACAATGTACATGAAGCTGAAAATGCAATTAGAGACATTCTCTACATGTATTATGACCTCGTAAAATCTTATAAAGGTTTCGGTCATAATATTGAGTCTGGGAAGTTTAACCCGCTCAATTATATCGACGCAGTATTGGAAGAGCCTATTGGTTATACATTCGCTGTCGACATTGAACTCTTACAAAATGGTTCTGCAGTCGCGCTATTATGTGACTTAGTAAATATGTGGGACGAATTTGAAACTTCAGACGTACAGGTTTCTCCCATTATTGACCAAATTAAAGCAGCCTTAGTTTCTGGTCGTTTTAGGCATCTACCGGAATTCCAAAAAGCTATTGAGCTTGGTCTTGGTAATTCAGAAGAAGCATTTCGTAAAGAAATTATTTCTATTTATCAAAAGCATGTTTGTGGTTATTTTAATCGCATGAAAAATCAATGCTGACAAGTGGTTGCAGCAACAGTCGCTACGCTCCTTGGACAGTTTTTAAGTTATCTGTTTATCACTAAGATTAAGCACTTAAAAATGATTTGCTTCGTTGTTTAGTTCTGAGAGGTTGTTGGCGATCGCGGTTCAACTTTTGTGAGGAAATTAGAGAAGGTTTTGGACAATACTGCTTAGGAACTTCCCATTATCCAGTCAAGCTTACCAATAAGATCCCGATCTTCAGTAAGATCGGTTGCTACCCCTAGAGGACATTGTGCTGGTATCCGCAAACCCATTCGAGGCTCAAACCATCCATCTAGATCTGGGCGATCGATTTCCATATCCAACGAAAAGGGAACTAAGTGAATCAAATAGCCAATCCAATGTAGCGGTTGTTCGGCAATCGTAATTCGACCGAGTTTTACGCTTTCTTGGATGGGATACCATTCATCATCTGTGTCTACATCTTCATAGGCAAACATGGCTGCTAACCATGTTGGTAATGGTGAGTTTGGATGGTCTTGGCGAAACCATTGACTTAGCTTAGGGAAGGGAGAAGGGGTGAAATCATCACTTAGCCACACAGCCCCATTCATACTATGCAGATAAGTATATAACACCACCTGATAGTCTCCAGACGGCAGTGCGATCGCTTGAACGTCTGAGCTGTCTCCTGCCTCCATCCAATTATGCAGACAATCAGGATCGAAACCACCAGCGATCAGTACTTGTTCGTTGATTATTTTTAGTCGCCAACGCGCTCTTGCGATCCATTCTGAGGATTCGATTTCAGTAAGCGGTTCGTTCGTAACTACGCGAATCACACTATAGTCATCACCTTCTAAACTAAAGAGCGCAACCTTATTAGCCTCGACAAACTGTAGATCATGTTCACGATGGTCTGCCACAATCTGAGCAACTGCATCACCGGCAATCACACTCCAACTACCTGCATCATTGTAGAGATAAATATCTTGGCGCATAATTTCTGAGGGGGAGCAAACTGTTACTGTTGATTTTAATCAAGTTATCACTTCTCAAGTTATTTCAAAAAAAGTTCAGCCGATCTCAAACTTTTATCGACTCTAATTCCTTAATATTCTTAGGCACTTGTACCGTTATATATTTTCTCAATTCATCTTCTAAATTTTCAGCATTACGGTGCGCTTCCCAATTTTGAAAGCCAAGCATCCCAAAGAAATCCCATTTGCCCTGCATAGAATTATCATCTTCTGAGATAGTACCTTTATAGTTGACTGAGGCGCGTTTTTTAGTAATCGATATGTAAGTTTTGACAAAGCTGATATTTCGTCCTACCACTTCACCTTGTAATGTCGCCTCTCCCAGATAGCTATCATCCAAAATATTGCCGCAAAGCATATTACCATTCTGGATAAAGGTAGCCTGAAAACGAGTAGGTTTGCCCCTTTGCCAGTAAGTGCCAAGCCATGAGCCTGTAATATTAGCCATACTATCCATTACCAGTAGATATAACAGCAACTATAAAGCAAGTGGATCGCTAACCGTTACAAAATATGCTTTAGTTTTGGATCGGATAACGCTTTTGTTGAACGGAAAGTTTTATGACTAAGGATAAATTTAAAAAGATTTATGCTGAGAGTCTGGGGTTTGTAAGAGTCAACTCATACTTGCAATCAATTAGTAGTTGATTCTATGCTTATCCTTGGTGGGACACTGATGAGTGTGTTCGTTGTTTTCTTTGCTAAAGCACCAGCGATCGTAGGCATTTTAGTAATCCTGATCTTTACTAGCATTGCCGTATTCAATGGTTGGAAAGGATATGTCGAGCTTAAAGGTAATCCCATTATGATTCTTACCCCTAGTCAAATGGTTGTTGCACGGCTTAGTGATATTGTTGATACAAATGATTAGAAACTTGTTGGGGTAGTACTTTTCTCTCAAAGCAAATTTCCTCTAGGATTTTAGCTTGATTAACTACAAAAAAGTAACCATCTAAATGGGCTGATCTAGCATTAATGACTGTAAATATTTTTAACGGTGAACAAATCGAATGAAAATAAATATCAGCCAAAATACAAAAAACACCAACCCCGCAACTATTGCAAGAATGCTAGATGAGTTTGTGGGTTGGTTCAAGGAGACCGCCGAAGTCGTATCCGCAGTATTAATGAAGGTATCTTGATCACGAATAATTGCCTGTGGGATCAGGTTCTCTGATTCAGTCCTAACATCTGGCATTTGCTTTACGGCTGTACCAATGGCTAAAAACTCAATAATTCCACCACCTAAATTGTAAACATAGGTTTTGATGCCAACCACCTGATCCGCACCACAACGACGGGCATCTTCGGCGATATGCTTTAATGCCTCTTCTCTAGCTTCATAAATCAGCGTTGTCAACTCTCTAATTTCACCGCGCACAAAAGATTTGAAAAATGAGCTGATACCACCTAGCAATCCCAAAGAGTACACTGAAACTCCTAAGACTAGCTGCACAGGCATATATCCTTGGTTAATCAGGTTCCACATTTCTTCATTAGTTAGATCGCTAGCGATCGGGTTTTGGCGATAAACATCTGGTAGTAGTGGATGATGGGAAGCAGTACCAATCATCACCATTTCTTGCATTGCGCCCAATGGTAAAATCGATGTCTTGATGCCTACAACTGCATTGGCTCCTACTTCCCGTGCTTCTGATTTGATACGCTGAAGTGCTAGATGACGGGTTTGATTAAAAATGCGTGAAAATTCTTTGATCTCTCCCCTAGCAAGACTTTTCAAACTGCCTAATAGACCACCACCAACTCCAATCGAATAGGCGACATTGCCAAATACAAATTGTTTGGGCGTAAATCCACAATCAAGTTGGCAGTATAGAGCTTGTCCATCAGCTGATGTCGAAAATTCAAAATCTCTTGTTTTTTTGCCTTCACGATATACACAGGAACCGATCGCTAAAAATTCCACATTTGTACCGTGAAAAATTAGTTCATTAGAAACGCCCGTAATTCCCACGCCGCCGTGATGTTTAGCTTCTTCAAGCATTCTGGCATAGGCGCGATGCCTACCTTCATGAATAATCTTCGTGATTTGATGAACTTCACCTCCAACTAGAGTTTTCAGTCCCGAACCAATACTACTAATCAATCCAAGGGAGATCACACTGTTGCCAATCACTAGATCGCCTGCGGTTAGACCATGTTTTCGCAAACAGAAAATCTCATTGCCTGATAACCCTGTAATTACTACCATGTCTGTATCCCTTTATAAATTGAATGAATTTTTCTGATTTTTGGATCGCAAGCTGTTACAAAACTTGATACACGTAAGATTGGTTAGTGTAACAGAGCTAATATCTCAGGTTAGTATCTAGAAAGTAAATCTATGAAAGCACAACCTTAATTTTGTAACTCCTGAAGGGGAACGCAAGCAAGGAACTTTTAAAGCAGTTTGGCAGAAATCGCAAATTACCAGATTCTAGAGAACTTGCCCTTAGATATGACAGATCGGGATTCGGTATTTGTGAGGAAACTGGAGAAGACAAATATATCACTATGAATTTGCTGCCCAAAGGATAGAAATGTCTTGATATTGACTAAACATATTATCAGCCGTCACAATCGTCATATTTTCTATTTGAGCTTGTGCGATTAAGAGTCTGTCGAATGGATCGCGATGATGTAAAGGCAAAGCCGCAGCTTGGATAGCATGGTTAACTGAAATGTCAAGTGATCTTGCTCCCAATTGCACCATGCGACTTGATATATAGCTATCTAATGGTTCTGGTAATGGCAACTTGCCGATCGCTACTTTAATACCCATTTCCCACACACTTGCCACAGAGAACCACACTTCATTAGCTTCATCAACAATACAAGCGATCGCCTCCTCGCTAAGAAGCTCTGGCTGAGAAAACCACCACAACCAGCAATGAGTATCCATTAGAAGTTTCACCCTTCACTACCCTCAAATGCTGACAAAATATCTTCTGGCAAAGGAGCGTTAAAGTCTTCAGGCACAATAAACCTTCCCCGATCTATCCCTAAACTAGCCTTACGATTAGAAGAAGTAGAAAATGGCACTAGCTTAGCCACAGGAATACCTCGATTAGAAATAACAATCTCTTCCCCAAGTTCTACCCTCGACAAAAGGCGTGAAAGATTGGTTTTAGCCTGATGAATATTAACAGTTTCCATATAAACACACTAGACTAAGTTTATAGACTAAGTTTAGTATGGTTAATAAATCTTGTAAATGCAAAATCGTCACATATCCTAATGCGATCGCCGTTCGCCATTGGTAGCAAAATTTGAAAAGATGATGGCAGAGGGCTAAGAATCAGTTACCAGTAAAATTGCAATATGTTGCAACCCCTAGTTTTTTTAGTAACCATCGGATTAATAATTCTCTGGATTATCTTTCAACCAGTAATTTTGGCATTTCAACGCAAACGCATTGCCCAGCAGCCTTTTCCCGAACGATGGTTAGCGATTATTACCCGTAATGTTGCTATTTATCATTACCTAGACCCCGATCAACAAAAAGAACTGCAAGGACATATTCAGATATTTCTCAAGGAAAAGCAGTTTATTGGATGTCTGGGGCTACTGGTAACTGAAGAAATGAAAATTACAATTGCCGCGATCGCTTGTCTATTACTATTCAACAGACGACATACTTACTTTCCCAACTTACGCTCAATTTTGGTTTATCCCAATGCTTATATAGTCTCGGAAACGATTAGCGATGGATTGCTTTTACAAGAGAGACGAACGATTAGACTTGGGGAGTCATGGACAAAAGATCAGTTAGTTTTAGCATGGGCGCAGGTCGAGCAAGATATTACCCGATGGCAAGATGGACGTAATGTGGTTTTACATGAATTTGCTCATCAATTAGATCAAGAGGAAGGAAAGACGGCAGGTGTGCCAATTTTGCTGCGCCAGTCGGATTTTGAGTTATGGGCAAAAGTAATGAGCAAGGCGTATTTAGAGTTATGCGATCGCTTAGAACGGAATAAGAAAACAATAATTAATAGCTATGGAGCCACCAGCCCCGCAGAATTTTTTGCAGTTGCCACAGAAACTTTTTTTGAACAACCAATGGCACTAATGAAAGAGTACCCCGATCTATACTCCCTGTTTGAATACTACTATTACCTCAATCCCGTTGAATGGGGAAAGTAATTTCGGTAGTGTTATCAAGGAAATGTTCTTTAAAACTTTTACAACGTAATGTAAAACTATTTTTGAGCTATTGCTCTGAGTTTCTTTGAGCTACCGAAAACTTAAACTTCTCAAACAAGAGTGCAAACTTAGATTTGTCTATGATCACCTTGCCAAGCACATAGTTATCAACACATCCCGTTTATGAAAACCAATACAGTTAAAGACGATTATGATCGATAAATTGCTTCTGTTTTTAGCTGGATAACAGGCAACTCAGAAATAGCAATCAAGCATAATCATGAGTTTCTGTATTAGGCGATCGCTAGCTATTCCCAGAAAATAACTAATTTTGCACCTAAAATTAAATAACGATTAAATAATGAAACTTTGTAAAGCATGGGTACCAATATCCTCGCGCAATCTCTTACAAAACAAGGCATAGATGAGATTGATTATGTCCGAAGCTGTAAATAGTTTTAATGATCCTTCTGTTACAGTTGTGATCTCAAGACGGGTTAAACCCGAATGCAAAGTAGAATTTGAGTCATTTTTATCTGGAATCGTTAATGCCTGCGGGCAGTTTCAAGGACATTTAGGTACCAACATTTTTCGACCTGTTAATTCCGACGACCCAGAGTATCGCATCATTTTTAAGTTTGATCGCCTTAGTAATCTTCGGAACTGGGAGAAATCACCAGAACGACAGCACTGGTTTGCCATAGCAGAACCTCTTACGATCAGTCCGCCCCAAATTCAGGTAGTAACTGGCTTGGAGACTTGGTTTACCCTTCCCGGTAATCCGTCAATTACACCTCCACCTCGATATAAGATGGCTGTGGTGACATGGTTGGCAGTCTTTCCGTTAATTACTTTGATTTCTGTAGCTCTGAAGCAACTATTGGTGATGCTACCTTTAGTAATCCGTGTGGCAATTATTACGGCGATCGCAGTTCCAACAATGACCTATCTCCTTATGCCCCAAATGACCAAATTATTCTCAAGTTGGTTATATCCAATAATAGATATGGCAGATACGGCATCACCTGCAAATAATGAGAATTTAAAAGTACTAGAAACTAGCCAATTCGCAAACCCACTGCCTAAATTGGAAACTGCTAAAGAAGACCTTGACTTAATTAATCTACGGCAAAGGTAATGGAAACCACGGCGGTAATGTCTTTGTCTATGGTTGCAGTGTTATAGACTCCCCCGCCACTTACTTCTGTGGAAAATCGAGGTGTAATTTGAAAGGCATCGGTTTCAGCACGACGGACAACACCCACTTTATTCCCAGTTACGGAAGCGATCGCATCGGCACGGGCTTTAGCATTCTTAGCAGCTTCGGCAATCATTTCTACCCGTAGTTGACTGAGTTGGGTATATAAATATTCTGGTGGCTCAGATACATAGGGAATACCTTCGTTAATTAAATCCGTACTAGATTGCGCTACCTTGGCGATGGCATTTACATCCTTAGAACTAACTTCAAAGCGCTGGGTCAGCTTGTATGCCAGAGTCTTACCCGTAGGATTACCGTTAATATACTCTGCGATCGCCTCCGTAGTAATGGCACTGAGACTAAGAGAACTATCACTAATATTCTGGGACTTTAGGTAAGCAAGTACGCGATCGCTTGAGCGTTTTACCTCTTGATAAGCCTGCGGTAGGGTAGATTGCTGACTAGATACGGAACTGCGCCACACAGCATAATCCGCTTGAATTGGACGTTTCGCCGAACCGATAATGGTTAGGGAATCACTGACCCGTAATGACCGCAAAGCTGAACTTCCGACAATTGCTGACCCACTTACTGCGATCGCGATCGCCACCAACCCCCAAAAGACTTGTGGAAACCTGCTAACCTGTTTTTGATCTTCTTGATCCTGTGCTTGATTAGACATAAATTAATTATCTTTCTAACTTTTAGATTAGAGCATTCTCTTAGAACACAGATCGATTTGGCAAAACCTCTGAACTGCTATATATAGTATGCTAGATATTACATGTAAACTCTCAAGCGATCGCTATGCAGCCTTTTTCTCCTCCCAGTGTAACAGTCCGACCTGTGCAGTATCGAGATTTAGAAGCGATTCATCTTTTACAAAATAGTTTTGAAATATCATCTCCTGACTACGCTCCCGACTATGTAGGGCAGATTAATCAATGGTTTAAGGTGGTGCGCTTTATTAGCTGGCTACCTAACCCTTTGAGCAATCTATTTAGAGCCTATGTTGCTGAAGTAGGTGGACAAATTTTAGGATTTATTCGTGTATCTCCAGTTAATCACAGCCGTACTACATGGCAGATCGATCAAATTAGTGTCATGACTGGAATTCAACGCCATAATATTGGCACCCAGCTAATTCGTCACTGTCTTGAGTCCTGCTGGGAAGCACGCACCTGGATATTAAATGTAGATGTTAACTGCAAAGATGCGATCGCCCTGTATAGACAAAATGGTTTTCAACCCCTGGCACAAATTACCGACTGGGAAATTCCCTTTGCCTCTCTCCATGAAATTGCCCAAAATCAACAGCCCGATCTGCCCAATCTCTTGCCTGTGAGTAATGCCGATGCCTTTCTGCTGTACCAACTAGATACTGCTGCCATGCCGCCACAGATTCGCCAAGTTTATGATCTAAGCATCAATGATTTTCGTCAGAGTCTTGTGGATAAAGCGATCGAACATGGTCAAAATGTCTTAAAGTCAACCCAGCATGTCACGGGCTATGTATACGAACCTCAACGCAAAGCAGCGATCGGCTATTTTTCCCTAGTTTTACAATCAGCCCAATCAACCCACAACTGTCACCTCACAGTTCATCCCGCCTATACATGGCTATACAAAGAGCTTGTCGCCCAAATGGCACGCATTATTGATCAAGAAAAAACACCATCCTCTGTACTAGTTTCCTCCGCCGACTATCAACCCGAACGAGAAGCATACCTAGAGCAAATTCAAGCTACGCGCAAACGTCACTCTATGCTGATGGCAAGGTCGGTATGGCATAAGGTTCGAGAAACTAAACCCGCCTTAGATGCCCTGCAACTATCGAGAATGCTGACAGGACTCCAACCTGTGCAAAAACCCATTCCAGGTAGAATTGATACACCTCCGTCGGCAAACCCAGATAATCAATAATCCCAACTAATGATTCATCTCATCACTTATTCATTTCATCATAAATGGCAGCCGTACTAGGTGATGAGCTAGTTAAAGCTTGGAACACCCAGAATTTAATCAAGCCATCTAAAAATACAGGCACAGTGGCAATAAAAGCCAAGGTTAAATCTCGGTTTTCTGGTAAGCCAAAATGTACAGAGAAGGTATCGATTAAAACTTCCCAGCCATGACTAGAATGGTAGCCAACAAAAGTATCAGTTATTACAATGATTAAAAATGCCTTGGCATTATCGTTGAGACCATGAATAGTCTCATCTATGAACTGTTTAATTATTTTTACTTCTTTTTTGCCTGTCAGTAAAATAGCGTAAACGACAAATCCTGCGGTCATGTCAGCAAATAAGTTTTGAACTCCTTCTAAGCTTAAGTCTTGATAAAGCTTATAGATTTCTTGTACTTTTTCTTGCAAAATCTCCTCAACTTTTTGCCCACTTACCTCATCAGGTCTCCCAGAGAGTAAAGCCTGAAACTCGACTTTTGCCCTTTCTTCTCGGTATTCAGCTAAGGCACGTTCTTCAATTTCTTTACTAAACTGAAACTCAACTTTGTGACGACTTTCCCAACTCTTAACCAGGGGTTTATACAAAAAGTTTTTAGATACCTGCTGGGTGGAAATAGTAACTACAACCAAAATAATAATAAATCTAATGCCAATATTGATCCGCCGTCGAGTTTGTCGAGCATCTTGAACTAGTTCTTGTTCGTACTTATCACCAGAGGTAATGTTGCGACGAATTCGTTCTAGGGATTGCAAAATTGAAATCGGCACATAGGTTTGCTCCACATATTTGGGGGTAAAGTCACTATGCTCAACGCTCATACTTACTGAATT
Source organism: Synechococcus sp. PCC 7502 (assembly GCF_000317085.1). Lineage (NCBI taxonomy): Bacteria > Bacillati > Cyanobacteriota > Cyanophyceae > Pseudanabaenales > Pseudanabaenaceae > Pseudanabaenococcus > Pseudanabaenococcus habilitatus. Next base: position 1,578,748 of record NC_019702.1, read on the forward strand.
AGCATCTGACTTAATAGGACTTTTGGGTGTATTGTTATGAGTCTTGGGAGCAATACCTTTAACTCCTTCTAAAAGTTTGGCAGACTGATGACTAGCCGCAGTTTCATTCACAGGCTCAGAAATATTGGCACGATACCTAGATAAAATTAGATCGATGAATACTAGCTTCTGTAAAATCGTGGGCGTAGCATACTCTCCATTAGTATTTCCATTACCATTATTTATGGCTTTGACTGGCGGTTTAATCGCATCGGATTTTAAAAAGTTGGGAATTCTGGAGCTTAATCGATATTCTGCTAACCTGACATCTATAGTGATCAAAGCATTCTGCAACTGAGTTTGAAATAGACTGTAGGTATTATCAGCATAGCCCCAATTTCTGGATATAGGATTACCTTCAAAATAGTCATCTTCTAACTTTTTAACTGCAACTGCGGCTTTGTAGGCTAGGTCAATTGCTCTTGCGGGAGTATCTTTAACCCAGCGATTTAGGTCAGACCAGAAATTTTTAAATCCACCTTTCACGATTAATTTAATTCCTTAATTTTTATTAGTTATTAATTCAGCTATTAATTCTAAATATTTTAGCTATTTGCTATTTTTAAATTTTTCATGGTTTTTAAAATTTGTTTTTACAATCAAGACCTCTTTGAGCGAAGCTTTATTTATATCAAATTTGCATTAACTATAATTAGCTAGTAACTAGATTATTAAATAGATTAAATTGAATACTAATTAGTTTTAGGTAGCTGATTATCTGGAAGCTTAATAAATACTAAATTCCCAGAGGTAACACCAGTTAAAATTTGAGTCTGATTATCAATGGTGATCCCAATGGTAACCGCTTGAAACCGAGGTTTTTGATTTTGATCCGGAGTATATACCCCTGTTTGCCCTTTTTCGGTGGCGATCGCTACGGTCGGTACCAATAGAGCGTTATTAATTCTTGATCCCAGAAATATGAGATTAGCATTCATCCCTGATTTTAGCTGAGATAAACCCGTATTTAATTTTACCCTAACTTGAAAAGAGGTAACATTCTGCTCGATTACGGCTTCGGGGGCAATGAGGCGTACCTCTCCCATAAAAGTTTGATCGGGATAGGCATCAGCGATAATTTCTACTTTCTGCCCAATTTTAATTTGAGCAATATCTACCTCCGGAACTTTTGCCAAGATTTCTAGCCCACTAGCAGCCGAAACAATCGAAGTTGAACTACCCGATCCCACCGCCGACGCAGAGGTTGTCGGAGTGACAAATGCCCCCACATTGGAAAATTTCTGGGTGATAATGCCATCAAAGGGAGACTTGATAATTGTGTCGTCTAACTGGACTAGTGCCGCATCTAAGCGGGCTTTTGCTTCTTGTGCTTGTGCTAGAGCTTGGGCAATATCTTCAGGTCTTGAGCCATTTTGCAAAAGTTCCAGTTGCCTTTGCAGTTCGATTAAGTTGGCGGTGGTTGCTTTTTGATCTGCGAATAATTCATCAAGGCGATCGCGGGTAATTACTCCTTGGTTTGCTAAATCTTGATTGCGGACTAAACGGGTACGGCTAAGGTTAGCTCTGGCTCTAGCAGATTCTAGTCGAGCTTGGGCAGCAGCAATATCTTCGCGCCGACTACCCGATTGCAATTTATTCAGGTTGGCTTGGGCATTGGCAAAACTAGCTTGGGCTTGGGCAATTTGGGTTTGAATGCTGCGGTCATCCATTTTGGCAATAATTTGTCCTTTACTAATGCGATCTCCCTGTTCCACATAAAGCTGTGCCAATTGACCTGCAACTTTAGGACTAAGGTTTACGGTTTGGATCGGTTGAACTATACCACTAGCTCTGATTTTGAGGTTTAAGGATTTAGAAGTAACAGGAACCGTTAAATCAGTTATATTTTGGGTCTTTTGAGTTTGGGTGAGGGAAAAAGTAGCGATCGCCCCTACTGTAACTAAGCCTGTAACTATAACAGGTAGCAACCAAGAATTCGGCTTAGAAATTTGCATTCAGTATTTTATTCCTTTAAGTCTCATATCCATTTTAGCCAAATCTAGATTTAAAAGGGTTCGGTTCTAGGGCAAAACCCCAATTGAGGACAAAGTTCCAAGTTCTCTTCGTCCGTACTTTATTCTGTAAATCTGAGTGCGTAAGTTCTAATTTAAGTGAGTTAAATAAGTGAGTTAAGATAGAAAGCAATTGCAGTTAAGTTGGGGAAAAGTATATGTGTATTTGCGTCAACTGTCACTATGTCGATCGCTGTATTACTTACCATGCCGTCGAAGAGCAGCATCAGCAACCCCATTTAACTGCTAGTCCAGATTTTGAGGCAAATTCACCCAGTATAAACGTCAATATTCGCACCGATAATCAAGGGATTGAGATGGAATGGGATGTGGTGGGCTGTCTCAGCTTTTCTGAAGAACTAGGTAAATGGGCAAAACTCCGCCCTGGTCAGTTAATTCCGACTTAAGCAAGTAACTGCTCCATCCCACTTGGTACTCATAGTTTGGTCTGGGTTTAAAAGCGCAACAATGTGGGGAACGGGACGGGGATCATAACTCATCAGAGACTTACCCCGATATGCCAAGGAGGCACTAGCTCCAGAATCTAGCATGACCGCCTCTTGCAAGCCAGCTTTTGCTAGTAATTTTCCTAGGTTCACAGAATCAATCATTTCCATGGTCACGCCAATTACGGGTCTTCCCTTGCGATCTATACCCCAGAACGCCCGATCGCGATTGGCATCAAAACCATACAATTTACCAAAACTAGCTGCATCCTGAGGCTGTCCATTTTTTACCAGCCACCCAGCCGCGACAAAGGCATCGGTAACATCGGGCATTTCTGCTTGTAATTGCTCTTTAGTCGAGTGCAGAGTGGGATTGTAAGGAATAAACTTAATATCGCTAGGGCTAATTAACACTAGGGGACGATTTTTAAGTAGGGGATTTTCACCTGATCGCCCCACATCTAATACCCCTGCATCCTCAGCAAATTGACTGAGCACTGGTCCAATCATTTTATTGCTTTCTAGGGATTGCAAAGAGAAAAAGCCCCCATCAACGGCAGCGATCGCCTTGGCAGTTTTCATAATTTCTCGCACTTGAGCGCGGGTGTGGTGATGCACAGTTACAGGTCTTCCGCCAGAGATTAGCGTGATGGGCAGACCATCAAAATTCACCAGTTTTTTGGAAATTGGACTGGCAAAGTTGACTACGGTGCTGTCGGGTAAGTTATCTATGTCCTTATCGCTGGTATTTCCTGAATCAGGTACTCCATTACTAGCGATCGCTATGACATCAGCAAAACGAGATTGTCCATAACGTCTAATTGCTAATAGATCATCGGATTTTTCTGCGGGCAATTCATCCCTCGGATCGAGGCTCATGGTTAGGGCAGCTTCATAGCCAACTTCTTTAACCTGATCTTTAATGCGATCGCTATAGGAACCCTCAGGATAGGTGAAATATTTAATAGCAATGCCCAATTCTTTTTCCAGAACTTGCTTAGAAATGCGTAACTCGCGATCTACTTGAGCTTCATCAATCCTCGATAAATTAAAGTGATTGACCGTATGGGAGGCGATCGTAATTAATCCGCTTTTATACATTTCTCTAATCTGATCCCAATTGGCTTTAGGCTTGTTTCCGCCTTTACCCACAAAACCTGTGTGAATAGACCAAACCGCAGGATAGCCATATTTTTTTAGTAATGGAAAAGCATACTCGTACTGACCAAGGTAGTTATCATCAAAGGTCAATAAAATTGGATTTGCTGGCAGAGTTGCTCCCGTTCTCAGATGATTAACCAACTGATCCATGGTGATCGGCGTTAAGCCATTGGCTTGAATGGTTGCAAAATGCTGTTCTAGTTCTTCGGGAGTGACATCCCAATCTAGTTGCTTATCTTTAGTAATGTCGTGGTACATCACAATTGGTACACTGGCACGGCGGGCGCGATCACTAATTTGGGGAAAGGGAGCAGGATAGAGTCTAGCGACTAGATCAGGAGCCATTTGATTATTAAAATATTGCCATGCTGGTAGGGGGTTTGTAGCGATTTGAGCAGCTTGCCATGCTCCATTTAGGGAATTTGCAACGGCAACGGTGGAATTTAAGCGGCAGGATTGAGTAGCAACTGGATTGAAATTTATATTCGTTGAGTTTGCGTTTGAGGCGATCGCCACATTATTATTTACAGAATTATCAGGCAAGTTATCTGATGGAGAACCATAAAAAGCACTGAGCCTAATATTTTTAACACCTCCAGTCATTACCGCCGCAATTCCAGCCCCAATTCCTACACCAGCAACGGTTAAGCCTACTAAAGCCCCCACCATTGTTACTTTGTTCATACCACTACCGTAAAACAGCTAGGATATTTATATCAATATTTGTTGCTTTTTTAGTTAAATTATCAAATCTATATTTGTCACTCCTTGTTACGAAGGGCAATGCTAGAATTCAGGTACCATAAAATTTCTATTCCCAATGATTTTAGTACCCGAGCTAATTAGTCTAAACTCTGAAACCTTAGCTAATCAGACCCGCCCAGATTTTCCCATCTTAGATCAAGACATTAATGGACATCCCTTGATCTATTTTGATAATGCTGCCAGTTCCCAAAAACCACTTCAGGTTCTCAATGCTTGGCGTAACTATTATGAACATGATCATTCCAATGTGCATAGAGGGGCACATACTCTGAGCCGTAGAGCCACAGAAGGTTACGAAGCCGCCCGTGACAAAGTGGCAAAATTTATTAATGCTCGTTCTGCTCAGGAAATCATTTATACCCGCAATGCTACCGAGGCGATTAACCTAGTTGCCTATAGCTGGGGTATGGCAAACCTCAAAGCTGGGGATGAAGTAATTTTGTCGGCAATGGAACATCACAGCAATATTGTCCCTTGGCAAATAGTGGCGCAAAAAACCGGGGCGGTTCTGAAATTTGTGCAACTAACTAAAAGTGAAGAATTTGACCTAGATCACTACAAATCCTTGCTGAGTGATCGCACTAAATTAGTATCCATCGTTCATATCTCTAATACCTTAGGCTGTATTAATCCAATTGCCGAGGTAATTACCCTAGCACATCATTACGGTGCCAAAGTCCTAATCGATGCCTGCCAAAGTGTCCCCCACATGCCCATTAATGTCCAAGAGATTGATTGTGATTGGTTAGTTGCCTCTGGACATAAAATGTGTGCGCCCACAGGTATCGGCTTTCTGTATGGCAAATCCGAGATTTTGAATCAAATGCCACCTTTTTTGGGCGGAGGGGAAATGATTGCTGAGGTGTATTTAGATCACTCTACCTATGCCGATTTACCCCATAAGTTTGAAGCAGGAACTCCCGCCATTGGTGAAGCGATCGCCCTTGGTGCTGCCGTTGACTATTTAACAGCGATCGGGATGGAGCGAATTCATCGCTATGAACAGGAATTAATCAGTTACCTAATACCCCAGTTGCAGGATATTCCTGAGTTAAAAATCTATGGCAACCTTAACCACCGTGCTGGATTAGCATCGTTTAGTGCTACGGGTTATATCCATGCCCATGATATTGCCCAATTATTGGATCAAGAAGGCATTGCCATTCGGTCTGGACATCACTGTACACAGCCCCTCCACCGCTACTTAGGCATAACTGGTACCGCTAGAGCTAGTCTATATTTCTACAATACTAAAGCTGAAATTGATGCTTTTATATTCTCCCTCAAAGAAGCGATCTCCTTTTTCCTCTCCATAGATTTACTTCAACAGCAAGATTAAGCTTGCATGGATAATTATAGTTAATGTATAGTTAGGGACTGTGTAATTATTCACGCTCGGATCAGGTAAGTTTACGATTTGACGATCATTTGTCCTTGCAAATACTTCAAAACCTAATCAAACCTTAAATTGATTAACTTCAATACCTGTACGGCATTCAATCTATAAAAATTATGAGCTACGCAATTATTCAAACAGGTGGGAAACAGTATCGTGTGGAACCAGGACGGTTCTATGACGTAGAATTACTGCATTTTGAACCAGATTCTAAACTAACAATTACCGATGTACTGCTGGTCAGTCAAGATGATACTACGGTGATTGGGCAACCTTTGGTTACAGGCGCAACGGTTGAAGCTACGGTTTTGCAGCACCTAAGGGCAAAAAAAGTAATTGTCTATAAGATGCAACCTAAAAAGAAAACTCGCAAAAAAAATGGGCATCGCCAGAATTTGACTCGAATTATGGTTGATACCATTAACTTGGGGACAACTGAGACAGCTACAACTGAGGCAGCATAATCAGTTACTGTTAGTACTTTTATTTTTTAGATTAATTTTTTGGAGATAAATAGCGATGGCACACAAAAAAGGTACGGGTAGTACTAGAAACGGACGGGACTCTAACGCTAAGCGTCTAGGCGTAAAACGCTATGGTGGCGAAACTGTTACCGCAGGCAGTATCATCGTGCGACAAAGAGGGACTAAAATCCATCCCGGTAATAACGTAGGACGTGGTAATGATGATACTTTGTATGCCACCGTTGAAGGGGTAGTTACCTTTGAACGTCTGGGTAAATCTCGTAAAAAGGTTAGTGTTTATCCTGTAGCACCAGTTGCGATCGAAGCAGCCTAAGCAAATATTTTGAATTAATTTGAATTAAAAGTGGAAAGTAGGTGTTACCCAATAATGGTAATGCCTTTTTTTATAGCATTTTACCGCTCTATATCTATTGATTAAGTCTATTTATTAAGGCTTTGCGACTCTCACTGCTAATCGAAGTCGAATAATATATTTATTCAGCATTTTTACTCTATTTTTGTTCCTATATTTTCTATATTTATTTACGGTATGTCCGAAAACCTCAGTAACCTCCTGCAAGCCGTAGCGATCGGAGAAATTTCGCCCCAAGAGGCTCTGCAAAAGCTGCAATATCTCAACTTTGAGCCAGTTAGTGATTTTGCCAAAATCGATCACCATCGGTCATTACGCACTGGGTTTCCTGAGGTGGTATTTGGGTTAGGTAAAACTCCCGATCAAATTATTGCCATTATGAAAGTTTTATACGCTAAAAGCGGACAGGCGATCGCTACCAAAATTAGCTCTTCGGTACATAGTCAAATTCAACCATTTTTACCAGACTTACAATACTCGGCGATCGCTCAGATTTGTTATCTAGGAGAAGTTCAATCTAATCAAAAGGGGAAAATTGCAATTATCAGTGCAGGAACTGCCGATTTACCCATTGCCGAAGAAGCTGCCCTGACGGCAGAATTATGTGGTTTCACGGTTCAAAGGCTTTGGGATGTGGGAGTAGCGGGAATCCATCGTCTGTGGCAACACCAGCATCTATTAACAACGGCAGATGTATTAATTGTGGTGGCGGGAATGGAAGGAGCTTTACCTAGTGTGGTGGCAGGCTTGGTTAGCTGTCCCGTGATTGCTGTACCTGCTAGTGTTGGCTATGGGGCAAATTTTAATGGCATTGCGCCTCTTTTAACTATGCTGAATTCCTGTGCCACTGGTATTGGAGTGGTGAATATTGACAATGGGTTTGGAGCCGCAATTTTAGCAGGGAAAATCCTAAAGCTAGGCAAATGAGCTAAAACTTGGGCGATCCCCGCAGCTATTGCGTTAAAATTAGGGATATGTAAAGACTTTTTAACAACTTTTAATATCGATTTAATATCAATTAAAACTAACCACAAAATTAATTAGAAGAACTATGGCAATTAGCAATTCCCTTCAGGATGCGTACCGCCGCATTCTCTATGTTAGGCTCCCTTGCAATCCGATATTTCCCATTGGGGTAGTTTATCTTGCCGATCATATTCATAAAATTGCCCCAGATGTAGAGCAATGTATCTTTGATATGGGAACTGTCCCCCCTTTAGATTTTTTCACAGCCCTAGATGCCAGTATTGATGAATTTAAGCCCAATTTGCTAGTATTTTCATGGCGAGATATTCAAATCTATGCGCCGGTGGGTGGACGCGGTGGCAATCCTCTGCAAAATGCCTTTGAGTTTTACTATTCCCTCAATCCCATTATCAAACTTCGTGGAGCCTTAAACGGACTGCGTTTATTTACTTCCTATTACACGGAGCTATGGCGCAATTCTGCTTTGATTAAACGGGGATTAGCACGGGCAAAACAATATCATCCTGAAGCTAGGGCAATGATTGGTGGTGGTGCAGTTAGTGTGTTTTATGAACAATTAGGAACTAAGCTACCCAAAGGTACAATTATCTCGGTTGGTGAAGGGGAAGCTCTTTTAGAAAAATTGGTAAAAGGTGCAAGTATTGAGAGCGATCGCTGCTATGTCGCAGGAGAACAAAAACCTCGAAAAGGTCTAATCCACGAGCAACCCGCCCCGATTGAAAAAACTGCTTGCAATTACAACTATATTGAGTCGATTTGGTCAGACTTTAATTATTATTTCCGCGATCGCGACTTTTTTATTGGAGTGCAAACTAAACGAGGCTGTCCCCATAATTGCTGTTACTGCATTTATACGGTGATTGAGGGCAAACAGGTACGCATAAATCCTGCGGATGAAGTTGTCAAAGAAATGCGAGAACTTTATGATCGGGGCGTACGTAATTTTTGGTTTACCGATGCTCAGTTTATTCCTGCGAAAAAATATATTGATGATGCCGTAGAACTTTTAGAAAAAGTCGTTGATTCGGGGATGACCGATATTCATTGGGCAGCATATATTCGGGCGGATAATTTGACCCCAAGACTATGTGAACTGATGGTACAAACGGGCATGAGCTACTTTGAAATCGGTATTACCAGTGGCTCCCAAGAGTTAGTACGAAAAATGCGGATGGGTTATAACCTCCGAGTTATTCTGCAAAACTGTCGTGATCTGAAGTCGGCGGGATTTAATGAATTGGTATCTGTGAATTATTCATTTAATGTAATTGATGAAACCTTTGATACTATTCGCCAAACCATTGCCTATCATCGGGAATTAGAAAAAATATTTGGTGCCGATAAAGTGGAGCCAGCTATCTTTTTCATTGGCTTACAACCCCATACCCATCTAGAGGAATATGCTTTTAAAAATGATATCCTCAAGCCTGACTATGACCCTATGAGTATGATGCCTTGGACAGCTAAAAAATTATTGTGGAACCCCGAACCCTTGGGATCATTTTTTGGCGAAGTATGTCTACAAGCTTGGCAACGAAATGAAAATGATTTTGGACGAGAGGTAATGAATATCTTAGAAGAGCGTTTAGGTAAAACTGAGTTGGAGTCAGCCTTAGTTGCGCCAGTTTTGGTTAAAGCTTAATGCAGAATCGCCGTAATATCACAGCTTTTCTCACAATTTTATTCATCATAATTTTAGTAGTGATTTTGACGGAAAAATTTATTGCTAAATCTGCCAAGGTTCGTGTTCCTACTCCTCCCAAACCGCCTGATTCTTCTCCGCAGTCCCAGCCTTTTACTGTCCCCAAAGTATCAAATCCAGAAAAAAAGGAACTTGTTGGAACCAAAACAAATCAGAATTCTAAAAAAGTATCAAGGGGAAATGAGCTTGACTTAAGTAGTTTCCAAGATGATAAAAGTAAAGAAAGAGGTAAAAATAATATTGGGCGATCGCCTGAGGAGAAAAACCCTACCTGTATAGTTCAGCTTAACCAAAATGCTATGCAAGACTATATTGTCCAAGATTTCATCGATCGCTATGAATGCTCAACTAAGTAATCTAATCATCTAAGTTTCTACTCAATTTCTACTCAACAGTATGGCAATATGGTTTTATATCTCGTCTTAATCGCTAAATAGTCTTGAAATTTAGGATTTATAAGTTAGGAGGAAGTCAATTGGTAACAGCAGGACAAAAATCATGAAAGGTGGCATTCGGGTTGGGGCAATTTGGGGCATTCCCCTCTATATAGACCCATCTTTAGTTTTAATCTTGGGACTATTAACCATAGACTTTAGTGCCTCCTATACGCGTATAGCTCCCAATTTAGCGTGGCTATTTGGACTGATTACCGCCTTATTACTATTTACATCAATTCTTTTACATGAGCTTGGGCATAGCCTCACCGCCAGAGCAAACGGCATCGGGATTGAAGCTATTACCTTAAATTTTTTAGGTGGCTTAACCTCCATGAAAAGGGAAACCCAAAACCCTGGTACTGAATTTAAAGTAGCGATCGCTGGACCATTGGTAAGTTTAGCATTAGCGATAGTTTTACTGTGGACTGCATTTTTGCTCCAAGCTATTCAGCCCATAATTAGCATCGTAGCTTTGCAATTGGGGCAGATTAATTTGGTGCTAGGTATTTTTAATTTATTACCTGGTCTTCCCCTTGATGGTGGACAAGTTCTCAAAGCCGCCGTTTGGAAATATACAGGCAATTATTTTACTGGGATTCGGGTTGCTGCCCGCAGTGGTCAAGTCCTAGGCTGGTTTGGCATTCTCTGGGGTTTTGCTGTTTCCCTAAGTTCAGGGCAGTTTTTATCAGGGCTATGGCTAATAGTTTTAGGCTGGTTTATTCTTGCTAATGCAGGTGCCTATCTTCAGCTTACTGATCTGCAACAGGCTTTATCAGAAATTACGGCAGAAACTGCTATGACCAGAGACTTTCGGATTATAGATGCTGATATGTCTATCCGCCAATTTGCCGATGAATTTTTACTAATGCGGGAATCAGAAACCCAACCATTATTTTTTGCTTCTTCTAACGGACGCGATCGCGGCATGGTAATACCCTCTGAAATCAAAAATAGCGATCGCCAAGAATGGGTAACAAAAACTATCAATGACATTACCAAACCAATTAAATCCTTGGATGTCGTCGAGTTAAATACCAAAATTACAGAGGTAATTAAAATATTAGAAACCAAAAAATTACGAGAACTTACTGTGCTATCAAGGGTTGGTTCTGTAGCAGGCGTAATAGATCGGGGTGATATCATTCGGGCATTGTCTCAAAAGCTCAACTGGCGCATCTCCGAATCCTATATTAAACAAATTAAAGCCGAAGGCAGATTTCCTCTAAATTTAAATCTCCTTGAGATCATCTCTCAAATATCGACATAATCTTGATTTTTAGTGAAAGATAAGGTTTGCGGGTGTGGGGCTTCACATTTATAGACTCAAATTTATACACTCAATAAAAAAGCCCCAAAATTAGGGCTAATTAGATAAATTACAAACTTAGTTTTAAATTAGTTTTTCAAGTGTTTTTTACCTCTCCCAGACTAATTTCTTAGACCAAAGATGGGACTCTAGTAGCAACCGATTCTTTTGTTAAACGTTCGTAGGTGGCACGCATTTTTAAGCCCACAATTACTTGTAGCAAACCAGTACCATTATTAGAACCGGGATAATCAGGGTGCTTTAATAATAATTGGGTCATTTCCCCATAGTCCTTGGTATCAAGATTACTTAAATGATTTTCGATATAAATCACTTCATCAAGGCGATCAAATTGACCATCCACTTCTAACACAGTAACAGGGTGTCCGTAATAGGAATCCGAACCGTAGTAAAAGCGCATTCCGGGATAGGAACAGGTAAGTTTCTTGCCGCAGGGTGTCCAAGTAATATCCGAGCCTTCATCAAACAAGTAAACTGGCTGGAAATTTTCCACAGAGTCTCTCTGCACAAGACGGACACGCAGAACTTTGCGATCCTTATCGTCTTTGATTAAGTTGGTGGGTAAAATTTGAATTACTACGTCAGCATGAGCTTTTTGGGGATCAATATATGCGGAGAAATCTGGACGACGAGCTTCGATCGCCTGCATAACATCAGCTAAAGTATGACCACGTTCCGCCATATCTCTTTGAATTTTCCAAGCAATTTTTACTTCATCACTGAGATCAAGGTAAACGCTGAAATCAAGGAGCGATCGCACTCTTTCGTCATAGAGAGGATGTAAACCTTCAATCACGATAATGTGGTTTGGTTTAATCAATTCTGGTGGATCAATTAAGCCAGTCTCATGATTATAGATAGGCTTCATAATCGACTCACCGCTTTTTAATGCTTTGATCTGCTCGTACATCAGGTCAAAATTATTTGCACGAGGATCAAGAGCAGTAATACCTGTCTGCTTACGTTGCTTGCGATCAAGACTATGGTAATCATCCAAGCAAATAACCGTCATAAATTCTTCGCCAAACAGGTCTATTAGTCGGCGTAAAAAAGTGGATTTTCCACAGCCAGAATCTCCTGCCACGCCTATCAAGACAACGCGCTCGGGCTTATTGCTCATAAAACTTAATTGATCCTTTAGACTTTGTGTATTTAATACTACTTTATAGCGTTAGGTCACGCAAACCACTTAATTTTTAAAATTATTTCCAAAAAACTTTTTTTACTATTTACTAATTCGATCAAGTAACCATACCGAAGTTACTAAACCTAAAAAGTGGGCAAGAATGGTATTAGTGTTAGCTTGCACTATAAATATATCTATGGGCTGCACCAACCGATTAAAGCTATCAGGGTTAACAAAGGCAGTTTGTGGTTGAGATAGGGACTTGGCAACTAAAACCCCAACGATCGCTTCAGCCCCCAACAAGGTTATAAACATACCCACAAAACCAATAATTATGCCAATTTTTAATTGCTTAATAGTTTCAGCACGACTCGGTCGGTTGTCAGAAGTTCGCAGTTCCTTGGCAAGCATGGTATAGCGAAAATTCCAAAATATGCTTAAGTACACGGCAATCAAGCCTAAAAAGGCTAAAAATGTACCCGCACCAGTTCCAGGATTACTTTGGGCAGAGCCACCCGCACTCCGACTAATGATTGCAAACAGCAAAATCAAAGTGGAAATAACAGCTAGTACTGATTGTGCCCAAAAGCCAATCCATCCCGCCATATTCAGAGCGCGCACAACTTTTAATACATTTGTCGATAGAGAGGTATCATCTTCCTTTGCCATGTTATAACCCGATCTTGAACCCTAACAAAATTCGGAAATGTCTTCACCACATTCATCGGCTAAATATGATAGCGATCGAAAACGTAATCCAACTAATTGATCGTACAACGGATTGATCTGGCACATCGCAGGAATATGGACAAGTTTGCGCCCAAATAAAAATACATCTCGTTCAAAGGGACATTGAGCAGGTATAACCTTACATAAAACTCGAGCAACTCTGGAATCTTTAATATCTAAGTGATCTAACCAGTCTTTAATGGGATCAAGAAGGTGAGTATGATGCCCGTGATTTCCTTCTAGCTGGCTTCTCAGGTCTGACATAATATTTGACTCTTGATTTAGAGCAGTAGAAAATTCTTGAATTAATTGATGTTCATTATCGGAGTAATCACCATCCACCAAAGCTACCATTACTACAGTTCGTAGAAAATTTTGAGCTAGGTCTGGACTATTACCAAACACCGCAGCAACCTCCTTAGGAGTAATTGGTTCTAAGGTGGCAATGTGATTGTCTTTGAGTAAATCTTGAATTAGGTCTTGTTCTTTTTGGCTGTACTCATTATCTGCTAAAGCCACGGTCAGTAATCCTCTTAGCCATACTGATCGCTGTTCTTTAGTGAGTTCAGGATAAAAGTTGGACATATCTTACTTTGTGTCTTGTATCCTTGTGTCTTACACGATTCTAGAGGAATATACTTAATACTATTATACGAAAACTCTGGATATATCGATAAAGTTAATATGTTCTAAAGGATCATAGCTTAAAGTTAATATCTGATTAATCTTCATGGAGCTAGTTGTAAATAACTCAATCCTGTTCTTCAGATCAATTCTGGGATCAATTAGATAAGATCAATTAGAATAGATGCGGCTGTACAAGTGAATGATTTCTAAAGACTTCTATATATTTATCTATGCCCAAGCCCGATCAAAAAGTTACTATTAGTGCTGCTCTCCAGCGTCCCCAACGTCACAAAGCCTTACCTAAGCCCATTGCTCAGAATCTTGAGAGTGTTCTACAGCCAATTCCAGAAACATTAGCATTAGAAAAAGCTGAGATTCAGGAGCTAGCCTCGCCTGTACTAGAAGAATCAACCGCCTCTGATCAAATTCCAACTCAAATTTCTGATCAAGCTTCCAATAAAATTAAAGATTCAGTTAAAAGCACAACAGAAAGTCCTACTAAAAGTACCTTTGCAAAACCTAAGCTCAAACCTAAACTTAAAACTGACACAAGTGAGCAGGTAGTCCTAAATATAGAACCACAGATAGATTCCGAGGCAAAAGTTGATTTAAATAATGCTCAATCAAGCGATCTGCCCAGTGATTTATTAACGTCCCTCCCACTTACCAATAATGCAGATAGTCCGCTTAATTCAACTAATGCAGAAGTTATCGAAGAACCCATAGAAATTCAAAACTTGGAACTTGAGCAATTAGCTGATCCCGATCATCTTGATGAGCAGATTAATTTAGACCCAAATTCAGAGCTGAATCCAACTGCGATCGCTCAACAACATCAAGATCATAAGCAAGATCACAAAGCGCAAGAAGAAAGTTTACCAATATTTTGGTGCCAAGCCGTAGGACTAGTTGCAGGTAAATATGTACCCAGTGCCGAAGCTTTTTATAAAGGTGAATTGATCATAACTAATGGCTCAGCCTATAAAGCATACGTTTTAAGTAAGGCAATTAAGGCATTAGAAAAGAAGATTGATTTATCGTTAGAGCATCAGTTTGTGGTTTATCCCAAGACCAGTAAAATCCACGGGCTGCGCTTAGAAATTTTAGCGACTGATGTTTCTAGCAAGATCGAAGAGTTTGAAGATGGGCAGTTTAATATTCGCGGATTTATCACTAAAAAACTAGAAAAGCAATTGGAAAATTCTTTCTTAGTAGAAATTCAACGCCGACCAGAATATTTGCAACCGTCTCAAAACGATCGCTTTACCTTAAATGTTAAGGGTGATATTCCCCTAGAACTAGTTCAACAGTTTGTGTATTTGAAATGTCAATTAATTGGTGATGACTTAAAAGTTATTGACTATGAGCATTTAGCTTGCCCAGTTGTTACTAAGAGATTAACTACGGTGGAGAAGCCGATTCTAAAGCCTAAAGTCCCGAAACCTGAACTAGATTAGTTTCAGTTAAAAATTATGAGTAATTCTCCAACCTTCCTAGTTTCGGGCTTAATCTGGGGTATCACCAGGCAAAAATGGATCGGGAAAGTTCTTGTTGGCTGTGTTTGGGTGATCGTCTTAGGCGGAGAAAGTCTGCAAGCAGCACCGGATACAAATCCGATTATGCAGATGGGAATTATCCAACGATTTGGGGAAAATCCTCAAGATCAGATCACCCTTAAAGCAGTTCAGGGAGATAAGCTTAGTCTTACTTTTAAGTCAAATGATGGTAAATTCCAAACCATCCAAACCAATGAAGTCAGTATTAGTATATTTCAACAACCCTTAAGTAAGCCTCGCCTGGAAGAAAAAGTGATTTTGAGTAATCACCGTAGTTTTGAGAACGCCGCAGCTAGTGCTTACCGTTGGCGGGCTATGCGCATTCAAACTGAAATTGCTCAACCACGGCGCTGGCAAGTATGGGCAAAAAGAAGTATTTATGATGCTTTTCCCCTAAGTAGTCTTTTAACCTATTACTTAAAATTACAGGGTTACAACCTTGTGCAACTGGATCGTAAGGTAATTAAGCAAGAGCCATTGGTATCTTGGGTGGTTGGGGGCAATCGCTATAACCGAGATAGTTTAGATATTTCCAGTAATTTAGGTGTAATTGCTGT
The DNA here is from genome assembly GCF_000317085.1 of Synechococcus sp. PCC 7502. NCBI lineage: Bacteria > Bacillati > Cyanobacteriota > Cyanophyceae > Pseudanabaenales > Pseudanabaenaceae > Pseudanabaenococcus > Pseudanabaenococcus habilitatus. The sequence continues at coordinate 1,594,452 of NC_019702.1, forward strand.
TAACCAAAGACGGTATGCGGGTACTTTAAGGCTGCAAAAAAATGCCCATCAAAGCTATACCCTTGTGAACCAAGTTCCTTTAGAGACCTATTTACGGGGAGTTGTCCCCCATGAAATTGGCTATAAGGCTCCATACCCTGCCATTGAAGCACAGGTAATTTTGGCACGCACCTACGCCCTTGCTAGTCGTCACCGCTTTGCTGTGGATGATTATCAGCTATGTTCTACAACCCAATGCCAAGTGTATCGAGGACTGGAGGAAACTAGTGAGTTGGCAGATCGGGCGATCGCTGATACTAAGGGACAGGTTTTAACTTTTAATAATAAAGTGATTGATGCTTTGTATTCCTCAACCACGGGTGGTATTACCGCTAACTATAATGACCTGTGGGATGGCAGAAAACGCCCTTACCTGACCTCAGTTTTAGATTCAGTCAATCCCTTTGATCCCAATAAGTTAGATTTATCCAGCGAAGATAATTTCCGTGCTTTCATTAAGCAAAAAGCTGGCTTTAATGAAGAAACTTGGTCTGCCTTTAGGTGGAGAGTCGAAAGTAGCATGGAGGAGATCAAAACTACAGTTCGGGAATTTTTGCGACTATCGGGAGACATGGACACTAAGTTTAATGAGATTAAGTCGTTACGGATTGTGCAGCGATCGCCCTCAGGGCGAGTCTTAAAAATTGAGGTGGAGACCGATACGAAAACTATTCTTTTAGAAAAAGATGAAATTATTGATGCTCTGTATGCTCCAAATAGCACATTTTTTTATATAGAACCTCTCTATGAGGAACCTAAGTCCGATCAGGCTCGGCGACGTAAAGTCGAAGTCACAAAAACGAGCCAGCCTAGTAATAATCCGATCAAAGGTTATGCGTTTATTGGTGGAGGGTTAGGACATGGGGTGGGTATGAGTCAAACTGGCTCCTATAATTTAGGTAAGTTGGGATGGTCTTATGAAAAGATTTTGAGCTTTTATTTTAAGGGAACTAAGTTGCAAACTCTTCGACCCGAATTCCTCTGGACACCCGCGGAATTGGCAGCCCAGTAAAGCTGAAACTCTTTTTTCTGGAATTAAACTTTAGAATTGAATTAAATCCAATTTAAATTAAAAATTA